>NZ_CP157575.1:542500-842500 GCF_051628905.1 Asaia sp. BMEF1 | reverse complement strand
CGCTCCAATGTCGGCAAGTCCAGCCTGATCAATGCTCTTACCGGGCGTAACAGGCTGGCCCGCGCCTCTTCCGAGCCAGGCCGCACCAAACAGCTCAATTTCTTCAATCTCGGCGGCAGGTTGGCCCTGGTCGACATGCCTGGCTATGGCTTTGCGAAAGCGGCCAAGTCGGTGAAAGAAGAATGGCAGACAATGATGTTTGCCTATCTTCGCGGCCGCCCGACCCTGACACGCGTCTTTCTGCTGCTCGATGCACGCATCGAGCTGAAACAGGCCGATCGCGACGTGATGGAGATGCTCGACCGCGCTGCCGTGCTGTTTCAGGTCGTGCTGACCAAGGCCGATGGCATGGGGCCGAACAAGCTCAAAGCCAAGATTGCCGAGGTTGATGCCGTACTGGCCAAGCATGCGGCAGCTTATCCGCATATCGTGATCACCAGCAGCGAAACCGCACTGGGCATCGAGACTTTGCGTGCCGAAATCGCCCGCTCCTGTGCGGGCTCAGGAGCGGAAGGGGAGCAGGGATGAAGAAGGACGCAGCGGAGTTCACCCTCCCTGACATGAATGACGAAGGCCAGCAGCAGGCAGCCCTGCTTGCCAGTGCCCTCCCTTTTCTGCGTCGTTATGCCGGTGACACGATCGTCGTGAAATATGGCGGTAACGCCATGAGCAAGGATCATCTTTCGAGCGCCTTCGGTCGCGACATCGCCCTGCTGAAACTGGTCGGCATCAACCCGATCGTCGTGCATGGCGGTGGCCCCCAGATCAGCGCCATGCTCAAACGTCTTGAAATCGAGTCCCGCTTCGTCGATGGGCTTCGTGTCACCGATCAGGCGGCGATCGACGTCATCGAGATGGTGCTTTCGGGCAGCGTCAACAAGCAGGTGGCCGATCTCATCAACCGCGCCGGCGCTCTGGCTGTTGGTATTTCGGGCAAGGATGGCGGGCTGTTGCAGGCGCGCAAGCTGATGCACCGCAGCCGCAACGCGTGCTCGGGGCAGGAAGAAGTGCAGGATCTCGGCTTCGTGGGTGAGCCCACAAAGATCGATCCGCGTGTACTCTATTCCCTGCTCGGCTCCGGGCTCATCCCCGTGATTGCCCCGGTCGGTGTGGGCGAGAAGGGCGAAACCTATAATATCAATGCGGACACCGCTGCCGGGGCGATTGCGGGCAGTGTCAATGCCTCGCGTCTGCTGATGCTGACCGATGTGGCAGGTGTCCTTGACGAAAACGGCAAGCTCATTCCTGAACTGACCGCAGAAGAAGCGCAGCGTCGTATTGCCGACGGGTCGATTTCAGGCGGTATGATCCCCAAGGTCGAGACCTGTCTCGCCGCGGTCAAGGCAGGGGCCAGTGCGGCGGTGATCCTCGACGGACGTGTGCCTCACGCCTGCCTGCTCGAACTCTTCACCCATAAGGGATCAGGCACGCTTATCCGCGCTGCCTGATCAGGCATTTTCGTGGGCGAAATACCAGTCCACGCTTTCTTCATGGGCGATCGAGAGAGCGAGGCGTGCTCTCTCGAAAAAGGCGTCCACCGTGTCAGTTGAATGCGGTTCGCGCGTTACAAGGCCGATTTTGACCGAAACCAGAGGATTGGCTCCCGCAGAACAGAGATAGCGTCTTTTGCATATCTGATCGGCGCGCTCGACCGAGGCAAAACGGTCCCCCCCATCGAGCCAGAGCACGAAACTTTCGCGGTCCAGCTGTCCGATCAGATCGGTCGGGCGGATGGCGCGCTGCAGAAAGGCGATGGCATCGCGAACATGCGCGATCTGCTCGATGGCATCGTCTGCATCGATCAGACCCTGCGGCGTATTCAGTAATCCGGAAAAGCTGACGAGCATCAGTGTCGCGGGAAGATGCTCCCGATCGAGCCGAGGTAAGCGCCTTTCGACTTTTTCGCGAAACAGCGACCAGATTGGCAGATGCGTCAAAGGGTCGTAGGGCAGGGCACGCATCAGTACACGATAGCGATGATCGACCTCGATCATCGCCGCCGCTGTCTGGATCAGCGTGTCGAGCACGCGTCTGAAGGCCTCCGCAGCGCGAGTCGGAAAGCGATGGGGAAAATAGACGAAGATGCCAATTTCTCCCTGATGCCGGATTTCCGTAATCGCCCGCAGGCAGAGATTGGTGCTGCTACGCTGGCCGCCGAACTCCTCACGCGATGTCCTGTCCTGCTTCGGCCAGGAGTGAAGAACATGCAATTGCGGCTCCGAGGGGGGCGGTATGACGAGCGCCCCCGCACTCATGAGAACACCGCGCTGAGGTTTTGTCTGGGCGCAGAATTGCTCGAAAGCCTGCCTCAGCCCTTCAGATACCGAAATAGCCGCGCGTAGGGTCTCAAGAAGCGAGGCCTGGAACTCGAGTTCGCGCTGCTTCCAGTCCTGCGGTCCCGTCCGCGGGGACGCTCCACTACTCCCGAAAATAAAACTGGAGAGCGTCGAACGCAGGGTGTTCAACAGGAATGCGTTCATCTGGCGTGTTCCCGGAGGCAGAGAGGCAAGATTTGCGACGCTCTCGATAATAGAGGTTCCTGGCCAAAGTCCCATTTCCTGGCTCGCGATCCAATATAGCTGTTG
This sequence comes from Asaia sp. BMEF1, assembly GCF_051628905.1. Taxonomy (GTDB): domain Bacteria; phylum Pseudomonadota; class Alphaproteobacteria; order Acetobacterales; family Acetobacteraceae; genus Asaia. Next base: position 839,915 of record NZ_CP157575.1, on the reverse strand, counting down.
GTATTTAATTCATCCTTAACGCCTGTACGGCGCAAGATTCGTTGACTTCTTGATGCGTCCTGAGCATGGTCCGCTCACTTGAGTAACCCCGCCAAAGGACGCCTGAAGATGCCCGTCTCCGACCTGCGCACCGTGATCGACTCTCTGTGGGAGCGTCGTGACACGCTCAATGCCCATACGGAAGGCGAGGCGCGCGAAGCGATCGAGCATGCTCTCACGGCTCTCGATGAAGGCCGGCTGCGTGTGGCTGAACCGGGTGAGAATGGCTGGGTCGTGCATGAGTGGCTCAAGAAGGCCGTTCTGCTTTCTTTCCGCATCACCGATAGCCGGGTTGCCGAGCGTGCCTGCGGAGGTGTTCCCGGCTTCGACAAGGTGCCGCTGAAATTCGATGGTTGGGACCAGTTCCGCTTTGCCGAAGCCGGTTTCCGTGCCGTTCCCGGTGCCATCGTGCGTCGTTCGGCCTATATCGCGCCGGGCGTAGTGCTGATGCCGAGCTTCGTCAATGTCGGCGCGCGCGTCGATAGCGGCACTATGGTCGATACCTGGGCCACAGTCGGTTCCTGCGCGCAGATCGGCAAGAACGTGCATATCAGCGGCGGCGCCGGTATCGGCGGCGTGCTCGAGCCGTTGCAGGCTGCTCCGGTCATTATCGAGGACGATTGCTTCATCGGGGCGCGTTCGGAAGTTGCCGAGGGCGTCGTGGTCGAGCGTGGCTCGGTTCTCTCCATGGGTGTTTTCATCGGCGCCTCGACCAAGATCGTCGACCGCGCGACAGGTGAGATCCATATGGGGCGTGTCCCGGCCTATTCCGTGGTCGTGCCCGGTACGCTTCCCGGCCGGACGCCGGACGCGCCGCATCTCGCCTGCGCCGTTATCGTCAAGCGGGTCGATGAGCGTACGCGCTCCAAGACCTCGATTAACGAATTGCTGCGCGACTGATCGTGTCTCTCGATGTCGTTGCCCTTGCCGGTCAACTGATCGGCTGCCGTTCCGTTACGCCTGCCGATGACGGGGCGATGGCTCTCCTCGCCGACACCTTGTCGGGTCTCGGTTTCAGTACCGCTCGGGTGGATTGCGGGCCTGAGGGCAGCCAGACGCCTAATCTTTTCGCGCGCCTGGGCGAAAAGGGCCCGCATCTGTGTTTCGCGGGGCATACCGATGTGGTGCCGCCCGGCGAAGGCTGGGCGCACGACCCCTTCGGCGCGCAATGCGCCGACGGTAAGCTCTACGGGCGTGGCATCGCCGATATGAAGGGCGGCATTGCCGCTTTTGTCGCAGCGGTGGCATTACTCCAGGCAGAGCGGCCTCTTAAGGGGTCGGTCAGCCTGCTGATCACCGGTGACGAGGAGGGCCCCGCCCTTCACGGCACAAAAGAGGTTCTGCCCTGGATGATGGAAAACGGGCACCGCCCCGATTTCTGCCTTCTCGGCGAGCCCACGAATCCTCAGCAGCTTGGAGAGGTCATCAAGGTTGGCCGACGCGGTAGCCTCAATGCTTGGATCACGGTCGCAGGCGTGCAGGGCCATGTCGCTTACCCGCATCTGGCCGATAATCCGATTCACCGCCTGCTGCCGATCCTGACTGCGCTGACTGCGCGTGTTCTCGATGAGGGCAACGCTCATTTTGCCGCTTCGTCCCTTCAGGTGGTGAGCGTGGATGTAGGCAATGCCGCCACGAATATCATTCCGGGCAAGGCGACGGCTCTGCTTAATATCCGCTTCAATACCGAGCATCGCGGCGATGATCTGGTGCAGTGGATCCGCCATACGGTTTCGCTTCATGCGCCCTCTGCGCAGGTCGAGGCGAGTATCAGCGGTGAAGCGTTTCTGACCGAGCCGGGTGCGGCTGTTGCAGCCCTTTCCGAGGTCGTGTCCCGTCATACCGGGCGCGTTCCCAAACTGGATACCGGTGGTGGAACCTCGGACGCGCGTTTCATCGCCCAGTATTGCCCCGTTGCTGAATTCGGCCTTGTGGGGGCAACGATGCACAAGGCAGATGAATGCGTCGCCATTGCCGATTTGCAGGCACTGGCTCTGATCTACCGTGATTTTCTTGAGGCATTCGGATTGTGAAAACCGGCTCTTCTACCCCAGGCGATACCCCTGCGGGGGCGGCTTCGCGCATCATGCGCGGTGTCCTGCAGCTTGCTCGCGGTGATGCGCAGGGTATCGAGGCGTTTCGCAACACGCCCGAAGCGCTCCTGTCGGCCCTCGCGCCGAGTGTCGCGCTTTTCGTGGTGATGGGGCTATCGCAGTTCACCCAGCATTTCGATGCGATGCAGGTCACGAAGGTCCTGATCCTGGTCGCGGCCCTGCTGACCCGGCTGGTCGTCTCCCAGATCGCGGCCTCGTTCTGGGGGCGTGATGCCGGCTGGCCGCGCTATGCCACGGCTCTGCTCTGGTGCGGCTGGCTGCCGGTTGTGGTCTCGCTGTTCGCGCTCAGCATCGTCGAGCTGGCCATGCCGGGTGTAGGATCGACCCCCGCCGTGCTTGGGATCGTGATGCTCGGTGTCGAGATCTACGAGCTCTGGCTCGGCTGGTTCATTGCACGCAAGGGGTTGCAGATCAGCGGCGGCAAGGCTGCTGTTCTGGTGGTGTTGATGAATCTCTCTGTTGCGGCGCTCTATCTCATCGCGGCAGTTCTACCACCGCATTACAATGCGCTTCATGAACTCATGGCGCCACTACCGAAGTCCTGATCGGTTCAGCTGCCCGATCGGTTCAGCTGAACGGGTCATGCGCATAGCCGACCCCGACGAGACACAGCCCTTCAGACGGCGCCGTGGGTCCAGCCTTGCGGCGATCGCAGGCATCGAGCACTTCGCGCAGCTTAGACACCGGCCATTGCCCGCTGCCGACGAGCTGTAGAGAGCCTGCCAGGTTGCGCACCTGATGATGCAGGAAAGAGCGTGCCTCGACATCGATATGGATATGTATCCCGTCACGAATGACGTCGAGACGGTCAAGCGTGCGTATCGGGCTGTTGGCCTGACAGGCAGCCGCGCGGAACGATGAGAAATCATGGCGCCCCAGAAGGGTCTGCGCCGCCTCATGCATCGCCCGCGCATCGAGCGGGCGCCTGACATGCCAGACGTGATCGACGTCCAGAACCGGCCGTGTCGGTCGGTTCAGTATCGTATAGCGATATCGGCGCGAGAGTGCAGAAAACCGGGCATGCCAGCCTTCTGCGGCTTCGGCAGCTTCGAGTACCGCAACGCGATGGGGTTTTAGGTGGAAACTGATGCCGTCGCGTATCTGCCGCGCATCGAGCCGTTCCTGGCTCGGCAGGTCGAGCTGCACCACCATGGCCGAGGCGTGCACCCCGGCATCGGTGCGTCCGGCTGTGGCGCTCATGACCGGCGCGTCGCCCACGAGGCGGGAGGCCGCATCTTCGAGCAGTTCCTGCACCGACAGGCCGTTATTCTGTCTCTGCCAGCCGACCAGCCCGGTACCGTCATATTCGATCTTGAGCGCCCAGCGTGTATAGCCCTGAGCGAGGCCCTCACGCGCCCCTTCAGACGTGCTTTGTGGGGCCGTCTCGCTGGCATTCTCAGCCGCCAAGGATCGTCCCCTTTGGCACAGGCGTGCCTCTCAGGAAGTCGGAGGCCGCCATCATGGCCTTGCCTGGACGCTGGAGCATCAGGATCTGAAGCGCATCCTTACCGCAGGCAATGGTCAGCGCATCGTCCAACGCGGCACCCGGCGTCGCAGCGTGTGAGCGCTCCACGATACGGGCGTGGCCGATCTTGAGCACGATGCCGTCCTGCGTGGTAAACGCGCCGGGCCATGGCGTCAGCCCTCGGATCTGCCGGTCTAGCCTCTCGGCCGGGTTATGCCAGTCGATGCGCCCGGTTTCACGGGTCAGACGTTCGGCATAGGTCACGCCCCGATCGGATTGCGGCACTGGCGCGAAGGGGCGGCGCAGCGTTTCGATCAGCAATTCGGCGCCGAGAAAGGACAGGCGGTCATGCAGGGTCGAGGCGGTTTCATCAGCGGGAAGGTCTATAGACGCCTCTGCCAGAACATCGCCCGTATCGAGCCCGGCATCCATCTGCATGATCGAGATGCCACTGCGGGCGTCTCCTGCGAGCAGCGCGGACTGGATCGGCGAGGCTCCACGCCATCGCGGCAGCAGGCTGGCATGGACGTTCAGACAGCCCCTTTTGGGGGCATCGAGCATCCTCTGGGGGAGGATCAGCCCATAGGCGACCACAATGCCCAGATCGACGTCGAGCGACTCGAAAAAGGCCTGCTCGTCTTCGTTATTCCTGATCTTGACGGGGCTGCGTACCGTGATGCCGGCTTGCTCGGCAGCATTCTGCACCGGCGAGGGACGCAGCGCCTTGCCGCGCCCTGCGGGGCGCGGGGGCTGGGTATAGACATGAACGATCTCATGTCCGTCGGCCCGAAGGGCCTCGAAGACCGGCACCGCAAAGTCAGGCGTGCCCATGAAAACCAGACGCATGGGGTCAGCGCCCTTTCTGTTCCTTGGCGAGTCGACGCATGATCATGTTGCGCTTGAGCTTGGAGAGATGGTCGACGAACAGAATGCCGTCGAGATGGTCGATCTCGTGCTGGATGCACGTCGCGAGAAGATCGTCAGCTTCCAGTTCCTCGAGAGTACCCTCGAGTGTGCGATAGCGCAGACGGACGTTGAGCGGACGGACCACCTCGGCATATTGATTGGGTAGAGAGAGGCATCCCTCCTCACGGGCGGCAAGCTGCTCGGATTCTTCGATGATCTCGGGATTGATCAGCACGAGAGGATTGCGCTCTCCCTCATCGGCGACATCCACCAGCGCAAAGCGCAGGCCAAGGCCGATCTGCGGGGCAGCCAGACCGATGCCCGGGGCCTTGTACATGGCTGAGAACATGCCGGGCAGATGTGATCTGACCAGCGCCATATCGTCCGCCGTCACCTCGCGTGCGACGGCACGCAGAACGGGCTGGGGGGCAACCAGAATCGGAGTGGGGGCGATGGACTCGATGTCCGTCAGGAAAGAGAGCGCTGTCATGATGCTGGGGATGTAACGAACCGCAGGGCAGAAAACCAGTTCTAAACGGTCTGACCAAGTCGTCCATGAGCGCAGGGAAACACAGGTGCGGCTTGCACCGGGGGTGAAACATGACCATATCGGGAAAGTGATCCGGCGCCGCTTCAGGGCTCGATCGCACTACCGTCTCGCTCATGGAGGAGGCTGCATGTCAGGCCGTCTGTTTACATCACCCATGTTTCTGGGTTTCGACCATCTGGAGCAGATGCTCGAACGGGCGTCCAAAACGGCGTCTGATGGATACCCGCCCTATAATATCGAGCAGCTGAATCAGACGACGCTGCGCATCACCCTGGCCGTCGCCGGGTTTGTGATGGACGATCTGCACATCACGCAGGAAGATAACCAGCTGGTCATCCGTGGCCGTCAGACCGATGACAGCCAGGGCAGGGTGTTTCTGCATCGCGGAATCGCAGCACGTCAGTTCCAGAAGGCCTTCGTGCTGGCGGAAAATATCGAGATCGGTGAGGCCTGGCTCGATAACGGGCTGCTGCATATCGATCTGTTGCGTCCCCAGCCTGAGGTGCGGGTCAAGCGTATCGAGATCAGCGCCGGGCGCCGCGATCACCCCGTATCACGGGCCACCCATATCGAGATGCCCAAGCCGCGACGCAGCCGCGCCATACGCGATCTGGACGACGAGTAAAGCCGTCGCAGGGTTTGTGAAGCCGCCGCTGGAAAGAACGGGCTACGAGCCCAGTCGGTCCGTGTTTTCCGGGTCGAACCGAAAGAAAGAATTTATTATGAGCAAGACCGTGCACGACGAAGAAGCGGGTAAGGTTCAGGCACCGATATCGGATCTGCGTCGTATGACGCATCAGGATCTCAAGGAGTTTGGCATGAGCCGTGTCGCCTATGTCAAGCCTGTCGTCTATGAGGGTGAAGCGGCCTTCGCCATTCACGCCGCAGACGGCACGCCCATGGCGTTGGCCGAAGACCGGTCGAGCGCGTTCGAGGCCATTGTCGACCACGAAATGATCCCTGCCTGGGTGCATTGAAATGAGCCAGACCAATCCTGATATCCAGCGCTTTGCAGAGGAGCATCGTCTGAGCGGGGCCGTGCGTCACGGTAATACGCTCTATCTGGCAGGGCAGGTTGCCGATGACCCGTCTCTCGATACCGAGGGGCAGACTGCCGATATCCTGCGTCAGATCGATGCGCTTCTGGAGGAAGCAGGCACAAACAAGACGCGTCTGCTCTCAGTCCAGATCTTCATGACCGACATCTCCGAGATCGATGCAATGAATCGCGCTTGGGATGCTTGGCTCGACCACAACCACAAACCAGCCCGTGCCACGGTCGAGGCGCGGCTGGTCAATGCGGACTGGTCGGTGGAGATAACGGCAATCGCCGCGATCTGAGGTGGCCGACTGCGGTGCAGGATGCGCTACCCCCTGGCCGCCCCTGCAAGATGGGCTTTCAGCTTGTGGTCCCGGCGGCGTTGCGCTGAGCCCGCTATGCCCAGTGCCTCCCGATATTTGGCGACGGTACGTCTCTGAATGCCAAGCCCTGCCTCTTGCAGCCTCTGGGTGACCGCATCGTCGGAGAGGATAGAATCGGGTTTTTCGTCAGCGATGATCTGTTTTATGCGGGCCTTGATCGAATCAGCGCTGGTTTGTTCGCCCTCTTCGCCCAACCCGGTCGAGAAAAAACTGCGCAGCGACAAGACGCCTCTTGGGGTGCCAACGAGACGCGTGGCCGTGACACGGCTCACCGTGCTTTCATGCAGCCCGGTTTTTTCGGCAATCTGAGACAGGGTGAGCGGTTTGAGGGCGGCGACACCCTCGCTCAAATATCCTGTCTGCACACGGGCAATTTCCAGACAGATCAGCATGAGCGATCGCGCGCGCTGCTCGACGGCGCGTAGAAGCGCTGTCGCTTCACCCTGCTTCTCTTGCGCATAGCGACGCGCATCGTCCCGACCGGAAAGCAGGCGTCGATAGAGGGTCTCGTCTATCGCAAGTCGTGGCCAGGTTGCCGGGTTCAGCGACACAAGAGGGCCGGTTGGCGCCAGAGTGATAAAAAGATCGGGCTCGGCCTCAGCCTCGGCGGCGGCCAGAACTGCACCGGGGCGCGGTTCGCAGGCTCTGAGTTCCTGAAGTAGTTCCGCATAATCCTGTGTATCCAGGGCGCAGGCTTTGCGCAGCCTGTCGTGCTCGCCGCGCGCGAGCCAGTCGAGATGATCGAGCAGGGTCGCGACGGCGGGATCATAGCGATTGCGCGCGCGAAACTGGGAGGCGAGGCATTCGGCCAGTGAGAGCGCGAAACACCCTACGGGTTCGAAAAACAGCATGGTCTCGCGCACGGCTTCGATCAGGGATGGTGAGGCGCGGAGTGCGGTCGCGAGTTCTGCAACGGGCGTCTCAAGCCGCCCTGAATCGTCGAGTGCCTCGACGAGGGCAAGGGCGATGGCCTGCTCCTGCATTGTCTCGAAACACAGCCTGATCTGGCTGAGAAACTGATCAAGCCGTGTGGGAAGAGGCGCCATCGGTTCGTGATGAGACGCGTCTTCACTGTCATAAGCGCCATGGCGCAGAAGGGGTTCGTCTTCCCAAGACTCGCCTCCCATGCCCGATGCTTCGGGGTCGAAATCGCGGGGCAGATCGCCATCGCGCCAATCGGGCGCGGTTTCGTCAGGCGGCGCGGTGTCGGGTTCGGGGCGGGAGACGATCAGGAGCGGATTGGACTCGGCGAGCAGGGTCAGCTCGGAGAGAAGCTCCTGATTCGAAAGCTGCAGCAATCCTATGGCCTGCTGAAGCGCACCGGTCATGACGAGACCGGTGGTCTGTCGCGCCTGAAGAGAGAGGCGCGCCATCAGAAATCAGAGGGAGAAATTTTCTCCCAGATAGACGCGGCGTACGTCTTCATTCGCGACGATCTCCTCGGGGATACCTTCCATCAGCACCTGGCCCGAATGCATGATATAGGCCCGGTCGATGACCTCAAGGGTTTCGCGAACGTTATGATCGGTAATCAGCACGCCGATGCCGCGATCTTTAAGATGTGAGACCAGATCGCGAATTTCACCAACGGCAATCGGGTCGATGCCTGCGAGCGGCTCATCGAGCAGGATGTAATTGGGCTGACTGGCCAGAGCGCGCGCGATTTCCAGGCGACGACGTTCACCGCCCGAAAGAGCGAGAGATGGCGAATGGCGCAGATGCGAGATGCCGAACTCGGCCAGCAGCCCGTCCAGCATGGTCTGGCGGCGGTCGTAATCGGGCTCGACCACTTCGAGAGCGGCCAGAATATTCTGCTCGACATTCAGCCCGCGAAAGATACTGGCCTCTTGCGGCAGATAGCCGATGCCCAGGCGCGCACGGCGATACATTGGCAATTGGGTAATATCGGCGCCATCGAGCGTGATCGTGCCTGTATCCGGCTGAACCAGACCGACGATCATGTAAAAGCTCGTCGTCTTGCCCGCGCCGTTCGGCCCCAGCAGACCGACGGCTTCGCCGCGCTGCACCTGAATGGAGACGTTGCGCACGACCTGGCGCTTTTTATAGCTCTTGCCAATGCCGTGGGCGATCAGCCCCGTCTGCACCTGTGGGTCGTCCATGACCTCGCGCAGGAGAACGGTCTCGTTATCGCTCATGGATGTGTGTCTCCGGGCTTGCTGCTCGAGGCTTCGTTGGGGATGACCATGCCTTCGACGCGCTGGCCCGGCGCCGGATTCATGATCGCAACGCCCGTTTTCATATTCACGATCGCAGAGGCGCCATTATTCTGGTTCTGCCCGCTGGTGACATGCACATGGCCGATCAGGCGCGCCATCTGAGTGTCGAACACATAGACGCCGCGATCGCCGGTCGCGGTCTCGTTGGGTGTGCGCAGCATGACATGCCCCCAGGCATAGGCGCGGTCGAGCTTGGATGAACGCTGTGCCGTGCTGTCGCCGCCATTCTGGCCGGAAGCGGGCTTGGCCGGGCCGGGCGTCGCGTTGTCAGGCTTGCTGAACGCGACCAGCACATCGGCCTTGATGCGCTTGCCGTCATTGGTCGTGACGGTCGCATCGCCACGCCCGACCGACATGCGCGTATTGGCGTGATATTCCATCACGTCGCGCGCCGTCATGACATCCTGTGGGGTGGTGAGCTTGAGCGCCTTGCCCGTCATGACCAGAACGGCCTGATCGATGTCGTAAAGCGCCTTGTCCCCCCAGGCCTGATCGGTAGGGGTGTAGATATGGACGTGCCCTATAGCTTCCATGCGGTACAGCTCCATCGAGCCGCCCATGGCGCCATCACCGTCGCTCTTCTGGCCATCCGCCTTCGCATCGCTCGGCGGCGGCGCATTCGGGTCCGGGGCCTTCTTGCGCAGGAAGCCGATAAGCTGATCGGCGTCGATGGTGACATCGCCACGTATGGCACGAGCCCGGTCGACGAAAGTCACCGTCTGGGCCTCATGATCATAGGTCTGCGGGCCGGCCGAGCTGATATTTACCTGTTCGCCGTGAGACATGTCGATGGCCTGCGCCAGAGCCTGCGAACTGGAAAAGCCGAAAACCGAGGCACCGGCAAGCGGCAGACCCGTCAGAAGCGAACTCAGGGTCAGGGCAGGGATGAGGCGACGCATCATAGGGCCTTGTGTGCGGGTGAAGTGAGGGCGGGCATGGCATCCTGACGGTCATCATTGCGGATGACGCGTTGCGGTCCGACGAATTGCAGCAGATTGTCGTGCTGATCGATAAAATAGCCTTGCGCGTCGAGGATGCCAAATGGCCCTTCGGCATGCACCCAGTCATTCGAGGAAATGACACTGCGATGGAGATCGATATCGGCGGTCAGACCGTTGAGAAGCGTGCCGTCATCGCGATAGAGAACGACATGATCGGTCAGGTTGAGCGTCTGTTCATGCTGCATGTAAACGCCCTTATCCGCCTTGATCTCCGCCCAGCCGCCACCTGCCATGTGGGTATCGGCAACGGGGTCGATGAGGTCGATCCGGTCGGGGCCGTTTTGATGGGCGATGCGCGCGGTAACCATATAGGGGCGGTCATGGGCGTCGAGGCCACGATAGATTGCGCCCTCCAGATTGCCGCTTTCGACCCGCATCTGCGCCATTTCCTGCATGACCGCACGATTGGCGCTGAGCCAGCGCGCAATTTCGGGCCAGACAGCAATAGAGCCCAGAAGCAGGGCAGCAAGCAGAGGCAACGCCCATTTTGCGGTGTCGAGCAGGCGGCGTCGCGAGGCCAGGTCTGACGAAGTGGGAATCGCACGCTGGCGCGACTGGCCCTGTTCGCGCATGGCGTCGCGCAAGGCGGCCAGCTTGGCAGCATCTCGCGCAAAATCTTCACGTTGCGGTTTCTTGCGCTCGCCGGGGGGGAGAGACTCCGTCATGCGATTCCCGTTCGAAGCAGATCGTGAAGGCGCACGATGCCAACCGGGCGCCCGGTGTCATCGAGAATGAAGAGACTGTTGATTGCCTTGCGCCGTGCCGTCATCAGATGAATGACTTCCTGTGCCAGAACGTCGCCTTTCGTCGTGATCGGAGCGCGGTTCATGATCTCGCCTGCGGTCGCCTCACCGAGATTGCGGGTAAGGGCGGGGCGGAGATCCCCGTCGCTCACCAGGCCGATAAGTACGCCATCGTCATCTATAATTCCGATACAGCCAAACGCCTTTCGCGTCATTTCCATGATGACATTCGACAAGGTCATGTCCGATTTACCCAAAGGCAAGGCGTCGCCCTCGTGCATCAGCCTTCTCACCGGCTTGAGCAGGGCGCCAAGCTTGCCGCCAGGATGAAAGGCGCTGAAATCGGTCGCGGTAAACCCGCGTCGCTCGAGCAGGGCAATTGCCATGGCATCCCCCAGAGCCAGTTGCATGATTGTACTGGTCGTCGGGGCAAGCCCCATGGGGCATGCTTCGCGGGCACGGGGCAGATGAAGGACGATCGTGCTGGCCCGGGCGAGCGTCGAGCCCGGCGCTGATGTTATGCCGATGACGGGTAAAGCGTGGCGTGCAGCATATTCGAGGAGGACGGCAAGCTCGCTCGTTTCACCCGATTGCGAAAGCAGGAGCAGCACGTCCTGCGTATCGATCATCCCCAGATCGCCATGGGCGGCTTCGGCAGGATGCACGAAAAAAGAGGGCGTGCCGGTAGAGGCGAAAGTCGCCTGGATCTTTTTGGCGATATGGCCAGACTTGCCGATGCCGGAGACGACAACCCGGCCTTTGGTAGCGGCGATCAGGCCAATCGCGTCAGCAAAGGCACGACTCAGGATATCGGGGGCCATGAGCGCCGATTGCAGGGCGGCAAGACCCGCGATCTCCGCGGAGAGTGTCGCGCAGGCGCTTTCCAGCGCGGAATTGGGGCCATTTTCCGGGGCGGTCACAAGACGGGAGCCGGATAGGGGAAGCTCGGTCATGCGTTCTCTTCCCGCTTTGCTGGCCTGAGGTCAATCACCGAGTTCCCATCCGAGCGAGGCCTTTCTGTGGCGAGGCCTGAAAGACAGGGCGAGCGGGCCGGGAGCAGTACTGAACCCGACCGGGCAGTCAGGCGCGATGAGAGAAGATATCGGGCTCTTCATAGCCGAGAATGTCGAGGCGTCCGCGAGCGGGAAGGAAGTCGTAGCAGGCCTGGGCCAGCTCGCGTCGACCTTCACGGATCAACAGGGCTTCGAGCTTTGCCCAGAGCGCATGCAGATGCAGCACGTCAGAAGCGGCATAGCTGAGCTGCTCGGGGGTGAGCACTTCGGAGCCCCAGTCCGACGTCTGCTGCTGTTTGGCCAGATCGACCCCCAGAAGCTCGCGGCAGAGATGGGCGAGGCCGTGACGATCTGTAAAAGTGCGAACCAGACGCGCCGCAATCTTGGTGCAGATCACCGGGGCAACGGTTATGCCGAGCGCGTGCTGGAGAAGAGCCACGTCGAAGCGGGCGAAATGCATCAGCTTGGTGACGCTGTCATCGGACATCAGCGCCTTGAGGTTCGGGCAATCCTCATAGCGGCCACCCAGCGATCTAGGGCGGATCTGCACAAGATGGGCCTCACCGTCGCCGGCTGAAAGCTGCACGAGGCAGAGGCGGTCGCGATGCGGGTTGAGGCCCATGGCTTCGGTATCGACGGCAACAACCGGGCCGAGATCGAAATCGTCGGGAAGATCACCATCATAGAGATGGATCGAAGCGCTCGGTGCGGCCATGTTTTGAGAACCCTGGGGCTAGAAAAAACGGAAGCCGACGATTTCTCGTCGGCTTTTCCGTTTTTCGTATGGTGCCCAGAAGAAGACTCGAACTTCCACGTCCTTGCGGACACAGGTACCTGAAACCTGCGCGTCTACCAATTCCGCCATCTGGGCTCAGAGGCTGTCCGGGGCGCCGCTTTTTTCGGCATCCCGTTCGGTGAAGAGGCGTTTACCGGTGTGTGCGGGGGGCGTCAACACCCCCTTCGAAAAAAAGAGGAAAATTTTCATGCAAGGCTCTGTCGTCACCGTTTTCGGCGGGAATGGCTTTATCGGCCGTGCGCTCGTGCGCCAGCTCGCGTCGGAGGGGCATTTCGTGCGCGTGGCGTCTCGCGCACCCGAAAAGGCCGCGTCACTGGTGGCGGAAGGGCCGTCAGGCAGGATAATGCCCGTCTATGCCAGTGTGACCGATCCCGCCTCGGTCGAGGCTGCGTTGAGCGGCGCCACGGCGGCGATCAATCTGGTGTCTATCCTGACAGAAACCGGCAAGGCCAGTTTCAGGGCGATCAATGCCGAAGCTCCTGGCACGGTGGCCAGAATTGCGCGCGAGGCAAAGCTGTCGCGCTTCGTGCAGGTTTCGGCCATCGGTGCTGCGCCCGATGCGCCTTCACACTATGGAAAGAGCAAGGCGGAGGGCGAAAAACGGGTGCGGGAGGCTTTCCCCGGCGCGACGATCCTTCGCCCGAGTGTGGTATTCGGCCCTCACGACCGCTTTCTCAATATGTTCGGGCTTATGGCGAAATTATTGCCTGTCCTGCCGGTCTATTATCCGAAGACGCTTTTACAGCCGGTCTATGTCGATGATGTCGCTCAGGCTGCGCGCCTCTGCCTGACGAAGGAGGGTGCGGTATCGGTGGATAAAGCGCAGGTCTACGAGCTGGGCGGCCCCGATCGGATGAGCATGGAAGAGATCATGGCCTTTGTGGCGCGCTCGGTCGGGCGCAAGCCGCGTCTCCTGGCGATACCCAACGGGGTGGCAATGGCTCAGGCGCGCGTTTTTGAAAATCTGCCCGGCAAGCTGCTGACGCGAGATCAGCTCGCCATGCTCGGGCAAGACAATATCGTGACATCTGGCGTCGCCACGTTGCAGACGCTGGGAGTCGCGCCGCAGAGCGTTTATGATCGGGCGCCGGAATATCTGAGCCAAATCAGCGTGTTGAGAACGCTTCTCAACTAAATGGTCCGTATCGGTCCTTTTTTCTGGGATGTCTGATGTTTTTCGCGTCAAAAACGTCATTAAGCCGGGCGATTGGTCAGCATTGATGACTTATCGCCCGTTTCGCCTTGTCTTACCTCTGCGTCATGTTTTCGAGAGGCGCTTGTCGCGCCTGCTCGCCCATGGGGAGAACGTGACGTGGCCGAACGGATGCTGCAGTTTGTCTCATTGCCGCAGGAGATGCCTGAGAAGCGTGCGGCCGCCGAACGACGTGAGGATTTCGGTGAAATTTACCGCGGCTTTGCGGTCGAGCGTGCCGAGCAGCAGGCGAGCCGCTGCTCGCAATGCGGTGTGCCTTTCTGCTCCGTGCATTGCCCACTCGGCAATAATATCCCCGACTGGCTGAAGCTCACCGCCGAGAACCGTCTGGAAGAGGCGTATCGCCTGTCTTCGGCGACCAATACCTTTCCCGAGATCTGCGGTCGCATCTGCCCGCAGGATCGTCTTTGCGAAGGCAATTGCGTCATCGAGAAGGATTTCGAAAGCGTCACCATCGGCGCAGTCGAGAAATTCATCACCGAGACCGCGTTTGAGAAGGGTTGGGTAAAGCCGCGCCAGCCGTCACAGGAGCGCCCCCAGAGCGTCGGTATCGTTGGCGCTGGCCCTGCTGGTCTGGCAGCGGCGGAATGGCTGCGCGCGCTGGGCTATCAGGTTCATGTTTATGACCGTCACGACCGCATCGGCGGATTGATGGTCTACGGCATCCCGAGCTTCAAGCTCGAAAAGCACGTCATTGCGCGCCGCCATGAGTTGCTCGAGGCGCAGGGTATCGTGTTCCATCTCTCCACGCCGATTGGCGGCGGTGCGGGTGAAACATCGTTCGAGAGCCTGCGCGAAAAGCATGACGCGGTTTTCCTCGGCACGGGCGTCTATCGTTCGCGCGAGGTTGCCGTGCCGGGCAGCGGTCTGGGCGGGGTGGTGCAGGCGCTCGACTTCCTCACGGCGTCTAACCGTCGCGGTTACGACGAAACGCCCGGTGACGACGCCGTTCTGCACGCCCGAGGCAAGCATGTGGTCGTCATCGGCGGCGGCGATACGGCCATGGATTGCGTACGCACCTCCATTCGTCAGGGCGCTGAGAAGGTGACCTGCCTCTATCGCCGCGATCGCGCCAATATGCCGGGCTCGGTTCAGGAAGTGAAAAACGCCGAGGAAGAAGGTGTCAATTTCGCTTGGCTCGCCGCGCCTGAGGCCTTTCTGGGCGATGGGACGGTCAATGGCGTGCGCGCTCATAAAATGCGCCTGAGCCTGCCCGATGCGTCGGGCCGCCAATCCGTCGAGGCGATGCCCGATAGCAGCTTCGTCATCCAGGCCGACCTCGTCATCAAGGCGCTCGGTTTCGATCCCGAAGATCTGCCGGGCGGGTGGAACGCGCCGGAACTGGCCGTCACCAAATGGGGCACGCTGAAAGTCACGCCGGGTCGCTTTGAGACCAGCGTGCCGGGCGTGTTTGCAGGCGGCGATATCGTGCGCGGTGCTTCCCTGGTGGTCTGGGCCATCCGTGACGGACGCGAAGCCGCCGCAGAAATGTACCAATTCCTCTCTGCAAAAGAGAACGCGACAGCAGATCAGGCCGCACGAATGGTGGCGGCGGAGTAAGGGCCATGACCGAGAAGAGCTATATCGAGTCCTATCAGGACAATGTTCGCGCCCTCGAAGGCCTTTACGACCCGACCATGGAGCGCGATGCCTGCGGCGTCGGTCTTGTGGCCGCTCTCGATGGCAAGCGCCGCCGCGACGTGGTGCTTGCCGGTATCGCTGCGCTGCGGGCGCTGTGGCATCGCGGTGCGGTCGATGCCGATGGCAAGACCGGTGACGGCGCAGGCATTCATGTCGAAATCCCGCAGGACTTCTTTGCGGAAGCCATCCATAGCGCGGGCGACGATCATATCGAGGGTCGCATCGCCGTTGGCATGATCTTCCTGCCCAAGACCGATCTGGCCTCGCAGGAAGAAGGTCGCGCCATTATCGAGAGCGAAATCCTCGATTTCGGTTACGGCATCTATGGCTGGCGTCAGGTGCCGATCGATACCGCCTGCATCGGCGAAAAGGCCAATGCAACGCGGCCCGAGATCGAGCAGATCATGGTGCGCAACCGGCTCAACCGGTCTGAGGCCGAGTTCGAGCGCGATCTTTACGTGATCCGTCGGCGCATCGAGAAGGCTGCCGAGAAAGCGCATGTCGATCTCTATGTCTGCTCGCTGTCCTGCCGCTCGCTTATCTACAAGGGCATGTTCCTTGCCGAGAATCTGACGGATTTCTATCCCGATCTGCTCGACGAGCGCTTCGTGTCGCGCTTTGCGATCTATCATCAGCGCTATTCGACCAATACCTTCCCGACCTGGAAGCTGGCCCAGCCTTTCCGCCGTCTGGCGCATAATGGCGAGATCAACACGCTTTCAGGCAATGTGAACTGGATGCGCAGCCACGAGACCCGTCTCGCGAATGCCGAACTCGACCCGTATATGAACGATCTCAAGCCTGTGGTTCAGGCTGCGGGGTCGGATACGGCGATGTTCGATAATGTGTTCGAGCTGCTCACCCATGCCGGTCGCGATGCCCCCATGGCCAAGACGCTGATGGTGCCCGCAAGCGCTGGTGGCAGCGCCTCCATGACGGACAAGCATCGCGCGCTGTTCTCCTACTGCAACGCGGTCATGGAGCCATGGGACGGACCGGCGGCCATCTGTGCCACTGACGGTCGTTGGGTTGTGGCCGGTCTCGATCGTGCCGGTCTGCGGCCGCTGCGCTACACCATCACGCAGGACGACCTGCTGATCGTCGGGTCCGAAGCGGGTATGGTGCGCGTGCAGGACGATAATACCCGTATGAAGGGGCGCCTCGGGCCGGGCGAGACGCTGGGTCTCGACCTGCAGGAGGCCAAGCTCTACGCGCCGCAGGAGCTGCTCGATCTTCTGGCCGAACGTCAGGATTTCCCTTCCTGGGTCAAGAATATCCGCAATATCAGTTCCGTTGTTCGTAGCGACGTGGCGGAGCCGGTGCTGTTCACCGCCGATCAGCTGCGCCGTCGCCAACTGGCCATGAGCCTGACCCATGAGGAGATGGAGACCATTCTCCACCCCATGGTCGAGACCTCGGCGGAAGCCATCGGGTCGATGGGTGATGATACGCCGCTTCAGGTGCTGTCGAGCACCTATCGCGGTCTGGCGCATTATTTCCGTCAGGGTTTCAGCCAGGTCACCAACCCGCCTATCGACTCGTTGCGCGAAATGAACGTGATGAGCCTCGTTACGCGTCTGGGTAATCTGGGCAATATTCTCGACCAGTCGCCCGAGCAATGCGATCTGCTGCAATTGCCGAGCCCTGTGCTCACCACCGGTGAGTTCGAGGCACTGCGCAATTTCTGCGGCAAGGACGGCGCCACGGTCGATTGCACCTTCCGTGCCGCCGATGGTGAAGCCGGGCTGCGCGATGCCATCGCCCGTATTCGCCATGAAGCCGAGGATTATGTGCGTGGCGGCTGCACCCATCTCTTCCTTTCCGATGAGGGGCAGAGCGAGGAACGTGTCGCGATCCCGATGATCCTTGCGACCGCAGCCGTGCATATCCACCTCGTGCGTCAGTCTCTGCGTACCTTCACCTCGCTCAATGTGCGTTCGTCCGATGTGATGGATGTGCATGGCATGGCGGTGACGGTCGGCGTGGGAGCCACGACCGTGAATCCGTATCTGGCGCAGGAATGCATCGCCGACCGCCTGCAGCGCGGGTTGTTTGGCGATCTTTCGCTGCGTGAGGCGGTTGAGCGTTATCGCAAGGCGCTCGATAAGGGCCTGCTGAAGATCATGTCGAAATCCGGCATTTCGATCGTCTCGGCCTATCGTGGCGGCTATAATTTCGAAGCCATCGGCCTGTCGCGCGCGCTCGTGGCGGAGTTCTTCCCCGGTATGCCTTCACGCATTTCCGGCATCGGCCTGCCGGGCTTGGCGCGCAACGCGCTCAAGGCCCATGAAACGGCTTATGCCGGTGGTGTCGATGCGCTGCCGATCGGCGGTCTCTACAAGCTGCGTCGCAAGGGAGAGGTGC
Organism: Asaia sp. BMEF1; assembly: GCF_051628905.1. Lineage (GTDB taxonomy): Bacteria > Pseudomonadota > Alphaproteobacteria > Acetobacterales > Acetobacteraceae > Asaia. The sequence goes on along the minus strand of NZ_CP157575.1, from coordinate 822,411 downwards.
ATGCGTTCAGCGGTCAGCTGATCCATATGCTTCAGACCGCTGTTTCGACGGACAGCTTCTCGCTGTTCAAGCGCTATGCCGATGCCGTGCGTCGTCAGCCCCCGACAGCTCTGCGCGATTTGCTCGATTTCCGTCGTGTGCGTGAGTCGATCCCGGTCGAGGATGTCGAGAGCATCACTGCGATCCGCCGCCGCCTCGTGGCGCCGGGCATCTCGCTGGGGGCGCTCAGCCCCGAGGCGCATGAGACGCTCGCCATCGCCATGAACCGCATCGGCGCGAAGTCTGACTCGGGCGAGGGCGGTGAAGACGCGTCGCGCTTCACGCCGCGGGCGAATGGCGATAATGCCAGCTCGAAAATCAAGCAGGTGGCGTCGGGCCGTTTCGGCGTGACCGCCGAATATCTGAATAACTGCAGCGAGATCGAGATCAAGGTCGCTCAGGGAGCAAAGCCGGGCGAGGGCGGGCAGCTGCCCGGCTTCAAGGTTACGGAACTCATCGGCAAGCTGCGCCACGCCACGCCGGGCGTGACGCTGATCTCGCCGCCGCCGCATCACGACATCTACTCGATCGAGGATCTGGCGCAGCTCATCTACGACCTGAAGCAGATCAACCCGGAAGCGACCGTCACGGTCAAGCTGGTCGCCCGTACCGGCATCGGCACCATTGCCGCCGGTGTGGCCAAGGCCAAGGCCGACGCCATCATGATTTCGGGTCATTGCGGCGGCACGGGTGCCAGCCCGCAATCCTCGATCAAATATGCCGGTCTGCCGTGGGAAATGGGGCTGACCGAGGCCAATCAGGTGCTGACGCTCAACCGTCTGCGTCACCGCGTGACGCTGCGTACCGATGGCGGCCTCAAGACCGGGCGCGATGTGGTGATGGCCGCCATGCTGGGCGCCGAGGAATTCGGCATCGGCACGGCTGCACTTGTGGCCATGGGCTGCATCATGGTGCGCCAGTGCCATTCGAACACCTGCCCGGTAGGCGTGTGCGTGCAGGATGAAGCCCTGCGCGCCAAGTTCGAAGGCACGCCGGAGAAGGTCATCAATCTCTTCTCCTTCATCGCCGAAGACGTGCGTAATATCCTCGCCGAGCTTGGCTTCAGGAGCATGGAAGAGATAATCGGGCGCACCGATCTGCTGCGTCAGGTTTCGCGTGGCGCCGATTATCTCGACGATCTCGATCTGAACTCGCTTCTGGTTCAGGCCGATCCGGGGCCGGATGCGCGTTATTGCACCCGAGAGGGGCGCAATGAGGTGCCGGAAACGCTCGACGCGCAGGTCATTGCCGATGCGACACCGCTTTTCGATCATCGCGAGAAGCTGCATCTGCACTACACGGTGCAGAATACACATCGCGCCATCGGCACACGTGTCTCATCGCTGATCACGCGCAAATTCGGCATGAAGACCCTGCCTGAAGGCCATCTGACCCTGCGTCTGCGTGGTTCTGCCGGTCAGTCTCTCGGTGCCTTCGCCGTGCAGGGGCTCAAGCTCGACGTGGTGGGTGACGCCAATGACTATGTCGGCAAGGGGTTGTCTGGCGGCACCATCGTGGTGCGTCCGTCGCCGACGGCGCCCTGGCGTTCGGAAGAAAACGCCATCATCGGCAACACCGTGCTTTACGGTGCGACGGCGGGCACGCTTTTTGCTGCCGGTCAGGCCGGTGAGCGCTTTGCGGTGCGTAACTCCGGTGCGACGGCAGTGGTCGAGGGTTGCGGCTCGAATGGCTGCGAATACATGACCGGCGGCACGATCGTGATCCTGGGTGAGATCGGCGATAATTTCGGTGCGGGCTTTACTGGCGGCATGGCCTTCGTGCTCGACAAGAAAGAGGCCTTCGAAGCGCGCGTGAACCCCGAGACCCTGCTCTGGGGCCGTGTGGAAGCCGGTAGCGCATGGGAAGAAACGCTGCGCTCTCTCGTGCAGCGCCATGCCGATGAGACCGGCAGCGCCTATGCGGCCGAGCTGCTGCATCGCTGGGATCGTGTTCTGCCGCATTTCTGGCAGGTCGTGCCACGCGATTATGCCCGTATCATAGGTTACGAAGTACCGCAGGAGGTGCAGGCGCTCTCAGCCTGATATCCTGGCGCGATTGCGAGAAAGGCCGGTATCGAACGATACCGGCTTTTTTTGCGCGTTGCGTGCGCTCAGGACGGATCGATAATCGTTTACCCATGAATTGGGTTCATTTCCTTATTATCCATATCCCAACATCTCGGGTTAGGGTCACCCCCTCGCTCCGGTGATGGTCATGGCGGAGGCGATCGGGAATGAAGCGCGGATGATCCGTATAGCCGTTATCGGGATCGGGCAGATCGCCCGGCAGCAGCATCTTCCCGTCCTCGAAAACGACCCCGATTTCCAGGTCGTGGCAGCCGTGTCACCAGTACCGGTTGCGCTGGATGTGCCGGTTTTTTCGTCTCTCGCCGAACTCAGGCAGAGCCGTCTTGCGCTCGATGCCGTGGCGCTCTGCACCCCGCCCGATCTCCGCTATGCTCTGGCTAGAGAGGCCCTGACTGCGGGGTGGCATGTCTTGCTTGAAAAACCACCGACTCTCACCCGTTCTCAGGCGGGCTCATTATCTCGACTGGCTGGAGAGCGCGGGCTGACGCTCTTTGCAGCCTGGCATTCGATCTACGCGCCCGCGGTATCCGTGCTGCGGGATATCCTGCCTGCGCTGGCGGTCGAGCGCGTGACGATTGCGTGGAAAGAGAATGCAGAGAAATGGCATCCCGGTGCCGACTGGCTGTGGCGCGCCGGGGCGCTCGGCGTTTTCGATGCCGGGATCAATGCGCTTTCCATACTCTGCGCGCTATCGACCGAGGCCCTTCTCTACGATACGGCCCTGTTGTCTTTCTATCGCGATCAGCAGGCGCCCTCTCAGGTCAAACTGGCAATGCGTGGCAGCGAGACCGACCTGCCTGTGACGGCAGAGTTCGACTGGAGGCATGAAGCGGCGAGCGAGGTATGGGAAATCGTCTGGCATGCGAAAAAAGGCGAAACCGTCAGTCTTTCCGAAGGGGGCGCGCGGCTCCGTATCGGTTCACGCGAGATCTCGCTTTCGCAGACGGGCGAATATGCCGGGGTCTATCGTCATTTTGCCACTCTGATCCGGGAGGGACGATCCTCACTCGATCTGCGCGCGCTCGATATAGTGACCGATGCTCTGGCGTTCGGTGTGAGGCAAAAAGCAGGTCAGTGATTACGGACAAAATGAAACTATTATGGGATTTATTTGTCTTTTTTATTTCAAATCATCAAATAACTATCACATCCATGGGTATGAGGCCGGAAAGCATGATGGGGGAGACTTGCCGGGTTCCTGAATGATTGTCATCAAGAAGGGACGGTATTTCGCGGTCCTGGATGAAATTGATGAAAAAATCGGCGCAGAAACGATCCCTTGGCGTAGTCGCTGTCGGCCTGCCTCTCGCCGCAATACTGCTTTGCAGTGCTGCGGCTCTGGCGGACCCGATGCAATTCCGGCGCACTCTGCTCAATACAGGCGGCAAAACCCCCGAATTCTGCCTGCGTTTCGCCAAGGCGCTCGATAGCCAGGCCGGTCCGCAATATGCGGACCACCTTCAGATCACGCCGAGTTTGCGCCCCGATATCAGGGTAAGCGATCATGATCTTTGCCTCGGAGGACTGGCCTGGAGCACGCGTTACAAGATCACGCTCAGCAGTGGCGTTCATGATGCGCAGGGCCGTGTACTGGCTGAACCCGTTTCTGTTACCATGGCGACTGGCGATCGCACGCCGAGTCTGAGCCTGGCGGGTGAAGGGTTCATCCTGCCGCGTCGCAGCGCTGCGGGGCTCGACGTTCAGACCGTGAACATGGAACGCGTTCGTCTGAGTGTCTGGCGCCTCTCGCCGAATGCGACGCAGAGCATGACTGCCGAAGAGGCCTATCCACGGGTCGATACGAGTCAGACTTCGCTCGAAACCTATGAATTCGAAAGACTGCGCAGCACGCGTCTTTCGCAGGTGTGGTCGGGCACGCTGGAGACGCAAGGCGCGCGTAATGCGGGCGTTGTAACGGCCTTTCCCATTGCGAAACTGATCGAGGGCCAGAAGCCCGGTCTTTATCTCGTAACGGCAGAAAATGCCCGCACGCCGAAGAACGACAGCCGTATTGCCGCCCCACTGCAGAAAGCATCGAACGGTTCGGACGATTATGACGATTACAGCCAGCAGATAGCCGCCCACTGGGTGAATGTGAGCGACACGGCGCTGACAACAATGCGTGGCAGTGACGGGCTGCATGTCTATGCGCGCGCCTTGTCGACCGCGCTTCCTCTCAAGGGGGTTTCGGTGCGGCTCGTGTCGCAGGGTGGCGATGACCTCGGTAAGGCCGTGAGCGATGGCGAAGGGCAGGTCGTCTTTGCTGCCGGGTTGATCAGGGGGAAGGGGGCCGATCAGCCCGTTTCGCTCCTGGCAACAAGCCCGAATGGTGATCTCACCACCGTCTCCCTTACGCAGGCCTGGTTCGATTTCTCCGATCGCGGGGCGGAGGGCCATGAGGCGCCGGGCGCCCAGCAGGCGGTCATTGTGACCGATCGCGGTATCTATCGCCCCGGCGAAAGCGTGAATACGACCATCCTTTTGCGCGATCCGCAGGGCAAGGCGCTCAGCACCTTGCCGCTTACGGTCATTCTGCGACGCCCCGATGGCGTGAAAGCGCAGACCCTCATCATCAAACCGCAGGAGGATGGGGGATTCCTCAACAAATTCGCCCTCTCACCGAGTGCGGCTTCAGGAAGCTGGTTGATCGAGGCTTATGTCGATCCAACCTCGCCGCCCATCGGTCGCGCCTCCGTGCTCGTGCAGGATTTTGTGCCGCAGACCATCGCTGTGGAGGCGAAATCAGGCAAGGACGCCCTGACCGAGGGAGAGAAACTCTCCATCGCGCTAGAGGGACGGTATCTATATGGCGCGCCCGCCGCGCATCTGCATGGCGAAGGTCTGATTCGCATCCTCCGCGACGAAGAGCCCGTGCCGGGGCTGAAAGATTTTGTATTCGGCCTTGCTACCCAGAATTTCAGCCCCGATCAGCAATCCGTGGCGGTGCCTGACACAGATGAAGCAGGGCACTCGACAATCGAGATCGCGCCTGACCTGCCTCAGGGGCTGACCCTGCCGCTAAAGGCCGAAGTCAAGCTGAGCCTTTTCGATCCTTCTGGCCGCAGCGTGAGTAAAACGCTTTCTCTGCCGATCCGACGCCATCGCCCGATGATCGGGCTGCGTGTCATCACCCCGCCCATGGGCAGCGACAATGCCACCCAACCAGTGCCGGTCGATGTCATAGCGCTCAACCCCGATAACAAACCTATGGCCTCGCGTAGTCTGACCTGGACCCTCGTACGCGAAAACGAGACCTATGACTGGATCTCGGAAGCGCGTGGCTGGCATTTTGTCCGCCATGTGATCGATGAGCCGCTCCAGCATGGTACGGTGACGACCGATGCACAGGGCAGGGCGCATTTCGCCCCCGAGCTGGATAGCGGTCGTTATCGCATGATCCTGACTGACCCCGAGACGAACGCAGCGAGTTCGCAGCGTTTCACTTCGGGATGGTGGTCCGACAGCAGCGAAAAGCCGAACGCTCCCGACCGGCTGAGCCTGTCGGTGCGTGACAAGGTGCTGCCGGTCGGCGGGCAGACGATCGTTCATGTAGAGGCGCCATTTGCCGGTGAAGCGCAGATCGTCATTGCGACCGACAAGGTACAGAGCGCCAGAACGGTGATCCTGCCCAAAAACGGGCTCGATATTCCGGTAAAGGCGCAGGCTGACTGGCCGGGTGGCGCCTATGTGCTGGTCACGGCGTTTCGCCCGCTCGACACACCCGCTCGCGCGCATGAGCCTTCGCGCGCGGTGGGACTCGCCTATATCGGTCTCGATCAGTCCGCCCATCGCCTGAAGCTGGCGGTCGAGACACCGAAGGTCATTCGGCCGCAGGCAAAAATCACGCTGCCTCTGACCGTTCAGGGCGGCAAGCATGTGCATCTAGTTGTTTCTGCTGTCGATCAGGGCATTCTCGCCCTGACGCAATGGAAGCTGCCCGATGTGTTCGATCTGGTTTATGGGCGACGGGCCTTCGCGCTCGATGTGAAAGACAGCTACGTCCATCTGATGACCCCAGTCGGCCAGGCGGGTCTGTTGCGCGAAGGAGGTGACGAAGGCGGCGATGGTGGCGGGCTTTCGGTTACCTCGACCCGTATCGTCTCACTCTTTTCAGGCATCATCACTCCCGACGAAAACGGTCACGCCAGTGTGCCGCTCGATGTGCCCGATTTCGAGGGCACGCTGCATCTGATGGTCACGGCGTGGTCCGACGATGCGCTCGGTTCGGCAGAGTCGGATATGCTCGTTCGCGACCCGGTTTTTGCCGATGTGACCTTGCCGCGCTTTCTCGCCCCGGGCGATGTCGCCACCAGTCTCGTATCAATGGTCAATACCGAAGGGGCAGCGGGCCATTATGCCGTGGCCCTGAGCGGGAGCGGGCCGATCCATCTTACCGGATCGGCGAAATTCGATGCCGATCTGCAAAAGGGCGCTCGCCAGTCCTTCCCCACCACCATACAGGCCGGTGAGTCGGGCATTGCGCATCTGACCGCAAGACTTTCAGACAAGCAGGGTCGCGTGATGCTAACGCGCAGCTGGGATCTGCAGGTTCGACCGGGCCATCTGCCGATCACGCAATCGAGCGAGCAGAAGCAGGATCCGGGCCAGAGCTATCAGGCCTCGGCCTCTCTGCTTGCGCCTTTCGAGCCGGGAAGCTCGGCGGTCACGCTCGGCTATTCCGGCGTGCACGGGCTCAACACTATTGCGCTGCTTCAGAATCTCGAAGCGGGTTATGGCAACGACACGACCAGTCTTGCGGCTTCTGCGCGTGGATTGCTTGCTTTCAAGGGGCATGACGCGCTGGCCCGTCTCACCGTGCCTGAAGGCGCTCAGAAGCGGATCGAAACCGCCATTGCCATGCTGATCGATCGTGAAGATGCCGGAGGGCGTTTCGGCTCGTGGCGTCTGAACGACGGGCGACTGCTCCCCTGGGAGCAGATCTATGTCGTCGACTTTCTGACGCGTGCCAAAGAGGCGGGTTATGCTGTCCCACAGGACTCTCTCGATCATGCACTCGACTGGCTTGTGACGTCGCAGGCGCAGAGCCCAGGCATCGAGGACCGTCATGAAGATCGTTCCGAAAATGCCGTCACGCCCGAGACGAGGGCTTACGCGCTTTATGTTCTGGCGCGCGCGGGACGCCTCGATACGCCGACCCTGCGGGCTCTGGGCGACAGTGCCACCTCACGTGCCGTTGGCGGCGTACAGCGTATCGTTTGGGGTAACAGCGCCAGCGACGCCACTTTTGCCGATGCGCTGGCGCTGGGTCATCTGGCGGGCGGCCTCGCTCTGGGTAATGAGCGCCAGATGAGCAATACCCTGTTCGGCCTGGCCGTAAATTCGCTCGGGTCGGCGCGTTCGGGGCGTCCCACGCTTTTCGATCCGTATTACTGGATCTATCTGCGCGATCTGGGCGGGCTGGTCTCGTTGGCGGCAGAGAGCGGCAATAACGGCCTGGCGCAGAAACTCACGGATCGCTTCGGCTTGCTCGACGTGCCTGTCTCGTGGATCAGCAACGCAACAACCACCTCGCTGCTTGAGGCGGCGGCGGCGATGAACAAGCCTGATCCCGCGCGCGGTATCGCGGTCAACGGGGTCGAACAGGCACGACCGATCGGCCTGCCATTCGTTCTCAGCCCCGATGCTCGCAAGCTCGACGGCACCAAACTCACTAATACCGGCACGGTGCCGCTCTGGATGACGGTCACGATCACGGGCACGCCCAAGGAGGCCCCCGCGCCTATCACCGACGGTTTCACGGTCAGGGTTTCGACCGTGACGCTGGACGGCACGCCCTACGACCCGGCCAAGGGCAGGCAGAATGACCGCTTCATGGTGGTGATCGAGGGGGAATCCCAGGACCGTAATCCGCATCACTGCGCCCTGACCCAGTTGCTGCCTGCTGGCTGGGAAATCGAGAGCATCGTTCGTGGCCGGGAAGAAGACAGCGATTCGGACGCGCCCGCCCCGAAGGCCGGACCGTCTTTCCTGGGCGAGACCACCCAGGCCAATGCCGTCGCCCTCAAGGATGATCGCTTTTTCGCAGCCTTCAATCTGAGGGGCGGCACATACAGCCCGTCTTCGCCTCGTATTCTGGGCAGCAATGCGTTCAGGCTTGCCTATATCGTGCGCGCCGTAACGCCGGGGCAGTTTCTGCTGCCGGAAACGCTGGTGCGTGACCGTTTCAACCCGGGTCAGATGGGGCGCAATGCGGCCAGCCGGATCGTCATCGCCCCGCGATGAGCGCTTCGACCCTACAGACGCGCGCGCGCCGCAAGCGGTTATGGCGGCACGGGCTGGGCGGCATATCGCTCGCGGCGCTCTGTCTTGTCGGCGGTCTCTGGGCCGCCGATCGATTGTTCCCGCCCGATATGAAGCGGGCGAATCAGCAGGCGCTTCTCATGCAGGATATGCGGGGCGAGTTGCTCGACGGGCGTGTAAGCCCGGATGGCGCATGGCGTTTTGAAACGCGGCGAGAGGCGGTCGATCCACGCTATCTCGCTCTGTTATTGCAGGTGGAGGACCGACGTTTCTGGATCCATCCCGGTGTCGATCCGCTTTCGCTGCTGCGCGCCGGTTTTCAGCTCGCAACGCGTGGCCATATCGTTTCCGGCGGCTCGACGCTCGCCATGCAGACGGCGCGTCTGCTCACCCCGCATCGGCATAGTCTGCGCGGCAAGGTCTTCGACATGCTGCGCGGCGCCCAGCTCGAATGGCGTTATGGAAGACGTGGGGTGCTCGACCTCTACCTCACCCTCGCACCGGAGAGCCGCAATATCGAGGGGATCAGATCGGCATCGCTGCTCTGGTTCGGTCATGAGCCGCTTCATCTGAGTGCCGAGGAATCTGCCCTAATGATCGTCATGGCGCGTCATCCGCAGAGCTTGCGCCCTGACAGGCATCCGCTCGCCGCGCGCGCGCAGGTGGCCCGGCTTCTGGCAGCACAGCCTGCCGAGGGATGGCTGCGCCGTGGGTCCATGCCCTATGTTTTGCATAGCGGTCATCTCGTACATGAGGCGCCGGGGCCGCTCACCTGGCAGTGGCGCAAGGGAATGCGTGGCGTGGCTCGGACGTCGATAGACCGTCGCCTCCAGGCCAGTCTTGCGGGCATCCTGCACGACACGCCGCCGCCCTCCGGCGGAACCTGGGCCGCCCTGGTGGCCCGGCGCGATGGCAGTATCGCAGCCTGGCAGGGCAATGCGGGTAATGGCTGCTCCGGCTGCGCAGCAGACATGATTACCGCCTGGCGCTCGCCCGGCTCGGCACTGAAACCGGCCATTTATGGCATGGCGTTTCAGCTCGGCCTTCTGGCGCCCGATACGGTCATCCAGGATCGGGCCAGTCATTTCGGGGGCTACGCGCCACGTAATTACGACCGTATCTTTCATGGCACCACGACGGTGCGGACGGCCTTGCAGCGATCGTATAATCTGCCTGCCGTGCGCGCGCTGGACATGATCGGCGCCGGTTATTTCGCAGGCACACTCGACGCAGCAGGTATCGCGCTCAAACTGCCGCCCAATACATCGCCTAGCCTTGCGCTCGCGCTTGGCGGCGTTGGGATTACGCCGCTCGATCTGGGCAGGCTTTATGTCGCCCTTGCCAATGAGGGGATCTCGCGCCCGCTCAGCCTTGACTGGCCCGTAGAGCCTGCACCGGGTACACGGTTGATCGGCGCGCGGGCAAGCCGACAGATCCTGTCGATTCTGGGTGGCTCGCCCTTGCCCAAGGGGCGCGTCGAGACGGTCGAGGGGCGAGTAGCCTTCAAGACCGGCACCTCCTATGGCCAGCGCGATGCCTGGGCGGCGGGGCTGCGTGGCGATTGGGCCGTGGTGGTCTGGGCGGGGCGTCCCGATGGCACGGCAGTGCCCGGCATCACGGGGCTCGGCACGTCGGCGCCGGTGCTCATGCATGTATTCGATATCCTGCCCGAGAGCGGCGCTTTGCCGACCGAAATGCCGCCGGCTCAGGCAATGCTCTCTCCGGCTTTGCAAAAGCTCAGTGAAAAACGCGGCCCCCAGATCGTGCAGCCAGTAAATAACGGCAGGGTGGAGTGCTTCGCCGAAGACGGGCACGTCACGCCGCTCGGCCTGGTGGCAAGCGGCGGTGTCGAACCCTATCGCTGGCTGGTCAATGGCGTGCCGCTTGATACGCCGACCGGTATTACCCCGTCATGGACGCCCGACGGACCCGGCTTTGCACATATCGCGCTCGTCGATGCGACCGGGGCTGGAAGTGCCGTCGATATCCGCGTGCAATAGGGCCTGATCCTTGCTGGCAAGGGCAGTATAGCCTCCACCGATGGCCTGATAGAGCGTCGCGAGTTCGGCCAGGCGGGAGGCCCTGATCTGCACCGTTTGCAGCTCGGCAGAAAGCGCGGCACTCTCGGCATTCGCGACGTCGAAATAATTGACGTAGCCTGTGCCCAGCTCCTTGCGTGCGTCGTCGAGCGTGTGTTGCTTGCTGATCAGGCTGCGTTTGAGGCTGACCTCTTGTGCGGCGAGCTGGCAGGTGCCCGATAGTGCATCCTGAACTTCGCGAAAGGCCTGCACTGCGGTCTTGCGGTAGGTCCAGGCAGCCTGGTTGCGCTGCGATACGGCGACGCTTTCCCGCGCGCGCAGGGCGCCCCCCTCGAAAATCGGCGCGAGAAGGCTGCCGCCCAGCGCCCAGACCGTGCCGGAGATCGGCCCCGACCCGCCTGCCGTACCGATCCCGGGATTGATCGTGATGTCAGGCAGGAAAGCGGCCCTTGCCGATTTGAGGCTGTGATCTGCCGCCACGATCTGGTCGGCGGCAGAGATCAGATCGGGCCTGTTCGACAATAGCCGCGCCGGAACGGGGGCGATCACGGGTGGCAGGCGCAGCGCCTCTAGTGGCAGCCCCGCCGTCATGTCGGTAATCTGATCGCCGGGCAGATCGCCAAGCAACACGCTCAGCGCATCTTCCTGCTGGGCGATCTGCAACCGTGTCGAGGCGATCTGTGCCTCTGCATCGCTTACAAGCGCGTCGGCCTGATCGAGCACGCTGATCTTTTCATAACCGGCCTTGAGCTGATGGCTCACGCGCGTCTGCTCGGCCTCGCGCACGGTCAGATTGCGCTCCAGTATGACCAGCGCGCTGCGTGACGCCTTAAGCGAGACATAGGCGCGCACCGTATCGCCAATCAAGGCGAGCCTGATCGTCTCGCGATCTGCCTCGCTCGACAGGGTCTGTACACGCGCCGCACGCGTCTGTTCGCGCAGCTTGCCGAAAAGGTCGAAATCGAAGGTCAGACCGCCACCCAGAATATACTGGCTGAAATTCTACCCGATCAGATGACCGTTGCCGACACCGAGGCCCTGACCGTCGATATGGGGCAACTGGGCGCTGAGGGCGAGGCGCATCTGCCCGCGCGCTTGCAGCACGCGCTCTGCCGCAAGGGCGAGGTCCGGGTTGTTTGCAAGCGCATGAGAGACAAGCGTTACCAGTACAGGGTCGCCGAACTGGCTCCACCATTGCGGGTCGAGCGTCGTTGCGGTCTGCGCGGGATCGCCCCGGCGCCATGCGGTGGGCGCAGTCACGGCAGAGCCTTTGGGCAGGACGAAATCGCCCTCCTGACAGGCGCTCAAAATGAGGGGGAGAGCTGCAAGCCCCGCCTGAAGCGAAGCGCGTTGACGAACGCTCACGGCGTGGCGTCTCTCGATTGGGCGTGGTCATGGCTTTGCCCGGTCGGCGTTGCCACATAGCTCTCTACCGACATGCCGGGGGCCAGACGCTCGGCATTGGGCTGATTGGGGTCGAAAGAAATATAAATGCCGATGCGTTGGGGAATCTTCACAAAATTGCCGGTGGCATTGTCAGGCTTCACAACGGCGAATTCAGAGCCCGTGGCCGGAGCGATACGAAAGACGTGTCCGCCGAATTTCTGACCGTTGAGCCCGTCGACCGTGAAGGAGGCGGACTGACCGACCCGGATATTGCCGGTCTGGGCCTCCTTATATTCCGCAATGACCCAGCGCTCGTTCGGCACGAGTGAAAACAGGGCGGTACCTGCGCCGACATAGGCGCCTATATGTGTGCCGCCCGTGCGACCGATTACCCCGTCGCTCGCCGCCCGGATTCGGGTGCGGTTGAGGTCGATCTGTGCCGAGAGAAGGCTGGCCTCGGCCTGGCGTACATCGGCGCTCAGGACCTTCTCCTGCACATCTGCCGATTTCACATCCGCTTCGGCAGCGCGTACGTCGGCAAGGGCCTGACGGAGCGAGGCTTCGTCGGAATGCCAGCTATCGAGACCGGCATCGTATTCCTTCTGTGAGACGCTCTGGTCGCCGACAAGAGCGGCCTGACGCCTGTGATCGGCACTGCTATGCGTCAGATGAGCGCGGGCGGTCATCGACGCGGCCTGACGCAGGTCCAGTCTGGCACGGGCAGAGGCCTGGTTCTGCTTGTTGTTGATCAAAGCGGCCTGCTTGCTGCCAAGATCGGCTTGTGCCTGTGCAACACGCGCCTTGTAGGTGCTCTCGTCAATCTGAACCAGAAGCTGACCCTTGTGCACCATTGCATAATCGGTGACGAAAACGCCCTCGATATAACCCGGCACCTCAGGTGCAACGATGGTGACATGCCCTTGCACATAGGCATCATCGGTTCGTACCCCCTGCTCACCGAAAGGCGCCAGATCGAACGCTGCCAGAATGCAGGCGATGACGACGACGGCCAGAAAGGCCACGAGCGTCAACACGAGCAGACTTCGCCTTGGGGGGTGCCATACCGGAGGTGGCGCGGCAGGCGTAGCTGTCTCGTTGCCGGGCGCGGCAGCAGAGGAAGGGGGCGTTTGGGTCATGTCAGATGTTTTGCCGAAATCTCGAGGAGACGTTTGCAAATCAGAACGAGCGTGATCAGGGCTATCGCAGTCAGCGCAAGAACACTCACGAAGCCGAAGACATTCAGATATCCCATAACGGCCGACTGGTCGGAGAGCGATCTGGAGACCGATGAGAGACCCTGCTGGGCCGATGCAAGCGAAAGCGAGGCAGTATCGGCCATTCGAGACGCGAACCCGACCATGGCGTAATTCTGATAGTAGTACTGGATACTGCCCAGAAGCGCGGCGCCTGTTGCGCTGCCAATGCTCTGCGTGATTGCGAAGACATAGATCGTCGATACGAAATGGCTGGTATCCGTTTTCAGGACCAGGATAATTCCATATAGAAGAGCGGGCCCGACAAAGAGCGTGGTGCCGAAGCCGAGCAGCGTCTGAGAGACATAGACGTCGCTCGGACGGGTCAGCCCATTACTGCCAGAGTCCAGCCAGGATGCGAGGGCGATGGCAAGAAGAGCCACGACGCATTGCACAGGAATGAGCCTAGGAGAAAGCGTGACCGCCATGAGTGTCGTGCCCGCGACCATGCCCATGATCACGAACAGATAGAGCGCGTGGTACTGGTCGTTGATCAGACCGGCATGAGAAAACAGGCCGATCACGCCCGTGCTCTGTTCTGAGAGCAGCAGACGTTCCATGATCGCGACAAGCCCGAAACGCAAAATGGTGCCTTTGCTCAGCCAGTCGATCTGCAGCAATGGGCGTTTGCGACAGAATTCGACAGCGAAGGCTGCGGTGCCGAAAACGACCAGCCCGACGAGAAGCCATCCTATCCAGGGTGTGTCGGTCCACCACATGGTGCGACCCAGCGCCAGAACGCTTGTCAGGCAGATCGAGACGCCAAGCAGTAAGACGGCCGATAAGGCATCGAGAGGCTCGAAGACCTTCGCAGTATTTGTGGTGGGCAGCGGGAGAAGAAGGACGAATGTGAGCTGAAGCGCGCCCAGAGCCGTGGCGAGGCATGCGAAACCGAAATTTCCCGAGATCGTCAGGGTCTCGACGGGGATGAGTGATGCCAGCGGCGTGGCCAGTTGCAGGCAGCCTATGGCTATGGAGATTGCCTTGACACGATGCGTCTTCGGCAGGGCCTGTATGAGGTAGTAAACCCCGGCTGCCACATTGGTCGATACCATGAGGCCATTGCTGACGCGATTGATCATGAGCGTCGTGAAACACGGCAAACAGACGAGCAGCACCCCGGTCGCAATATTGACGCCAAGCAGGGTCGTGAGGAAGAACATGATGCCGTATTGCTGACGGCCCTTGATGACCACGAGATTGGCAAAGGCTGCGGCCGCTATGAAGCCCGCGACGAGCCAGGTTGCCTCTGCCGTGCTCAAACCCGCTTCGCCCGCGGCGCTCGCGAGATTACCCGAAAAAAGCGCGTTTTGCGTCGAGGCGGTGATCGGCATGAACACCCCCATCAGGGCGTATAGGATCCGCCGCCACATCGGATGATGCGTAATGAACGGAGCTCCCAGGAGAGGGGGACGCTCCATGCCTGTGGTTGAACTAGCTGGGGTCAGAGGATTGCGCCGTTATCATCAGGCCCTCTCGCAGTATCGCCAGATAGCCTATGCTTCGCTGTCAGAGTGCTCCTGACGTGAGATCTGTCGAAATAAGAGATTTTTACAAGTATGTAATGCATGGCTTCTGCGAAGTATGGCAGAGAGCACCGGGATCGGGGCGTGACAAATGAGTGATGACCTCGGCTCGCCTGTGTCTATTCGGCAGAGGGCTATCGGCCAGAGGGTCTTGCGTCAGAGGGCCGGGCATCAGAGGGTTGGGGGGGCGTGGGTAGAGCGCCATAGCGCAGGGGCGTCGCCCCGGCATCGAGATGGGCGAGGGCGCCGTGCCGGTCGGTGAAGGCCTTTTGTTCGAGACGCTCGCAATAATCGAGATAGCGGATCATGGCGCGCTCGGCGCGCGGTGTCGCGCCGTAGAGCTTCTTGTAATGTCGCCACAGGATCAACGCGTTGACCGACCAGGCGTCATAGACATGTTCGGCCAGACGATGGCGGATCGGCGCAGGCAAGGCATCGAACGCAGCCCAGGGATCGCCCTCATAGCGGCGCCAGAGCGACTTGCGACAGGTGCCATCGTTATCGGGGGATACGGAGATGTTTTGGAGAGACGGGAAGGGCATATAGTTATGTTATAACATAACTATATCGACGTCTATCACTGGCCTGCGCAACAGGCTAGCCTGTCGCAAAACGGTGACGCCCAGAGGTGCATGATGAGCGCAGCAGAACAGGACAGGTTATTCGATCAGGTAGGGTCGGGCTTCATGCCGTTTCATGATGCCGAAGCCGCACTCGATCGCATCGAGGCGCTTTATGAAGAGGGTGTGAAGCGTCTGCGCGATGCCTTTGCGTCTCGCCAGCCCGCTGAATCGTTTTATCCTTATCTCGCCTTTCCGCTACTGCGTGGGGCGATCCCGCATGACGTCAAGCCACGCTTTGGCGTGTTGCTTGAGCCCGGGTTCTATGGCACGACGCTGACGCGGCCCTTGCTGTTTCGCAGCTATTGGCGCGCTCAGATCGAGAACCTGATCGAGTGCTACAGGCAGCCCGTGCATGTCGGATTGTCCAGGCGGCCCATGCCTCTGCCTTATGTCATGGAAGACGCCGTGACCGGGCTGACCGAGGCCGACCTCAAATTGCTGCAGGATAACTACGCGCTACCTGATCTGCATGCGACGGATGACACCATCGCCAATTGCGAGATCATTCCCGACCCTGCGGCGCCTCGGGCACTGGCTCTTTTCACTGCCGAACGTACCGATTATTCGCTTGCGAGACTGCATCATTATACCGGCACGGCGCCGCGCCATTTTCAGCGTTTTATCCTGCTGACCAATTATCAGCGCTATGTCGACGGATTTCGCGATTTTGCCCGTACGCAGATCGATGAAGGGGGAGAATACCATGCTTTCGTCGAGCCGGGGGACGCGGTTTATACGCGTGAAGGGCAGGCGGGGCAGCCTGTCGAATCCCTGCCGCAGATGCCCGCCTATCATCTGTGCCGGGAGGATGGTGACGGCATCACGCTGATCAATATCGGTGTCGGCCCGTCCAATGCCAAAACCATTACGGATCATCTCGCCGTACTTCGTCCGCATTGCTGGTTGATGGTCGGTCATTGTGCGGGGCTGCGCCGCACACAGCTGCTCGGCGATTACGTGCTGGCTCACGGCTATGTGCGTGACGACCATGTACTCGATGACGATCTGCCGACCTGGGTGCCTGTGCCGCCCATCGCCGAAGTGCAGGTGGCCTTGCAGGAAGCCATGCAGCGCGTGACGGGCCTTGAAGACCGCGACATCAAGACCCGGCTGCGTACCGGCACCGTGCTGACAACCGATAACCGCAACTGGGAACTGCGTCTCAGAGCGCTCTTCACCCAGATCAATATGAGCCGCTCGATTGCCGTCGATATGGAATCGGCGACCATTGCGGCCAATGGTTTTCGCTTTCGTGTACCCTACGGCACGCTGCTCTGCGTTTCCGACAAGCCTCTTCATGGTGAACTCAAGCTTCGTGGCATGGCGAACGCGTTCTATCGCGAGCGTGTCAGCCAGCATCTGATGGTCGGCATTGAGACCATGCGGCTGCTGCGCGAGCGCGGTGTCGACAGCCTGCATTCACGCAAGCTGCGCGGCTTCGACGAGCCCGCTTTCCGCTGATCCGCATCGTGTCGATCTGACTGCGCCCCTCTTCACTGAGGGGTAAAGCCCTCTTGCCGGGGAAGCGTCTCTACCCAAATCTGGGGGACGCTTTATCCGTTCAAAACAAGGACATCGTTTTATGGCTCAAGCCGATAGCGCCTCACTGCCTCGCTGGGATCTTTCCGATCTCTATGCCGCGTTGACCGATCCGGCGATCGAGCGCGATCTCGCTTCCTGTGATGAGGAGGCGCGTCTTTTTGCCGAACGCTGGAAAGGCAAACTGGGCACAGGGACCGGCGCAGCTTTGGCCGAAGCGATTGCCGAGTATGAACGTATAGACCAGCGCATGGGGCGCCTCGGGGCCTTTGCCCAGCTCAGCTTTGCCGCCCATACGAGCGACCCGGAAACAGGACGTTTCTCGCAGGGCATGACCGAGCGTCTGACGGCTATTTCGTCTCACATGCTGTTCTTCACCCTGGAACTGAATCGCATCGAGGAAGACGATCTGGCGCAGCGTCTGGCCACGCCCGAGCTCGCGCGCTGGGCGCCTTTCTTCCGCGACCTACGCGTCTGGCGCCCTTATCAGCTTTCTGACGAGGTCGAGCAGGTTCTTGTCGAGAAATCGGTCACGGGGCGCGCCTCGTGGAACCGTCTGTTCGACGAGACCATGGCCTCCCTGACGGTCACGCTCGATGGCGAGACACGCCCTCTGGGGATGGCGTTCAACCAGCTCTCCAGTCCGGATCGCGAAAAGCGTCGTCTCGCCGCTGAAGAAGTGAGCCGCGCACTCGGCGCCAATCAGCGCCTGCTGGTACTGATCACCAATACGCTGGCCAAGGACAAGGCGATTGAAGACGGGTTGCGTGGTTTCCCCCGACCGTCTTCCAGCCGCAATCGCGCCAATATGGTCGAGGATGAGGTCGTTGAGGCGCTGGTTTCGGCTGTCGATGCCGATTATGCGCGCCTCGCCCATCGCTATTACAGCCTCAAGGCTGGCTGGCTTGGTCTCGACAAGTTGCAGCATTGGGACCGCAATGCGCCGCTCCCGGGCGATGAAGATCGCCTGATCCCATGGGAAGAGGCGAAAACGATTGTGCGAAACGCTTATATGCGTTTCGACCCGCGCCTCGGTGATCTGGTCAGCCAGTTCATGGATAATGACTGGATCGACGTGGCACCCGTGCCGGGGAAATCATCGGGTGCGTTTGCCCATCCGGTGACACCCGATACCCATCCTTACGTCCTGCTCAATTATCATGGCCGCAGCCGTGATGTGATGACTCTGGCGCATGAGCTGGGTCATGGCGCCCATCAGCTTCTGGCGGCGCGCCAGGGCTATCTTCAGTCTTCCACACCGCTGACCCTTGCCGAGACCGCTTCCGTCTTCGGGGAGATGCTGACATTCCAGGCACTGCTCGATGCCGAGCCTGATCCGGCGCGTCGCAGGCGTATGCTTGCCGGCAAGGTGGAGGACATGCTCAACACGGTGGTGCGCCAGATTGCGTTCTACCAGTTTGAGGTCAAGCTGCATGACGAGCGGCGCAAGGGCGAGCTGTCGCCTGAGCGCCTGGGCGAGATCTGGCGTGAGGTGCAGACACGCAGTCTCGGCCCGGCATTCGAGTTCAGTCCTGACTACGATACCTACTGGTCATATGTGCCGCATTTCGTGCATTCCCCTTTCTACGTCTATGCCTATGCGTTCGGCGATTGTCTGGTGAATGCGCTCTACGGCGTCTATCAGGGTGAGACGACGGGGCAGGGGGGAACAGCGGCGTTTCAGGATCGTTATGTGGCGATGCTTGAAGCGGGTGGCACTAAACGCCATGCCGAGCTTCTGGCGCCTTTCGGGCTGGATGCCACCGATCCGGGCTTTTGGCGCAAGGGACTGGATGTGATTTCAGGCTTCATCGATGAGCTCGAAGCTCAGGAAAAACAGGACAAGAGCGCATAAGCGATGAGTAATTCCAAGGATCTGGACCAGACGGGAATTTTTGGCGAATTCAAACGCATGGCGCGGGCTTCGAGCACCGTTGGCGGAATCGCGACGCGCGTGATCGGCAACAAGCTCGGATTCAAGTCCAATCAGGCGATCCATGCCAATGATCTGCGTGCGGCACTGGGCGGGCTGAAAGGCCCGCTCATGAAGGGCGCTCAGATCCTCTCGACCATTCCCGGCGCTCTGCCGGAGGAATATTCGAACCAGCTTGCCGAGTTGCAGGCCAATGCGCCGCCCATGGCCTGGAGCTTTGTGCGTCGTCGCATGATGAATGAGCTTGGACCGAATTGGGAAAGACAGTTTCGGTCGTTTTCGCATCAGGCAGTCGCAGCGGCGAGCCTCGGGCAGGTTCATCGCGCGGTTACCGCGGACGGGCAGGATGTGGCCTGCAAGCTGCAATATCCCGACATGAACGCGGCGGTGGAATCCGATCTGCGCCAGTTCCGCGTTGTGGTCGGGCTGGTTCAGCAATTCCTGCCTGCCATCAAGCAGGATGAAGTGGTGCGCGAGCTTGAGGAGCGCCTGCGTGAAGAGCTGGATTATGAGCGCGAAGCCTCTCATATGCGGCTTTATCGCGATATGCTTCAGCATATCCCTGAGGTTACTGTGCCCCTGCCCGTCGAAGGGCTATCGACGAAACGCCTGTTGACCATGGAATGGGTTTCGGGGCGTGGCATTCAGAAAATTCTCGACACCAATCCTAGCCAGGAGGAGCGCAATGCGATTGCGACGGCCCTCTTCAAGGCATGGTACACACCGGTCTACCGCTACGGCATTATCCATGGCGATCCGCATATGGGCAATTTTACCATCCGCCCGGATTGGGGTCTGAACCTGCTCGATTTCGGCGCCATTCGTATTTTTCCGCCGCATTTCATCAAGGGCATCATCGATCTCTTCAACGCGCTCAAAAACAACGACGAAGAGATGGCTTTTGCCGCCTATGAGGCTTGGGGCTTCAAGGGGATTTCGCGCGACACGGCATCGGTTCTCAATGAATGGGCACGGTTCATCTATGGCCCGCTCATGGAGGACCGAGAGCGCTTCATTCAGGAAAGTGACGATCCGAATTTCGGACGCGACATTGCCGAGAAGGTCTATGAGGGGCTCAAGCGCACTGGCGGCGTGCGGCCCTCGCGCGAATTCGTACTGGTAGATCGCTCTGCAATAGGGCTTGGCAGTGTGTTCCTGCGCCTCAAGGCCAAGCTCAACTGGCATCGCCTGTTTCAGGAACTTATCGCCGATTTCGACGAGGTGGCGCTAGCAGAGCGTCAGAAGACCGCCCTGGCCGCCGCTCGCGTCCCGCCGCCACTGAATGGTCTGTAGTATTTTTCAATACGGGGTAACGGCATCGCTGTGGCGGGATTGCGGTTGCCCCTTGTTGACAGGCCATTTCGTCTCGGTTGTCGGAGACGAGCGGGCGATCAAAACTCTAACGTAGAGAGCGATGGAACCCTTGGTGAAAAGCGCCAATGTTCATCACAGTCCCGTGAAACGGTGAATACCCCGTGATTCTCTTGAATCGAATGTGAATATCTTCGTCGCAATGAGCTCTTCATAGCCGTTCTTCGAGCAATTTGTGGGTTTCTCCTGAAGATGTGCAATGAGCGTCTGCAGAGAAATTCGGGAAAAACCACTTCGTTTTCTAGTCGGTCGCGTTTATACTTTGATTGTTTGTAAATTTATTATTATTTTAGCCATCGTCAAAGTTGATATTAATTGCATTTGCAGATCTGGTTTTGAAAATAGTGTAGAATTCGTTCTGTACGCGGCTCAGTAAGAAAAGATATTTTTCAAAAATTTGCTGCCGCCACTCGCAGTACTCTGGGTGGGTGCGACATTGGTGTATCTGTACCAGCAGAAAAGCGATGCAGCACTCGGACGCGATGATAATCCGGGTCAAGGCAACGACGGAAGACCGGTCTTACCCAAAGCGGTAACAGAGGTGGCCTGACCGCTGCAAGAGCGAAATATTCTGCGCGCAGACCCGAATAGCGTGTTGAGTTTCTCTTTCTGAGAGACGCAAGCAGCGGCGTTGCCGGACGCAGGGTAATCTCCATCTTGCCGGGTAGGCGATGCGCAGCTCTGGTGTGAGCGTGAGCATTTTCAGGACCACGGCGAGCCCACTCAGAGCTTCTGCATATGCAAAGCGGGCCCCGATACAAATTCTCGGACCGCCCCGGACGACATCTAGGCATAGCGTTCGTCCTGAGGGAGAGCCTGACCTGCATGGGCGAAGAAGTGTGTCCGATCGCTCTGATTTCTCGCGCCAGAGTCCTTTGCCACTTGTGATCGTGTTGGACAGATTTCCAACAAGCGATCGTAAAGAGTATTTTCTTTCAGTTATTTTGATCATCTATTTTTGATATTTTTCTATATATATTTACCTCTCTATGTAACCTATTAGTTAAATTGTTCTCTTATGGTTGCTTGTTTTTCTTTTTGTCGAAAAAGAAAAGATAAACTTCCCCAATAAAAACAAGAGGCTGCGGTTATGTCTGGTCTGGTTAAAAAAATCTGGGAAGATGGACGTCTTCTTGTAGGAGGGGTCATTCAGGGTGCGAATGATCTGTTCAATATGACGGGGCTGAATAATTTTCTCAGTCGCGTAGCAGCGACGACGCAATCTATTATCGGTCATACGACGCCGACCAATCTTTCGGTCCTGCACGATAATACGGTTATCAACGCGCCGGAGAATCAGGATCTCAGCAAGAGTCCGACAGCCTCCCAGTTCCTCAATGCGGCCAATGCCTGCTATACAGTGTCGGGCACACCTGAGGGCATGAAGCCTTTTCTCGTCGACGGCAAACAACTGGCCGTGACGGATCTGGGCAGCGCGATGTCAGCGAAGGTCTGGCTGACCGATAAGAATCAGATCATCGTTGCCTTTCAAGGTACGACGGGTGGCGATAATATCGTTCTTAACCCGCTCGTGGCTCTTACGGGCGTAGCATCCGACGTTCAGGTCTGGAACCAGACGGTGTCGCAGGCGCAGAAAGACGCTCTCTCATTCACGCATTATGTAGTGGATGTGGCGCAGAAATCGGGCATCGATACTAATAATATCTTTCTCACGGGCCACTCTCTGGGCGGCATTGAAGCTTCTTATGTGGGGCAGCAGACCGGGCTAGGGGGGATGTCGTTTGAGTCGACGGGTATTCCCGATGCAGCCGCTGGCGTCGGTGACGGAAAGAATTTCGTGAGCATCGTGACCCATGGCGACCCTGTCGGCAATTATGCTTCAGACACTGAGAAAGACTCTCCTTTCGTGACGGCGATGGAGCCGGGTGCCAATAACGCCTTCAACCATTACGGCAAGGTCGTCATGGTTGGCGCGCCGGAAGACAGCGTTAAACTCAAGGCCAAACTCGATGACTGGAATGCGAGCAGCTTCAAAAATATCGTCTCCCTGATCGACGTCGTGCCGGATTTCATCAAATTCCATCTGCCGGGTACGCAAGCCGCGGATATGGGCATCAAACTCTCGCCGCACTCCATTCTAGCCGATGCTATCGTTACCGCCCATGGTCCCGTCCTACCGATAGGCGATAATAATCTGTCGCAGATCATCGTCCCCTCGACGCATCAGAACAGCGTGTTCGCCGTCTGACCGTGCTTGAGGTAGGTCGTTGCCCGGCCGTTTCGCATCGCGAGATGCCGAACCGCCGGGTGAGAAATCATGAATTCTGCTTCGATGCCCCCTTTGCCGAACAGGACGTGATGCTCGTTTCACTCCTGCTGGAGCCGTGAGGATTGTGAAAGGCGATAGGGCAAGCTCCCTCATTCTAGCCCATCAGGTGATCTGCCTCTCCGATCTCCTCGGCACAGGCGCGAGGCATTCGCAGAGACGCGGGCGCCCATTTCCTGTGGTGCACAGGCTCGCCTTCGGTTCCCGGAGCGTGATGCCTGATTAGTTTCTCCTTTTGACAGACATGAGCAGAGGCTTGGCCGGGCGCAGAGTGATCTCCATCTTGCCGGGTGGGGTGACACGCAGTTCGGGCGTCAGGGTCAGCCTTTTCATGGTCATGGCGAGAATTGTCAGCGCTTCTGTCTCTGCGAAGCGGGCGCCGATGCAAATTCTCGGGCCTGCACCGAAAGGCATATAGGCATAGCGATCGTCCTGAGGGCGAGACTGACCCGCTTGGGCGACGAAGCGTGTCGGATCGAAGATCTCCGGTGCTTCCCACAAGCTCCGATGCCGGTGCAGGGCATAAATCGGCACAACGAGACGTGTGCCTTTCTCCAGCCGCACTCCTTCGAGCGAAAAGGCTTCTGTCACTTCGCGGATGATGATCGGTGCTGGTGGGGTCAGGCGCATCGACTCACGCAGCACATTCCGGGTGAGATCGAGTCTGTCGAGTTGCTCCATTGTGGGGCCGTCGCCCATCAGGATCGTGTCGATTTCACGCTCGACCTCACGCAGGATCTCAGGATGTCTGCCAAGCCTGTCGAAGGTCCAGGCCAGCGCCAGAGCCGTGGTCTCATGGCCCGCGGTCAGAAAGGTCAGGAGATTATCTACGATCTCGCTGTCATGCATCATGCGCCCTGTTTCCGGGTCTTTTGCCGCAAGCAACCGGGTCAGCAGGTCGTCTGGCGCTTGGCCTGTGTTTTGGACCAGGAGTTCCCGCCGCGCTGCGATCTGCTGCATCGCCTCGTTGCGCAGAGCCTGGGCAGCGGCGAGGCCGCGTGTCTTGCCGGGATGAGGCAGCCATTCCGGTGTTCCGAGCAGATCGCCCAGAATGCTCCACCGGGTCTGGTGCAGGAAGACACCAAGATTGCGTGCCATGGCGTCAGCATCGATTGCTTCCGGCGCAGAGAGCATGGTCTCGACGATGATGCGACCTGTCAGGCGCATCATGACGTCATCGATCGCCACGATGCCGCCCTTTTGGGTAAGGTCTTCCAGACAGCGCCGTGTCCCGCTGACCATGGCGGGCAGGAACGCGCCGATACCGTTGGCTCGAAAGACTGGGGCCAACGCCTGCCTCTGCCAGCGCCAGTGCGCCCCTTCGGCTGTGAGCAGGCCATCACCCAGGCCGGGGCCGATTGCGCGACGCAGGCCCTCGCCCTTGTCGAGACGATTGCTGTTTGTCACCAACGCCTCGCGTATCAGATCTGGTGCGCAGACATAGACGATATGCTGACGCGCCAGACGGCGCTCTACCAGACGCTCGTGAAACACCGCCTCAGGTAGTGCCTCGACCGGGTTACGCATGGTGGCGCGCATCATTTGAAGCTGAGAGGGCAGGGAAGCGAATTTGTTCAAAAGGGCTGACATCGCGTGGTGACTCCGATATCTAAGGCTAACACCTTAACTGATATAAGGTGATCACCTTAGATTGCGAGAACAATCATGGCCCGACCTGACTCGACACGATCACGAATTCTCGATCAGGCACGGCTCTTCGCGAATGAAGTGGGGTTTGATCGCCTCACCACGCGTGAGTTGGCTGCGCGTTGCGAGATCAACGAGGGCAACCTCTATTATTACTTCAAGACCAAGGCGCAGCTGATCGAAGCGCTTTTTGCCCAGTTTGCTGAAGCGGCCCAGACGCTCTTTATAGCGTTGCCGGAGGCGGAAGCAGTCGCACCACGAACCGAGCTGGTGCGCGGTGTGGCGCGGGGCGTAACGCTGTTGCGTGACTGGTGCGGTCTGAGCTGGCGTTACCGCGCGCTCCTGCGCGATGGAAATGCGCTATTCCGTCTCGCTCCCGCGCTGGAACCTCAGGCGAGGCAACTCAACATGCTTCTCACGGATCGAGTGACCGCATTGATCAAGCACATGAAACGCGTAAAAGCGCTGTCCATCGGCGATGAGGCGATACCCGGTCTTGTTGCCAATATCTTCATCGTATCGACTCATTGGCTCAGCTACGTGATTCATCAACGAGGCGTAAGCGATCCTGATGAAAAAGATCTGGAATGGGGTTTTGGCCAGATTCTTTCGCTCGTCGCTCCTTATCGTACCTGGCTGACACGTCTTGCCATGCGTCTTCATCCACAGGCATTCGGGTTTCACCAATAGTGAAGCTCCTCCGCCTCGATGAGCCGTGTGTGGGAGGTGAATTCTAACTGACCCGGAGCCATGTTCGGTTGCCGAGAGCGGGCATACGAGCCACCGAGCTGCTCTTGATTGCAGGTTTGCGTGCCGGAGATCATGAGGTCGCCCTGATGATCAGCGCACCCTGACGTCGTGATCGACCGCAGAATAAAAAACGATCGATCACCAGAAAAATGCCGCTGAGCCGGGATTAACGCGGTCTGTAGATTTCGACACGGTCAAAATGGATGTAACCAGGCTCGTCCAGCTGAAAGCGTACATAACGACAATCCGCCTTGAGACCGTCGAGTATCAGCGGACGGCCATCGATTCCGCCGAAGGGAGCGTTCTTGCCCTGAACGATCCTGTGCCAGTCGTTGCCGTTTCTTGAGTGGCTGATTGTGTAGTTCTTGAGCTCGTGCTCCCGCTCGAGCCTGTGATAAAACCTGATTTCACTGACTTGTTCCTGCTGTCCCAGATCGATCTGCCACCACGCCCGATCTTCGTAATCCGTGTGATTTTTATGCTGCCCATTTGCAGGCAGATCGACCACGTTGGAGGCGTCATGTTCGGCGTCTCCACCCCGTGACCAGTCGGACGTAGAACTCTGTGTGCAGTGGCAGGCTTCGGAAATGAGGAGACCGCTACTGGGACGAATGAAGTATTCTTCCGGTCGGGGAACAAAGAAGTTATGCCACTTATCTCTGAGTGTGAAATCCTCAACGGCATTGAACTTTTCAAGGAACGCTGCGATTCCGCCGTTCGACCCGGTTCTGGATGACCAATCGCTTTGATTCGAGAAATTGCCCGACGTGCCTCTCTGGATACGCCTCTCGGCGTCGGCTTCCGACTTCATGAAAAAGTGCGAAACATAGGCTGTGTTGAAGACCATAGCCTCCAGTTCTCGAATTTGCGATGAGGTTTCATCGGCGTGATGTAACCCCCACCATGTCTCATAGAAAGTCGGGAAGTCCTCGCCAAAGGAGGTAACGTTTTTGAGATTGTAGTTGAACACGTTGTAGGTGTTGGAACTTAACCCATGCCAGAAAGGGCATGGATTTTTCTTCATAAAGTCAATGTTAATGGAATCAGATTTTACTATTACCTTAGTTAAGTGGGATATGTTTTCGGGTCTTCTTGTGTAGAGATCTAAAACATTCCCTGCCTGACGCTCCTTCAGACCGTTATTGCCGAAATTGACCCAGTTAAAAAATATAACATCCCAATCGGTCTTTCTCATATCGTAAATATAGTCATTTATGTTGGAGTAATTCTTCAGTGTCAAAAATTCGTCCACATCGAGGAAGCATAAATTCTCGCTCTTCCCTTTGAAATTTTCGAGGAAATGGATGTACATTTTCCACTGTTCCCCCTGAAATGGATAATGAAGGAACGTGACCTTGGGATTGCTCTCCCGGCAGAAAATAGCGACCTCTTTGTACATCTCTCTTGGGTCGTCATCATTACAGTACAGGTATATATGATCAAATCCAAGGAATAGATGGTACATTACCCATTCCTGGATATGGTCCGACTCCCATCTGGCACAGGCGACTATTGATGTTTTGTTCATTTTGTTACGATCCGCGATATTGTTTCCGGAAAATCTTGTAAAAAAACAATAATATCTCGCGTTATAAGATAGCTAAATAGATAAATAATTATATTGGACGATATAAATCATAATAATTCTGTGATCGAATTTGGAAAATTTTTTTGTGTTGAATTGTACTCGGATTTTAAGTTTCCACATCGTATCTGCCCTGCCTGATAGAACCCTCTTGACGTGGTACATTATCTGCACACCGAATTTATCGGCCGAATTCGTCCGTTACGTAAGGTGAATTCGAGAGAAAATCTGTGAGCAAGACGGTATTCGGGAAAGTGAAGTTCAGTTCGACGAGAGGCGCTCTGTAAGAGAGTGCGTGGAATAAAGTTGCCGGATCTTCCAATGGTGAACGCGCCTGACTGATGAGGTGCGATCTTGCGATGGATATTGTCCTCCCGCGATGGTTGCGAGCGCTCGATCCGACGGATCAGGGCCGCATGAAGCGGGAATTGTCTGAGGTCGGGTCTGATGGATAGACGAAGAGAAAACGCATGAACGACGATCAGAATACGGCGTGGTTTAGGCCCAGGCGCTACGGCTATGGTGCTGGGCTTCCGATTGCCTGGCAGGGATGGGTCGCTCTTGGACTGCTGTTGCTTGTGGTAATAGCGCCGAGCTTCTTCCTGTTTCTGATCCCGCCTCCTTACAGGATCGTGGCGATGATCGGTTCGCTATTTATCGCTTTATGCGCCACGGGCATTTTTCTCGCCTTGTGCAGGAACCATACATATGGCGGGTTGCGGTGGCGCTGGGGTGACAGAGAGTGAGTCCCTGTCACCTTTCAGGTCAGGGCGCCTTCGTAAAGGCCGTTATCTTGTCTTCAACATGCGCATCATCTGCGCCGATCATGTCGCGCAGATGACCGGACGCGTCGATCAAGGCGATAGCGGGGATTTGCCTTACGCCGAAATTTGAAAAGTTCGAGGCCTTGTTGTCCAGAATGAGCTTGATATTCGGGCCGAGCAGTTTCTGGAAAGGCGCGAGATCGCTGTTTTCGGTCCAGAGGCGGCTCGCGAATGCGGTCCAGCGTATCGCATGGGTGGCGGCGCTGCGCTGGGCGATGGCGCGAAAGGCCGCGCAGTTCCGTGCCGTCTGTGGCTCAAGATCTTTTAGATAGGACTCACACCACGGCGCCGTAAAAAGAACAGCCTGTTTCTGACGAGAACGCGCCGGTAGCACAGGCCCGGAAGCCGTTGCCTCTGCGAAAGATGGAACGCGTTCGCCGATCTTGAGTGTGGTCTGCTGTCCAGGATCCGAGGGAGCAATATGTCCGGTTCTTGGAGCGGGCTTCGTGAGACGGTCAAGTGCTGCATGCAGGGCAGGCCCGTCCTGATGCCCCACGTAGGCGACGCGGCCCGCGCTGTCGATCAGCACGTGTAAAGGTGTGGCCTTGATCTGCAACCAGTTGCTCAGCCGGCCATCATCGATCACGACCGGCATGGTCAACCCGGTGCGCGCGACAAATGAAGCGACTTTCTCCCGCTTTTCGCCAAAGCCGATATCGACAGCCACGAAGGCAATGCGATCGCCGTATTCCCGATAAAGCGCCTCGTAACCGGGCATCTGGGCGCGACAGGGAATGCAGTAGGTCGCCCAAAGCTTCAGATAGACTGGCTTGCGGCCGTATAGCGCGCCGAGGTCGATCGGTTGGTTGTCGAGTGTTGTGAAGCGCAAACCAGGCGCAGCACGACCTATCAATCCAGCAAGCGCAGGATCTTCGGCGATAAAGGCGGGGCTGTCATAGGCGGGCTGTATCGGCAATGGCTCGGCGGCGAGAGCCTGTGAGGCAGCGAAAAGCATGGCGCCGGTGGCACAGAGTCCGGAGAAAGTACGGTGCAAGAGAACCCCCATCGAAAAAAGCGTGGAGAGATCCGGCCTGTGCGCCGTGGAGCATCGCAGCAGGCCGGAAGGATGAGATCAGACGTGCAGGCCGGGGGCTTCCTGACCGGTGGCGGCCACATATTCGTGGTAGCCACCCTCATAGCGATGCAGGCCCTCGGGCGTGACCTCAAGCACACGGTTCGAGAGCGCGCCGAGGAAGTGACGGTCATGCGAGACGAACAGCATGGTGCCTTCATAATCGCCGAGGGCGCGAATGAGCATTTCCTTCGTGTCGATATCCAGATGGTTGGTCGGCTCGTCGAGCACCAGGAAATTCGGTGGATTATAGAGCATCAGGGCCATCACCAGACGCGCTTTTTCACCGCCTGACAGCACGCTGACATATTTATCGACGTCATCGCCCGAGAAGCCGAAGCCACCGGCGAGCGCACGAAGCGATCCTTGAGCAGCAAGCGGGAATTCGTGCTCCAGCGTTTCGAAAATCGTGCGGCTGCCATCCAGCAGATCCATGGCGTGCTGGGCAAAATAGCCCATTTTCACACTGGCGCCGATGGTGACACTGCCCGTATCAGGCTCGCTTACCCCCGCAATCAGCTTGAGTAAGGTTGATTTACCCGCACCATTGACGCCCAGAATGCAGCAACGCTCCTGTCGGCGGATCTGCAGATCGAGCCCATCGTAGATGGTGCGCGATCCATAGGCCTTGCTGACCTGCTTGAGCAGCGCAACGGAGTCTCCCGAACGTGGTGCTGGGGCGAAATCGAATGACAAGGCCTGGCGGCGGCGGGGCGGTTCGACACGGTCGATCTTGTCGAGCTTCTTGACGCGGCTCTGCACCTGAGCGGCGTGTGACGCGCGCGCCTTGAAGCGTTCGATAAAGGCGATTTCCTTGGCCAGCATCGCCTGTTGACGGTCGAATTGCGCCTGCTGCTGCTTTTCATTCAGCGCACGCTGCTGCTCGTAGAATTCATAATCGCCCGAGAAGCTGGTCAGCGTACCGCCGTCGATTTCGAGGATCTTGTTGACCACGCGATTCATGAAGGCGCGATCATGCGATGTCATGAGCAGGGCGCCGTCGTAATTCCTGAGAAACTGCTCAAGCCAGATCAGGCTTTCGAGATCGAGATGGTTGCTTGGCTCATCGAGCAGCATGACATCGGGTTGCATGAGCAGGATGCGTGCCAGAGCCACGCGCATTTTCCACCCGCCCGAGAGCAGCCCGACATCGCCCGACATCATTTCCTGCGAAAAGCCCAGACCGTGCAGCACTTCGCGCGCCTTGCTGTCCAGCCCGTAGCCGCCAAGCTCCTCAAAACGGGCCTGAACGTCGCCGAAGCGTTCCAGAATGGCCTCCATCTGATCCATTTTGTCAGGGTCGCAGAGATCGGCCTCCAGCTGGGCGAGTTCGCCGGCAATTTCGGCGACTGCACCTGCACCGTCCATCACTTCGGCGACGACGGAGCGTCCGTTCATCTCGCCGACATCCTGGCTGAAAAAACCGATGGTGATGCCGCGATCCTGAAAGACCTGACCTTCATCAGGGGTTTCCTGCTTGGTGATCAGCCGGAACAGCGTCGTCTTGCCCGCGCCATTAGGGCCGACGAGACCGATCTTTTCGCCTTTCTGGATGGCCGCGCTCGTCTCGATAAAAATGACGCGCTGGCCGTTCTGCTTGCTGATCGAATCAAGACGGATCATGGAACCTCTGGAACATCGGGAGAAGGAGGCGTTGATACGGGCTCGCTCGGCGTTACGCAATTACGATCACGAGGCTGCAATTTGACGCGATGCGTCGATCGCGCTTCCCTCAATTGAAACGGCTTGCCCGTATCGTTGTCTTTGCCCGGGAATTCATGATGAAAAAAGGAAACAGACTGCCCGAGCGCCTCTATGCGCTGGCCATGTGGGGCGTGTCGGCGGTGTTTGCCGTTTTTCTCGTGGGGCTGGGCGGTCTGGTTATCGACGATCTGCCTCGCAATACCGATCAGGTGGCCTATGAGCCCGCTTACCCTGCCTATCTGCAGCGGCGGAAAGACGCCCTTCTGGACCAGCAGCGCGCGATCGAGGCCGAGCGTGACATCGACAGGATAAGGCTCGATGCCGCACGCAGCGCGGCCAGCAACGCCAAAGACAGTTTTCAGGCCTGGGTCGACACGCGCAGGGCGACGACCGACCCGCGTCAGGACAGCGAGTTGCTCGCCCGCACCCAGACACTGGAAAGCCTGCAGAATGCAGCGCATGAAGCGCAGCAGCGCGTTGAGGATCTCGACCGCAGGCAGGTCGAAAACGACCACGCCCGCATCGCGCTCAACGATGAGCGGGAGGCGGCCAAAGACGCCTATCGTCCGATCTATGAGCGTCTCGTTTTCAAGGCGCAGCTCCATGTGTTTCTGCTGCGTCTCGCATTTACGCTGCCGCTATTGCTGATTTCGACATGGCTTGTTCTGCGTCAGCGCCAGACGTCCTACTGGCCGCTCTATCGTGGCTTCGTTCTCGCGTCACTCTATGCGTTCTTCGTGGAGCTTGTGCCTTATCTGCCGAGTTATGGCGGTTATATTCGCTATGGGGTTGGTGCGCTGCTGACCGTTCTGGTTTGCGTGGTGCTGATTCGAAACATGCAGACTTATCTCGCTCGCAGGCGGCTCGCCGAAGCGGAATCGGAAAAGGAGCGGCGTCAACGGGTCAATCGTGAACAGGCCTATGCCAGGATAGATCGAAAATTCTGCCCCGATTGCGATCGACCGCTTGTTTTGGCCGAGGGGCTCGAGACGAATTTCTGCGTTCATTGCGGTCTGACCCTCTATGAACATTGCGGGATCTGCCAGACGCGCAATATCGCTTTCAATCGGTTCTGCATGAGTTGCGGCAGTGAAGACATGGGCCATGCTGGAGATGCGTCACAGGCCTCTTCGGTAGCTGCGAATTAAGGAGAAGGCGTCATGACAGCCCAAACCCGTATTGCCCCTATCACAACCGAAGCATGTCTTCCTCTGCGGCGCGACATTCTCTGGCCGAGCCTGACCGAAGATGAGTGCCGTGTGCCCCAGGATCCCGAAGCAACCCATCTCGGCGCGTTCAGAGGCGAGACACTAGTGGGCTGTCTGTCACTCTGTCCTATTGGCCCCGGTCTGATCCAGCTGCGCAAATTTGCAGTGGCGACAGAGTGTCAGGGGCAGGGGATAGGGGCACAGTTGATGCGCGAGGCGATCATAGCCTGTCGCAATCTCGGGGCCGAACGTCTGGAACTCGATGCCCGCAGCAGCGCGCTCGGTTTTTACGCCAAATTCGGCATGAGCCCCATGGGCGCCGTCTTTTTCAAGGGGCCCATCGAGCATCAACGCATGGCGCTAGCACTTTGAGGCGTAGCTACTAGCCCGTCTAAAAGCGGGAGACGACGCTTCGTCATTGAGCCTGGAACCGGTCAGGGACGAGTAAGCGAGAGGGCCTCCATGCTACCGAAGCTCAGATCTTTTTTCTCGCGAGAAAAAACTGCGCGAGGCCGGAGGTCTGACATCCCTCACCGCGTCAAGGCAGGCCGGTGGGAGTGAAACGAACTGGCCGACGCCTGTCCATTCCTGGCCATTCTCTGCCAATGGGTGCCTGTTCTTCTTACTCCTGCGCTGGAAGAGATGGTTTTTTGCCGAAGGATGATGCGGGGCTTACTGTTTGCGGGTATGGCGCACTGATCGAAAAAAACCTCGGTACAAAGCCCTGAGCCTGCGGATTTGCATTTCGTGCTCTGGACAGGGTGTTCGTTACGAACTGTGTTTCGCTGCTATTGCGCAGGCTATGTCGTGGGGCAATGATAAAAGCCCCAACTGGCAAGATTGCCGATGAGAACGAGAGGAACTGGGATGAGCCGTTACTGCGTCACGGTAACCTGTGAGGCGCGGCGCGGTGTCGTCGCCGTGATTTCCGGCTATCTTGCCGGTAAGGGCTGCAATATCAGCGACAGCGCCCAGTTTGACGATAGTGAAACCAGTCGTTTTTTCATGCGCACGAGCTTCATCGCGGAAACCGGGGCCTCTCTTGAGGAACTGCAACGTGATTTCGCGCCACTGGCGGCGCAGTACGGCATGGAGGCGTTATTTTACGATGAGGCCGAGCGGCTCGATGTCGTTGTCATGGTCTCACGCTTTGGTCATTGTCTGAACGATCTGCTTTACAGGGTCCGCATAGGGGCGCTGCCGATCAACATCGTGGGCGTGATCTCGAACCATCTCGACTTCCAGAAACTCGTCGTCAATCATGACATCCCGTACCACTACATACGCGTGACCAAGGATAACAAGGCAGACGCTGAGGCGCAGCAACTGGCCATTATCCGCGAAAGTGGTGCTGAACTGGTCGTTCTGGCACGCTACATGCAGGTTCTCTCCGACGATCTATGCCAGCAGCTTTCGGGGCGGATCATCAATATCCATCACTCGTTTCTACCGAGCTTCAAGGGCGCGCATCCGTATCACCAGGCGCATGCGCGGGGCGTCAAGCTCATCGGGGCGACCGCTCACTATGTTACGGCCGATCTGGATGAAGGGCCGATCATCGAGCAGGATATCATTCGTGTGTCGCATAACCAGTCGCCGGAAGACTATGTGGCGCTGGGTCGCGATGTCGAAAGTCAGGTTCTGGCGCGGGCGATCCACGCCCATGCGCATCGGCGCGTCTTCCTGAGTGGGAAGAAAACCATCGTCTTTCCTGCGAGCCCCGGTTCCTTCGCCTCGTCCATGCGTGGCTGATCCGGTTTTTCGCGGTTTCCGGCAGGCGTCATGAACGCAAGGGCGTGGCCCCATTGCCTGGCGGCGACGAGCGCTGTGTCTTTACCCGTAGAGAAAGGCGCCCTTTTCTCAGGTGCCTTCCGCCGATCGTGGTGCGAATGAGGACCGCGTGTGGGGTGGTGAGTGGGCGGGCTGGAGGACATCCCCGCTTGGCTCTCGAGATTGTCCACGGCCAAGAGGAGGTGGAGTGCGGCTGAAAGAGTCCGCCGCTCAGGCAGCGCGCCTCTCCGAAGCAGCAGCAACCTGCTCGTCCATTTTCGTTCGCCGCGCGTTAGGGAGCGAAATCGGCATCAATTCCCTGCGCATCAGCTCAATGACCCAGGCCCAGAGCATATGGCCGATCGTCTCGGAGAAAATCTCGGCGCGTGGCAGGTTCCACAGGGCGGGCGCCCAGTGCCCGGCGGGCAGCACCATGCCGTGGAAAACCACTGTAACGACCAAGCCGAAAACCACGCCCTGTCCCATCGAGATGCGTGGGAAGCGTATCCAGATCACGCAATAGAGAAGCGCGAAAAAGATCGAAAACAGGTGATGCACCATCAACACGCCACCCGGCACGATATGGCCGGAATAGACATAGGTGAGATGGTCAACATCGACCCCGAAATCGCGCAGCATCTGCGCAGGCGGGCTGACGCGATCAGGCGTGCGAGGCGGCAGGGGGACTTCTGTGCCCCATTTCACGAAGCTGGAAAGATTGCCTCCTACGAACCCCGCCCAGAGGGCGGGGAGGAGAAGGGCCTTGTCCGTTTTGTTGTTGGTGAGCGTCATTATTTCTTGGTCGGGCAGGGTGGCAGAGAGAGGCGATAGATCGTGGTCGTGTCGCGCAGAGGGCGGCTATTTTTGAAAGCGATCTCATCGAGGCGTGAGTCGGAGATGTAGAGCCAGTTATTGGCAATCGCGAAGCCATCTGCCCAGTCGAGGACTTCAGGATTATCGTAAACCTTCTGTGTGGTCGGGGACTTGGCCCCCTCCGGAAAAGTCAGCGCATAAAGCCCGTGATTCTCGATATCGCCGACCCATAGCCGGTTGCAGGCATCCATCTCGATCCCACCGCTCATGACCGATTGGCCGAGATATTGCGCTTTCTTGTCCAGTTCGGCGTCGGTCAGATGGGCGTTGAGCAGATCGGCGGTGGCGATGCGCCAGTAATGATGGTCGGTAAGCGGGCGGTAATACAGCCAGGCACGGTCGGGTGAGAGGGCAATGCCGTCATCCTGTGTCACCGGCAGGCTGCCATCCTTCTTGCGGGCGAGTTCGCCATAGATGTGCAGATGCTGGTCAGGGTCAGCCACGCCGGAACGTGTGTTGGCCAGCACCAGACGATAGGCGCCCGTATCGAGATCCATTACTACCAGACCACCGCGACCCCATTCATTGGTAATGTAGGCAGTGCGCGTGCGCGTATCGACGCGGATATCGTTGAGAGAGTCGGCGGGGGTGATATCCGGCCCGAAATGATAGATCTGGATCAGCCGTCCCGTCTCCGCGTCGAATTCGGCAAGTTTCGGCGGTAGCACCTTCTGATCGACCGAAGGGAGAGAGGAATCCAGCACCCAGAGATGATTCTGATCATCGACCCAGAGCGCAGGAACTGACACCCAGAGTTCGCGACCGGTCGGATTGTTTTCGAAGCGGTTCCAGTTTTTGTCGGGGAAGGGGATCAGCGCGCCGGTTTTCGGGTCGATGCGCACCACGCTGGCGCTGTAGCGCTTCATCGTTGCCGGTGCCGAGGCATAGACGATACCCGAACGGGAGACGCCGACGCCGATCATGTTGAAGTCCGCCGGAAAGCGTTTGACGACCTCCAGTGTCGGCTGCGTCCCGGTCGTAACGGAGGCAGGCTGGGGCGGGGCCGCCGCAAAAGCCGGGGCGGCGAGGCTCGCAGAGGCGAGAAGAGCAGCAAGCAGTTTTTTCATGACAATCCGGCTCCCTGGGTCGCGACATCGAGTGTGAAGATCGTATTTTCGGCGCACATGAAAAGGCGATCGCGCTGCGTACCGCCAAAAGTCAGATTGGACACACTGCGTGGCAGGCGCAGCCGCCCGATCATCTTGCCTGCCGGATTGTAGACGAATACCCCGCAGAGCCCGAGCGGCCCATTGGCAGCCACCCAGAGATTGCCGAGCCTGTCTGCCTTGATGCCATCGGGCATGAGTTTGTGACCGCCGAGCATCATATCGGCAAAGACCCGCTGGTTCGACAGCGCGCCATTCTGCACGTCGAAGGCATAGATATTACGAAAACCGCCGCCTTTGGGGCTGGCGGCGCCCTTTTCACTCGAAACGATATAGAGCGTCTTCTGATCGGGCGAGAAACACAGCCCGTTCGGGCCTGCCAGATCGGCACCGGTCAGAACGCTGGTGAGTTTCAGCGTCTGAGGGTCGAGATGGAAAACATGCGTCTCCTGATTATGCAGCCCGCCAATCTGCTCCGTGGCTTCGAGATCGAAATTCCAGGTCAGATTGCCTTTGCCGGGGTTGCCATCGACCGGCGCATCGGGGTGCCCCTCCCATAGGCGGTCACCGTAAGGCGGGTCGGTAAACCAGATGCCGCCCTGCGCATCGACCACGATATCATTGGGCGAGTTCAGACGCTTGCCCTCGAAGCTCTCGGCGAGAATCGTGCAACGCCCGTCATGCTCCCAGCGAATGACGCGTCGCATACCGTGTTGGCAGGTGATGAGGCGCCCGTCATGGTCGAAAGTGTTGCCGTTGGAGTGATAGCTTTCCTTGCGGAATACACTCATCGAGCGCTCTTCCGGCAGGTAGCGATATTGCGTGCTGCCCATCACGTCGCTGACGATCAGAAAACGTCCATCGCTCGACCAGGCGGGGCCTTCGAACCACAGCGTCCGGCCTTTCCAGGCCTGCACCAGCGGGGCGTTATCGAGAATGACGGTCGAAAAAGACGGGTCGTAGAAAATGATATCCGGGTCCGGGGTGAAGGCGACGGGTGCATCCGGCCCCCAGACGCGGGCGGGTGAGCTGACAACGCTGGGCGGGGCGATGGCCTCGTCCTGACCGGCTGCTCGTGCCTTGGCTGAGGCAAGAACCGCGCCGCCCATGGCGGCTAAGCCGATACCGAGCGCGGAGCGGCGCGAAAGGGGCGAAGGGCGGGCGCCTGGGGCGTCTGTCTGACTCATGGGCTGGGCTCGTCTCACTGTTCGTCTGGATGAGCTGCGCCTCTCCCCGCGGCAGCGTTGCCGTGGAACCGCCAGCACCAAACCAGAAATCGCACGCGAAAAATAGTCGATGGTGATAAGGCGGCGTTATACGGCGCCTTATTAAAAAATTGTAACCATAGTTGTTGTGCGTTGTGAACTGCTAAAACGGTATCCCCCGATCAGCAAAACCAATCGGCTGACCAATATATTTACATGGTCGCTCTCATATCGAGTTCGCTTGTTGCCGTCAGAGGCAATTGATCACTTCAGAAAAACGCGGTGAGAACGTAGAGGCGCGAAGCTTTCCGGTTTTTCTCTACACCGGGCAGGGGGCACTTCTTTCGCGACCTCACGAGGTGAGCGCACTTGGATCTTTAAGGCACTTCTCAGCCCTGGATGCGCTCAATGGGCGCCGTGGCGGACTGGAATCGCAGTGTAGCGAAGGGCGCGACCGGACCTGACTGTTCCGGCCCGCACAGGGGCTGGTGCGCGCGCGCAGAGACGCTGCCCACCGGCCTCTTAAACGTTTATGAAGAGGTTCAGAATTCGAGGCAGATCTTGCCGAAATGCTGGTTGCTTTCCTGATGGCGGAACGCTTCGACGATTTCTTCCAGACCGAAAGAGCGATCAAGAACCGGTCGCATGCCGCTGGCATTCATGGCGCGCACCATATCGATCTGGTTCTCCCGGCTACCGACCAGCACCCC
Source organism: Asaia sp. BMEF1 (assembly GCF_051628905.1). GTDB lineage: Bacteria > Pseudomonadota > Alphaproteobacteria > Acetobacterales > Acetobacteraceae > Asaia. The sequence continues at coordinate 785,613 of NZ_CP157575.1, read as the reverse complement.
TTGCAGGCGAAACTGCTTGAGCAGCATGGGCACGAGTTCGAGCTGTGCCGACACGCCGCTCAGAATGCCAATCGTGGCAATATGACCGCCGACGCGCACCGCCTCCATCGACTGGGCGAGCGATGCGGCGCCGCCGACCTCGATGATATGATCGACACCACGCCCGTCGGTAATGTCCCACGCTGTGCGACCCCATTCAGGGTTGCTGCGGTAATTGATCAGATGATCGGCCCCCAGGTCGCGCAGTCGAGCCAGCTTTTCGTCGCTGGACGATGTTGCAATGACTGTTGCACCGGCCATTTTCGCGAGTTGGAGGGCAAAAATCGATACCCCACCGGTGCCCTGCACAAGAACCGTGCTGGCGGGGGTGATGTGATCGTCCACGAAAAGCGAGCGCCACGCAGTGAGGCCGGCGGTGGTCAGCGTTGCTGCCTCCGCATGACTCCAGTTTGCAGGGGCGTGAGTAAATGATGTTGCCGCCGCGGTAATTTCCTCGCGCGCATAACCGTCGACGCCATCGCCAGGGACTGTTTCAAACCCGATGACTTCGGGCCGTCCTGAGAGCCAGCTCGGAAAGAAGGTGCTGACGACGTGGTCACCTGTTTTGAATTCGGTTACGTTCGAGCCGATTTCGAGGACTTCGCCCGCACCGTCTGCCATAGGAATGCGCGGTGACGAGGGGCCCCACATGCCACTGACAACCGCATAATCATGATAATTGAGAGACGAGGCGTGAAGGCGAACCCGGATTTCGTTGGGGCCCGGAGGGGATGTTTCCACCTGAGCAACCGAGACCTGATCGAAACCGCCTGGCGGTGCAACGAGAATAGCGCGTGTCATGAAATCGTGTGCCTTTCTTATTTCGATTAATGTCGAAATAAGAAAGGCACTTTCCTGTTTCAACCCCGGCAAGGTCGCAGCGTTGAAAATTCCTGTTGATTTTGGCGTCTGATCGAAGTGCCGTCAAAATCCTCTCAGATACGTCACATCAAGACAGGGAATGACCCTGCACAGGAATCCGCATTCGGTCCCTATAACAATCCGCGCCCTTGCGACCGCCGCAAAATATTTTCCGGCGGTCGTCCGGTTCAGTGTCCCTGAGGCGTCAGCGTACGGCGCACCGCGTCTTGCCAGCCGCGTAGGAGGTCGAGACGGAGTGTCGGGTCGATCTTGGGCTCGAACAGTCGCTCCTGCTTCCAGATCGTGGCGATCTCATCGAGCGAGTTCCAGACACCTGTTGCCAGACCGGCAAGGAAGGCAGCTCCCAGAGCTGTGGTTTCGAGGTCGGAGGGGCGCTGCACTTTGGTGTCGAGAATATTCGCCAGAAACTGGGAGAACCAGTCATTGGCAGACATGCCCCCATCTATACGCAGGGTCTGGGCCTGCATGGCCCCGTCTTCGCGCATGGCATGAGCCAGATCGAAGGTCTGATAGGCGACGGATTCAAGCGCGGCTCTGGCGATATGCGCTTCGGTCGAGCCCAGAGTGAGACCGCAGATCAGCCCGCGTGCCTCCGGGTCCCAGTGCGGCGCGCCGAGCCCGACAAACCCGGGTACCATATAGACGCCGTGGCTATCCGGCACGCGTGTTGCCATATCATCTGTTTGCGAGGCATGGGTGATGAGATGCAGCCCGTCGCGCAGCCATTTGATCGCGGCGCCCGCTACGAAAATCGAGCCCTCGAGCGCATAGATCGTCTTGCCGTTGATGCGATAGCCGATGGTCGTGAGCAGGCGATGATGCGAGGTGACAGGCTTGTCGCCCGTATTGAGCAGCATGAAGCAGCCCGTGCCATAGGTGGCTTTTGCCATGCCAGGTTCGAAACAGGCCTGCCCCACAAGGGCTGCGTGCTGATCGCCCGCCATGCCGCCGATGGGAATGGACACGCCGAAAAGATCCGGCGCAGTCATGCCGAGTTGCCCGCTATTATCGCAAAGCTTTGGCAGCAGGGCGGCCGGCACGCGGAACAGCGCCAGGAGATCTGGGTCCCATTCCTGAGTATGGATGTTGAACAGTGCCGTTCTGCTGGCATTGGTTACGTCTGTTGCATGAACCTCGCCGCCCGTCAGGCGCCAGAGCAGAAAGCTGTCGATCGTGCCCATGGCCAGCTCGCCAGCCTCGGCGCGCGCGCGCAGCCCGGTGACATTATCGAGCAGCCAGGTGATTTTGCTCGCGGAGAAATAAGGGTCGAGCAGCAGGCCGGTTCTGGCGCGCACAAGTTCCTCTGCGCCATCGCGCTTGAGCTCGGCGCAGAACGCCGCCGTGCGACGGTCCTGCCAGACAATGGCACGATGCACCGGCTTGCCGGTGGCGCGCTCCCACAACACGATGGTTTCGCGTTGGCTCGTGATGCCAAGGCCCGCGATTTTCTCCACGCCCCCTGACTCGGCAATGGCTTCACGCGCCGTCTCGAGCGCATCGTGCCAGATATCCTCGACATCGTGTTCGACCCAGCCCGGAGCCGGATAATGCTGGGTGAATTCGCGACGTGACAGGGAAAGGGATTTTGCCTTGTTGTCGAACACGATGCTGCGTGTTGAGGTGGTACCCTGATCGATGGCGAGGATATGGGTCTTCTGGGTCATGGGGAGAAACTCCTCCTGGCACCCGGTGGATGCACAGTGAATGTGAGGCGAGAGAGATGAGGGGCGTGATTCAGGGGGACGGCGTTACGCTGTTGGACGCCATATAGACCGGTTCGGCACGCGGTGTGGGCGTGACTGCCGGAGCCCGCTCCGCCACAGGGGCTTGGGGAAGGTCGGCGGTGTAGTTCGGCATGAAGGGGCGCAGCGTGAACTGATAGATACCTGCGCCGATCACGCCACCCACAAGCGGGCCAGCAATCGGCACCCACCAGTAATGCTGCGGGGATGGAAAGGCAGAGGCGCCCCAGCCAGCGAAGAAAGCGAAGGTGCGCGGGCCGAAATCGCGCGCCGGATTGATGGCCCAGGCATCGAGAAAGCCGGATGACGCACCGATGGCCGCGACCAGAAGCCCGATGATGAGAGCGCCGGAATTCGCCTGCGGGGCCATGGTGTTATACTGGCAGGTAATGGCAAAAATGCCGAAGACCAGCACGCCGGTCAGCACGATCTGAACCACGAAGGAATGCATGGCCGTCACGGCCAGGCCGGGATGGGTGAAAAACACGCCAGCCGCTCCGCCATCGCCCGCACGGGTGAAGTGATGGGTCAGGTTGTAATGGTCGATGACAGGATGAAAATTGAGATAGACCACCGCCGCACCGGCAATGCCGCCCAGCACCTGAGCGGCGCAATAGGGCAGGACTTTTTTCCAGGAAAAGCCGCGATAAAGCGCGAGGGCCAGGGTGACGGCAGGGTTGGCATGGGTGCCGCTGACGGCCCCGGTGGCATAGATGGCGAAGGTGACGCCCAGCCCCCAGACAATGGCCACGCCCCAATAGGCGTTCTGATAAGGATTGGGATCGTAGAGGACTATCATCGCCGCGACGCTGTCGCCGAAGATGATGATGATCATGACAGCGATGAATTCGGCAATCAGCTCGCCGAGATAGCGTTTTCTTTCTGACATGAGAGTCTGTCCGACAGCCAGAGTGAAAGGGGAGAGGGCGGATGAGGTCAGGCGACCTCTTTGTCGTCGTTGTTCTGGCCTGCGGCGTTCTGCTGAAGGCGACGGGCCATGTAGTCCTGCAGCTTCGAGAGATCGTCAGGGCCGAAGCGCAGGCCGAGTTTCGAGCGTCGCCACAGGATGTCGTCGGCGCTGCGAGCCCATTCATGCGTCATGAGGTAGTCGACCTCCCGCTCGTGAAGATCGGCAGCGATCAGCGCCCCCATCGAGGCGTCTTCGCTTCCTTTCGGCAGGATGAGCGTCTCGACCAATGTGCCGTAATTGCGCACCAGCCGTGTGGCGGTTACCTGAGAGAGACCCGAAACGCGCCGCTGAAGCGAGGCAACGAGTTTGTCGAAATCGGAGCGGCTGAAATCGCCGCCAGGCAGCGGCTTGTCAGCAGTCCATGAGGCTGTGGTCAGCCCGTCGAGATGAGGCGCGAGTTTCTCGAGAGCGTGCTCGGCGAGTTTGCGATAGGTCGTGATCTTTCCACCGAAGACCGACAGCACCGGGGCTGCGTGGTGGTCGATATCGAGGCGGTAATCGCGTGTGACTGCAGAGGCGTTCCCGGAATGATCGTCATAGAGCGGGCGAACGCCTGCATAGCTCCAGACGATATCTTCCGGGGTGATCGTACGCTTGAAATAACGGTTCACGCTCTCACAGAGATAGGTGATTTCTTCCGCGCTGATCGCGACCGAACCAGGGTCCTGCGTCCAGGGAATATCCGTCGTGCCGATGAGGGTGAAGTCTCTTTCATAGGGTATGGCGAAGACGATACGCTTGTCAGGGTTTTGCAGAATATAGGCCTGTTCGGTATCGAACTGCCGCTGCACGACGATATGGCTGCCTTTCACGAGCCTTACGTTGTTGCGGCTCTCCACCGACAGGCTGTCTTTCAGCAATTCGGCGACCCAGGGGCCTGCGGCGTTCACCACGGCGCGGGCGGCAACCTGTCGTGTTTCTCCTGTCAGGGTATCTTCCAGTGTAGCGACCCAGTGTTCGGGGTGACGCTCGGCCCGGCTTAATCTGGTGCGCGTGCAGATCTTGGCGCCGCGGCGGGCCGCATCCTGCGCGTTGAGCACCACGAGGCGGCTATCTTGCACCCAGCCATCGGAATATTCGAAGCCGCGCACATAGTCGCGGCGAAGCACGCGGCCCGCCGCTTCGTCTTGCAGGCGCAGGCTGCGTGTCTTGGGCAAGGTCATGGTACGGCAGAGATTGTCGTAGAGGAAAAGCCCGGTGCGAAGCAGCCAGGCAGGGCGCAGCATGGCGGAATGCGGCAGAATGAAGCGCATCGGCCAGATGATGTGCGGCGCTATTTTCAGCAGGCGCTCACGTTCGTTGAGCGCTTCGCGAACCAGACGAAACTCGTAATATTCGAGATAACGCAGGCCGCCATGAATAAGCTTTGTGCTGGCCGACGAGGTATGACTGGCGAGATCGTCTTTCTCGACCAGGATCACCTTTAAACCGCGCCCGGCGGCGTCGCGGGCTATGCCTGCCCCGTTGATGCCACCGCCGACAATCAGGAGATCGTATGTCGGTTCGGTTCGAGTGAGATCTGCGTGAGCCGTCATGGAGAATGACCTTCGTTGAATGCGACTGCGAAGGCCTTGATAGAACACAAACGAACATAAACGAACATGAAATGTTAATAATAACGAATTCGTGTTATTTTGGATCGCTTTATGGTCTCATGTAACGTGAAGTGTCACATTTGCGGCGTCGAGCTGCGTTCGGAATTCTGCGGATGGCATCCGGTCCGTGACGAAATCGTCGATCATCAACAGGTCGCCAACGCGTCCCACAGGTTTGCGGGTGAATTTCGTGTGGTCCGCCAGAAGAATAACGCGTCTCGCATGGCGCATGATCGCTCGCGCACACTGGATTTCATCGAGATCGAAGTCGAGCAGCGTGCCGTCTTCTTCCACGCCGCTTATCCCGATCACGCCGAAATCGGCCCGAAACCCGGAGAGGGATTCCGTTGCTCCGGCGCCGATAATTCCGCCATCCTGCGGGCGCACCAGCCCCCCGGCGAGAACGATACGAAAATCCCGTCTTGGAGAGAGGGCCACGGCCACATGCAGATTATTGGTGATGACATGTAGATCGCGATGGCCGGTCAGGGCGCGGGCGAAGGCCTCTGTCGTGGTGCCGATATTGATGAAAAGCGAGCTGCCATCCGGGATGAGAGCTGCAGCACAGGCGCCTATGGCGTCCTTGGCGCGGGAGTGCAGCGTTTGCCGCTCGCCATAGGCGATGTTTTCTGTCGAGGAGGCCGGGCTGGCGCCGCCGTGATAGCGGGCGACATGGCCGGTGTCGGCCAGAGCGTTGAGGTCGCGCCGTATCGTCTGCACCGTGACGCCCAGGCGCTGGGCAAGGTCTTCGTTCGACATGAAGCCATGGGTCTGAACGAGAGAGACGATTTGTCGGTGGCGGGGTGTATTGAGCGCGTCATGCATCATGAACCCCTGTCTGTCATGCCGCGTTGAAGCCTACAATCCTGCACTTGCGACGACGCTCTTGAAAGCCCATTTCCCAGCCATGGCGACAGCATCACGATCCACAATGGAAGCGATCCCCGAACACAGGCTCGTAGGGTTTCGACCGGAACGCCAGCCGGCGAAAGAGAAACTGCGCCGCCTCGTTGTCAAGTCGGAATACGAGCCCGCTGGCGACCAGCCCACGGCCATTGCCGAGCTTGTGCAAGGCGTCGGTGCCGGAGAGGTCGATCAGGTGCTGCTGGGTGTGACCGGCTCGGGCAAGACCTTCACCATGGCAAAGGTCATTGAGGCAACGCAGAAGCCGACGCTGATCCTTGCGCCCAACAAGACGCTGGCTGCCCAGCTCTACGGGGAAATGAAGCAGTTCTTCCCCGATAATGCGGTGGAATATTTCGTATCCTATTACGACTATTACCAGCCCGAAGCCTATGTGCCGCGTTCCGATACCTATATTGAAAAAGACAGTCAGATCAACGAGCAGATCGACCGTATGCGCCATTCGGCTACCCAGGCGCTGCTCGAGCGCAACGATGTCATCATCGTCGCCTCGGTGTCGTGCATCTACGGTATAGGCTCGGTAGAAACCTATTCGCGCATGGTTGTGCGGCTCGAGACCGGGGGCAGCATAGATCGCGATCGCCTCATCAAGGCGCTGGTCGAATTGCAATATCGGCGCAACGATGCCGCTTTCGAGCGTGGTACCTTTCGCGTGCGCGGCGAGCAGATCGATATCTTCCCGGTGCAGAACGAAGACCGCGCCTGGCGCGTGTCCCTTTTTGGCGACGAGATCGAGGCTATCACCGAGTTCGATCCGCTCACGGGCAACAAGACGGCAGAGCTTTCCGAGATCAGCGTTTACGCCAACTCGCATTACGTGACGCCGCGCCCGACACTCAATCAGGCGATGATCGGGATCAAGGCGGAACTGCGGCAACGTCTTGACGAGCTGAACGCTGCGGGAAAGCTGCTAGAAGCCGAGCGTTTGCAGCAGCGGACAATTTTCGATCTGGAAATGATCGAGACCACGGGCGCCTGCAAGGGCATCGAGAATTACTCGCGCTACCTGTCGGGGCGTGGGCCGGGCGACCCACCGCCGACCCTGTTCGAATATCTTCCCGAAGATGCACTCCTGATCGTCGATGAAAGCCACGTCACCGTGCCTCAGATCGGTGGCATGGCGCGAGGTGACCATGCGCGCAAATCGGTGCTGTCGGAATACGGTTTCCGTCTGCCTTCCTGTCTCGATAACCGTCCCTTGAAATTCGAGGAGTGGGAGGCGCTGCGTCCGCAGAGCCTGTTCGTTTCGGCAACGCCAGGGCCGTGGGAGATGGCGCGGACGAGCGGGGTTTTTGCCGAACAGATCATCCGCCCGACAGGGCTCATCGATCCGGTAACCATTGTGCGGCCCGTGGAAGGGCAGGTGGACGATCTCCTGGCTGAAGCCCGCGACACCATCGCGGCCGGTGGACGCGTGCTGGTGACGACGCTCACCAAACGCATGGCCGAAGATCTGACCGAATATCTCGGTGAAGCCGGAATTAAGGTGCGCTACCTGCATTCTGACGTCGATACGCTCGAGCGCATCGAGATCATCCGCGATCTGCGCCTCGGGGCTTTCGACGTGCTGGTGGGGATCAACCTTTTGCGTGAAGGGCTCGACATCCCGGAATGCGCTCTGGTTGCCATTCTGGACGCCGATAAGGAGGGCTTCCTGCGCAGCCGCACCTCGCTCATTCAGACCATCGGGCGAGCAGCGCGTAACGTCGATGGTCGCGTGATGCTCTATGCCGACAAGATGACCGGTTCGCTCGAATTCGCGATTGATGAAACCGCGCGTCGTCGTGCCCGGCAGATTGCGTTCAACGAGGCCAATGGAATCACGCCGCAGACAGTGCGTTCGCGTATCGGCGATGCACTCTCTTCGGTGTTCGAGCAGGATTACGTGACTGTCGGGCCGGATGCGGCGGGCGATACGCAGGAGTTCGTCGGCAAGTCGCTCGGCGCTTCTATCCAGGATCTTGAAAAACGGATGCGTGCAGCCGCTGCCGATCTCGATTTCGAGCAGGCAGCGCGACTGCGTGACGAGATCAAGCGTCTTGAGGCGATCGATCTCGGGCTGGAGCCGCCCCCCTTGCCGAGTTCGACGGTGGGGCGTAGCTCTTTCAAAAGCAAGGATAAAACGCCACGTCCGCTCGGGCCGGGCGGTGGTGGCTACGACCCGGCGAAAAAGCGGGGTGGCAGGAGGAAAGCAGGATGATCGAGCTGAAACTGGGTGAGGCCCATCTCGGATTACTGCCTGCCCTTGGCGGCAGTGTCGCTTTCTGGCGGCTGCGCGGGCGTGACCTGCTTGTGCCGACGGCCGACCCCAATCTCGCCGCGCAGAAGAATACGCCCGTAGCGGGTTACCCTCTCGTGCCGTTCTCTAACCGTATCGGCAATGGGCAATTCCGCTTCGAGGGCGTCGATTATGAGCTGGCGCGGAATTTCCGCGCCGAGACCAATGCTATTCATGGCAATGGCTGGGAGCGTGAATGGCAGGTTGCCCAGCACGATGCCGAGCGCGCCATTGTCTATCTCGATCACGATCCGTCCAAAGGCGACGACCCGGCGCAATGGCCCTTTGCCTATCGGGCTGTGCTCTCTTTCGTGTTGCATCGTAATGGGCTCGACGTCGAAATGCTGCTCGCCAATCGTGACAGTCGGGCCCAGCCGGTCGGTATGGGTTTTCACCCTTTCTTCGCGAGAAGCGAGGATATGAGCCTGCAATTCGCGGCCAGTTCGGTCTGGGAAAACGGCCCCGACATGCTGCCGACGGGGCAGGCGCCCTATGAAGGCGTGTGGAATTTCGCCGAGGCACGCCCCGTTGGAGACACGCGTCTCGATAATTGTTTCGCAGGCTGGGGCGGCAAGGCGACGCTGAGCTATCCGTCTGCGGGCTACGAAATGACAATCGAGGCCGATCCGGTCTTTCAGCATCTCGTGGTGTTTACGGCGCCTGAAAAACCTTTCGTTGCGGTGGAGGCTGTGAGCAACATGAATAACGGGCTCAATCACCCCGATTTGCTCGAAAATGGTGTGCATGTGCTCGCCCCCGGCACCAATATATCGGGCAAGATCCGTTACAGGCTGCGAGAGCCGCGTGGCTGAGTCACCCGGAACATCGCTCGCCCTCTATCTCACCCCGCAGGGGGCGGGGCGCATGCGCGCAGAATTGCGCGAGTTGATGCAGGTGGAGCGCCCCAAGATCGTCGAGATCGTTTCCTGGGCAGCCGGCAATGGCGATCGGTCGGAGAATGGCGATTATCTCTACGGCAAGCGTCGACTACGCGAGATCGATCGTCGGGCGCGGTTTCTCAGCAAGCGCCTCGAGCATGCGGTCGTCATTGACCCCGCCGACCAGACGACGCGAGACCGTGTGTTTTTCGGCGCGCGTGTGTCCTATGCCGATGAAGACGACGTGACCCATGACGTCACGATTGTCGGGTGTGACGAGGCCGATCTGACGCGGCGGGAAATCAGTCTCGTTTCGCCGGTCGCGCGCGCGCTCATGCGCAGCCGGGTGGGCGATGAAGTGAGTCTGCAAACGCCGAGCGGGCCAGTGATGCTGGAAGTGCTTTCCATCACCTATCCCTAGTCCGCATCGCTGGCGGGGATCGGGCATTCGCCGCCCCGATCCGACATAGGAAACGCTCAGGGGCTCTGCTAGAGCTTGAGCCACGACAAGCCCAGATCATGGGATGTCGGGGTAGACTGTACAAATGCCCCAGACAGGATTTTCAGGACCGAAAGGACAAAGGTAATGGCGCTCAGAATTGCCGTTCAGATGGACCCGCTCGAACACGTCAATATCAACGGAGATTCGACTTTCGCCCTGATGCTCGAGGCGCAGCGCCGTGGGCATGAGCTTTTCGTTTATCCGGTCGAGTCTCTCTGCCTGGGCGAGGGTGGTGCCGAAATGGCCATGGGCCGCCTCTCGGCGCGGGCACGTTCGGTCAAGGTGCAGCGGGTCCAGGGCGCGCATGCAAGCTTCGGTGACGAAGCGCGCCTCGATCTCGGAACGACCGACGCCGTGCTGATGCGGCAGGATCCGCCTTTCGACATGGGCTATATCACCGCCACTCATATGCTGGAGCATGTGCATGGTGTCGGACCCGGCAAGACGCTGGTGGTCAATGACCCCAAATCGGTGCGCGATGCGCCGGAAAAGCTCCTGGTCACGCATTATCCCGATCTGATGCCGCCCACTCTTGTTACCTGGGATCGTGAGGCACTGGCCGAATTCCGCGCCCGCTATGGCGACGTCATTCTCAAGCCGCTTTATGGCAACGGCGGCGCCGGGATTTTCCGCATTCGTGAGGGGGATGAAAATTTTGCCTCGCTTCTCGAGCTGCATTTCAGCCGCTCGCGTGAGCCTCTGATGATCCAGCGTTACGAACCGCTGGTGCGCAAGGGCGACAAGCGTATCATTCTGGTCGATGGCAAGCCCGTTGGGGCGATCAACCGCGTACCGGCAACGGGCGAGGCCCGGTCGAACATGCATGTGGGGGGCAGGGCAGAGGCTGTGGCACTCACGAAGCGCGATGAGGAGATCTGCGAGCGCATCGGGTCACATCTGCGTGACAATGGTCTGATCTTTGTCGGGATAGACGTGATCGGCGACTGGCTCACCGAAATCAACGTCACTTCGCCCACGGGGCTTCAGGAACTCGACCGCTTCAATGACATGAACAGCGCCGCGCTGGTGTGGGATGCCATTGAAGCCCGTATCGGCTGAAGCCGTTCGGTAGCCTCACTCTTTCTTGACCTCTGCTTCCTCCACAGAAGGGGCAGGGGGTTCGTAACGAAAGGGCAGTGGCACGTCAGGCATGCCTGACTCGGGAACTTTGGGCGGCGGCTCAGGGCCGTAACGGTTCACATACCACTCCTGTATGTCCCCTTTGAAGCGCACGAGGAAAATCGACGCCCAGAGACCGAAAGCGAGAATGAAGAGGCTTATATTCATGAGCGACATTTCGTGCCTCTCTCCATGATATATCTGCTTGAGCAGCTTTTATGTATCTGCTCCATTTGCCTTCGGACATGACGAAATGCAAACCGCCTCTCGCCAGTTCTGGCCAGATGGGCTAAGAGCGATTGAGCAGGACGATGCCTGTCATGCTGTCTGATCATCAGGCGAGATGTCGAACACCTTGGCCACAGGCACGGGTTTCAAGCAGGTATCAGGACGGAACATATGATTTTGCGCGACCAGACGAACGAAGCCTGATGACACGACCGGACCCCTTGATCGACCCTATCGCCTCCATGGACGACGCCCATCCCCGGCCCCGCTCCGCGCTCGATGCTGACGCCGTGCGCGCGGCCTATCGGCGCTGGGCAAAGGTTTATGATTCGGTGTTTGGCGGTATCTCCGCCTTTGGCCGTCGTCGCGCCGTCGCCGCAGTCAATGCCCTGCCGGGGCAGCGCGTTCTCGAGGTCGGTGTCGGCACTGGTCTGGCGCTGCCGCATTATAACAAGGACAAGCATATCACGGGCATCGATCTGTCCGAGGCTATGCTCGAGCGCGCCCGTCATCGCGTGATCAACCAGCAGCTCGGCAATGTTGACGACCTGCTTGAGATGGACGCCGAGGCGACGAGCTTCGAGGCTGGCAGCTTTGACATCGCGGTTGCGATGTTCGTAGCCTCCGTCGTGCCGAGCCCTCGCCGTCTGCTCGGCGAGCTCAAGCGTGTGGTCAAGCCGGGCGGGCATATCCTGTTCGTCAATCATTTTCTGGCGACGGGCGGCGTGCGTCTCGCCGTCGAGCGCGGCATGGCACGCGCCTCGCGCTCGCTGGGCTGGCACCCTGATTTCGCTATGGAATCGCTGCTTCCGCCCGAAGATCTGAGCCGTGCCCTGATCACGCCCGTGCCCCCGGCAGGGCTTTTTACGCTCGTGACATTGCCGCTCGAGAAGGATAGTAAGGAAGAGACGGCCCTGGTTGCCTGACACGTACGTGCCCGACAGTTCACACCAGACTGGCCTTGACGACAGGGTCCCCTAAGACCGTTTTCCGGTCGGGACCTTCAGGACTGCATGAGGAACCGGGCTTGTTACACCAGTCGATCACCAGAGGCTCTCATGGCGCGCAGTTTCGTGCCGACGGCGCCGCCTTTCTCGGTCTTTCTCTTCTTTGCGGTCTTGCTGGCGGGTTTCTGGGGGCGGTCTCGCAAAGCGCAGGCCCCTTTCATGCCCTGAGCCACGGCCTGCTTCTCGACCTCTTCGTGCTTATTCCTGCTTTTCTGGGCGGAATGGGGCGGCTTGTTCTGCCGGGCGAGCTGACAACCCTCCCGAGCCTTATGCTGCGCTTTGATCGCCTCGCTTTTGCGCTGCTTTTCTTTGGCGCCCTCTGCGCCATTACTGGCGCGCGCGAGCCGGTCGCTTTTGTCCCTTCTCTCTCCTTGTGGGGCGTCGGCACGATGCTTCTGGCGCTCTCGACCATCGTCAAATGCCTTGAATGCCGCGTCGTACGCTTTCGTGACCTCTCGCCCTTCGCCTGGTCTCAGCTTCTGGCGTCTCTTGGTCTGATTGTCGTCGTCCCGGTCTTGATGGCCGGGCTTCTGCACGATCTGGCTGCGGGTCATGGGTCTTTTGCCAGTGCGCAGTACTGGCTGGGGCGCGTGCAGGTGCCTGTGCTGGCGCTCGTTGTGCAGCTTGCTCTGGGCGCGATTGCCAATCTGGTCGCTTTTCATTCCACGCGTCTCAAGATCACGCTGCCCGTGCTGATGGCGGTTCCGAGCTTGCTCGTGCCTGTTGTCTGGGCGCGTGGCATTACGGTACCCGGGATTTGGGACGACTGGCTGCTGGGTCTGGGCGTAGCGTTGCCGTCTTTCGGTATAATGGCGCTGATCTGCGCTTCGCTCTGGCGTCGTAGTTTTGCTCTGACGGCGGCTCTTTCCTGGAGCTTTCCCGCCCTGCTCATGCTCTCCGCCGGGTGGGTTCTGAGCCTCTTCCCGGTGAGGCCGGAGGCCTTCCATTCTGCCATGCTGTTCGGCGCCGTCTTTGCGTTGTTCGGCTGCTATTATCGTTGGCAGGAAGAGATTCCGTCCATCGTCGCGCCGCACTGGCTCGGTCGTGTGCACCTGGTGGCCATGGGCGTATCGGTTCTTGCCATGATGCCGCTTCTGCCGACGCTTCAGCGCTGCGGCGAAATCGGCATGATCGTATCACTCTTCTGTGTCGCGGCGCTTGGCGCACGGGCGTTGATGCCCCGGCAGGCTCTGTCTGAGGTGTCAGCCGCAAAGGCCGATCTCTCATGAGTGCCTCTCAGGGCCTTTCTGACACGCAGCGCGGCTTTGACAGGGAAGAGGGTGCTACGCTCAAGGACTGGCTTGCCCTGCTCAAGCCGCGTGTTATTTCGCTGGTGGTGTTCACGGGCGTGGCCGGTATGGCGGTGGCTCCTACATGGCCCTCGGTTCCGTTGGGCCTTATCGACATGCTCTGCATCTGTGTCGGGGCTGGAGCCGCTGGTGCGATCAACATGTGGTACGACCGCGATATCGACGCGATCATGAAGCGGACCTCCGTGCGGCCGATTCCTGACTCGCGCATGGATGCCGATGGCGCTTTGATCTACGGCATTGTGTTGTCACTGGCGTCTGTCGCGTTGCTCTGGCTGGCCAGTAACGCTTTGGCTGCCGGTATTCTCGCGTTTTCGATTTTTTTCTACGCCGTGATCTACACCATGTGGCTCAAGCGCAGCACACCGCAGAACATCGTGATCGGAGGGGCGGCTGGCGCCTTTCCGCCCATGATCGGCTGGGCCGCAGCCACCGGAACGATGAGCGTCCTTCCTGTCGTCATGTTTGCGATCGTGTTCCTCTGGACCCCGCCGCATTTCTGGTCGCTCTCGCTCTATGCCTGCAAGGACTACACCAAGGCGGGCATTCCCATGCTGCCCGTGGTCAAGGGCGCCCGCCATACGCGCTGGAATGTCTTCGTCTATACGCTCATTCTGATGGCTGTCTCGCTGGTGCCATCCTTCCTGCATCTTTGCGGCATGATCTATACGATCAGTGCCACGCTGCTCGGGCTCGGTTTCATCTATTTCGCCCTGCGTGTGCTGCTCGACAGACAGGATGCGCAAGGTGTCAGCCTCAATGCGGACAAGCCGGCGCGTTATGCTTTCCGGTATTCCCTGGCTTATCTGTTCTTCCTGTTTTCAGCCCTGCTGATCGACCGGGTGCTTTTTCCATGAATAAAGAAGAAGTCGCTTCCAAGCGTCAGGGCCGCATTCTGGGTCTGCTCGGCGGACTGTCTCTGGTCATGATCTCGCTCTTCGCCCTGACTTATCTGCGCCTCTGACGGAGCGATCGGTCAAAAGGGAGTGCAATTGAGCGCGCTTCGAAAGCGCATCAAGTGATGGACTTGCACAGTCCGGGCCGTCGTCACGGCTGGACTCTCTGCTAAGCCGCTTTTTATGGCGCGTCGTCGTCCCTGAATGTGCCCTGCATTGGCGCTAAGATCCCTGTTTCCTTCCTGTTCTTCAAACGAGCACAGCAAGGCTGATCACGGTGGCGACGATGGCCGACTTCTTCTTGCGTCAGTCAGGCGCGCGGAGGGTCTTTTTCATTGCGATGAGCGCATAGACATAGCTTAGCGCAGCAGCGCCTGCGATTGCCGCTCCACGCAAAAGGGGGGGGGGGGAACAAGCAGATAGGCAGCGTGGCAGTCATGCGCGCATTGCGTGATGAAAGGTCAGGAATGGCTTTGATCACGCCATTTCTGAGGCCTCGCGTCTGACGCGTTTCGCGACCGAGATGAGGCTGGCTAACCGGTAAGGGACCTGCTCAAAAGAGGAGGGGCGGGCGTCCAGCCTCGCCCCCTATGGTATCAGCCAACCTGCTGTATAGCGGATAGAATCCAGTTGCCGCGGCCATCGGCGCGCACGAATGTCCAGAGCTCGGTGACAACCTGCCGCTCGGTCTTGCTGCCATCAATGACATTGCCGAACTGATCGGTCGTCACGTCATAAAGCGAATACTGCATGGCGACCGTGGCATAGGTCATGTTGCCTTCGCGCCAGGCTTCGGACAGATCGCCACGCATGAACTGCACGTCAGAGACGATATTGCGCGCGCCCCGGCTGGCGTAATCGGCAAGTTGTTCGTTGAAATACGAAACCATCTCTGGTGTGGCCATGGTAGCGAGAGCGCGCATGTTCTGCGCGCTCCAGGCCGCCTGGATGTCCTGAAGCAGCTGCTGGAAGTTCTGATAGTCGTTGTTGTTCAGCACCACGGCAGGCGTGCCCGCGCCGCCCGAGAACCCCGGACGCTGGGAAGCCCCGACAGCACCATTGCGGCGGTTACCCAGCCAGCGCAGCACCATGACGATCAGGAATCCAAAAATCGCAATCTGGAACAACAGGCCGATAAAGGACAGGAAACCGCCGTCACCGCCACCAAGAAAACCGTGGCCTGAAAGCATGCCGAACAGACCTGCACCGATCAGGCCGCCCATGAAGCCGGTCATGAAAGGCCGACGCTGGGCAAAGCCGGGCTGACCCATCGGGCGCGAGAAGGGGGCGTTCATCCCCGGCGCGGGTGCTGCGGGAGCGTAGCTACGCTCCATCGGGCGAGCGGCGTAGGGAGCCGTCTGCGTCATGGGCGGGGGGGAATAGGTGCGGCTGCCTCGGCTCCCCATGGAGCGTCCGCCGCCTGGCCGTGCGTCGGCAGGGGCTGCCAGAAGCGGGGCCAGAGCCAGGAGCAGGAGGGAGGCACGGAAAATGGGGCGGGACATGAAAACTCCTTGTGAGCGCATTGTGGGCTCGGCCTTTTGTGACCGAGCGGGAAACGCTTCAGCTTCCTGCAACGCTCATTGTGTCAATTCTTAGGGTCGGCGCGTCAACGCCGTGGCGGAATTCGAGATCGTCTGCCGCGCGCAGAGACGCAAACATGTCAATAAGATTGCCCGCAATGGTCAGCTCTGCGACGGCTTCGGCCAATTCACCGTTGCGGATCATGTAGCCCGAGGCGCCGCGGCTGTAATCGCCGGTCAGGCCGTTGATGGACGATCCCATCATCTCGGTCACGTAGACACCTTCGACGATATCGGAGAGGAGCGCCTCGCGCGAGCCGATACCCCCGGTAAGAAAGAAGTTGCTGACCGAGGGAGAAGGCGGTCCGCCGACGCCGCGCGACGCCCGCCCGTTATTGGTCAGGCCAAGCTGCATCGCCGAGCGGCTGTCGAGTATCCAGTCTTGCAACACGCCGTCCTGCACGAAAGCGAAGGGTGCAGGCAGAAAGCCCTCGGCATCGAAAGGCTTCGAGCGCAGACCGCGCGGGCGTGTGGGGTCGTCGATCACGCTCAGCGTTTCGGGCAGGATGCGCTTGCCGCGATGGGCGGAGAGGAAAGAAGTACCACGGGCGATGGAGGCCCCATTGATGGCCCCTGCCAGATGGCCGAGCAGACTGGCCGAAACGCGACGATCGAAAACGACCGGGAACGATCCCGTGCGCGGTTTGACCGGGTTCATGCGCGCCAGAGCGCGCTGAGCGGCCTCGCGGCCAAGGCTCTGTGCTGATTCCAGATCGGTCAGATGGCGGGTGCTATGCCCGGCATAATCCCGCTGCATGCTCGGACCGTCGCCTGCAAGCACGCTGATGCCATTGCTATGGCTGGTCTGCACATACTGCCCGGAAAACCCGCCGCTCTCAGCGAGCGCGATCTCGACGCGGCCATAGCCTGCCGAGGCACCGTTGCTATTGGTGATGCCGGGAAAGGCGAGCGCGATTTCTTCGGCTTCGCGCGCCCTTGCGAGAAGGGCTTCGAGGCTGGGAGCGTTGCCTGCATCGACCAGATCGAGAGAGGCGATGTCGTATATGCCCTGTCGAGCAGGCTCGACGAGGCTCGTATGAACGTCTTCAGGCACCACACGGGCCATAGCGACAGCCTGCTCGGCCAGTGCCTCGAAGCGGCTCGGGTCGAGGGCGGTCGCCGAGACATTGGCGGCCCGCTTGCCGACAAACACGCGCAGACCGAGCTGAATGGTTTCGGAATGCTCCAGCCCCTCAGGCACGCCATGTCGGCACATGGCCGAAACCGAACGTGAGGCCACCAGAAGCGCATCGGCCCGATCGGCCCCGGCGCGTTTGGCAGCGTCGAGCAGTTGGGAAAGGCGCTCCTGATCCTTGCTCATGCAACAAGCCTTTGGCTGATGGCGTCGAAAGACGGAATGGCGCCGACCGGGCCTATGGTGGCCAGGGTGGGGCGCGCGCGGAAAAGCGTTTCAGCGGCGCGGATCATGGCTGCCTCATCGACGGCATCGATCTTGGCGACCGTCTCGCTGGTGTCGATAATGCGCCCGAAAAGCTGCATCTGGCGGGCGATCTGCTCGCAACGGCTGCCGGTGCTCTCAAGCGACATGAGCAGCGACGACTTCACCTGAGCACGGGCGCGGGCGATTTCCTCCACGCTGATGCCATCGGACAGGCGGCGAAGCTCGTCGAGCATGACCGGAACCAGCTCGGCAGCTTCCTGCTCGCCCGTACCCGCATAGATGCCGAACAACCCGCTATCGAGGAAAGGCAGCGCGAAGGAATAGACCGAATAGACCAGCCCGCGCTTTTCGCGGATTTCCTGAAAGAGGCGCGACGACATGCCGCCACCAAGCACCGTCGAGAGCAGCATGACGGCATGATAGGCCGGGTCGTTATAGCTGACCGACGGAAAACCGAGCACGAGATGGGCCTGATCGAGATCGCGGGATTCGCGATGTTCGCCGCCCAGATAGGTGCAGCATTCACGCGCAGGGGGCTCGTGGTCTGGCAGGTCGCGGAAATGCTCCTGCACGAGATCGAGCACCTTCTCGTGGTGCAGGTTGCCAGCAGCGGCAATCACCATGTTGCGCGTGGTATAATGCGTCTGCATGTAACGCATCATGGTTTCGCGCTTCATCGTTGCGATGAGGCCTTCGGTACCCAGTGTCGGGCGGCCCATCGGCTGATCGCGAAACGCGGTTTCCTGGAAATTGTCGAAAATGATGTCGTCAGGTGTGTCATTGGCCTGACCGATTTCCTGCAGGATCACGCCGCGCTCGCGCTCGACCTCCTGCTCAAGAAACGTGCTGTGGGTCAGGATGTCGCCGATGATATCGATACCAAGCGGCAGGTCTTCCTTCAGAAGCTTGACGTAATAGGCCGTCTGCTCGCGCGCCGTATAGGCGTTGATGTGGCCGCCGACATTCTCGATTTCCTCGGCGATACGGGACGCGCTACGACGGCTCGTGCCCTTGAAGGCCATGTGTTCGAGAAAATGCGAAACGCCATTTTCTTCGGCTGTTTCGTTACGTGTGCCGGTGGCGACATAGGCGCCGAAGGAAACGGTTTCGACGCGTTCCATCCTTTCGGTCACGACGGTGAGGCCATTGGGAAGGGTGGTAACGGTAATCGGATCGGTCATCGAGCGGTGATGGTCCTGAAAACAGAAAGCGGGATCTGACCAGAGATGGCGTGTCGAGGGGGAAAATCCTAGCCCCCTCCCACGATTTGGTCAGGTTCAGGCCGTATGCGTATGGGCCTTGATATGGCGGCGCACGGCGTCTTCGATAATGTTCAGCTCATTGGCAAGCGTCTCATAGCGTTCCTCACGTGAGAACAGATCGGCCAGATGAGGCGGCAGAGCAGGGTCGATGCCAGTTGCCTTGCGCACGGCATCGGGGAACTTGGCCGGGTGCGCCGTGGCCGCCACGATCATGGGAATGCCCGGCTCCTGTCCCTCGCGTCCAGCCGCGAGGCCGATGGCGGTATGCGGGTCAGCGAGATAGCCCGAATTGTCGTGGAGCGCTTTCATCTCGGCCAGCGTTGCCTCGTCATCGAGCATGAGCGCGCCAAAACGCTCATTGGCCCGTGTCCAGACCGCCTGATCGACGCTCATGCGGCCCGTCTGGCGGAAGCCGAGCATCGTGTCGCGGCAGGCTTCAGGGTTGCGGTCGAGCATTTCGAACAGCAGGCGCTCGAAATTCGACGATACCTGAATATCCATCGAAGGCGACAGGCTGGGCTCGACGGCGCGCATCGACATGTCGTTGCTGGTCAGGAAGCGCGTCAGAATATCGTTGCGGTTCGAGCCGATGCACAGGCGGCGCACCGGCAGGCCCATCTGGCTGGCAGCCCAGGCGGCGAGCACATTGCCGAAATTGCCTGTCGGCACGGCGAAGGAAATCTCGCGGTTGGGTGCCCCCATCATCAGGGCAGCACGCACGTAATACGGGATTTGTGCCGCGATGCGCGCCCAGTTGATGGAATTGACCGCCGAGAGGCCGATCTCGTCACGAAAGGAGGTATCGGCGAACATCGCCTTCACCATGTCCTGACAATCGTCGAACGTGCCTTCGACCGCGATATTCAGGATGTTGTCATCCTTGACCGTTGTCATCTGGCGGCGCTGCACATCCGATGTGCGCCCCATCGGGTGCAGGATCGCAACCGAAAGATGCGGGCTGCCACGAAAGGCTTCAATCGCTGCCGAGCCTGTATCGCCCGATGTTGCACCGACAATGGTGACGCGCTGGTTACGTTCGGTCAGTACATGCTCGAAAAGCTGGCCCAGAAGCTGCATCGCCATGTCCTTGAAGGCAAGCGTCGGGCCGTGAAAAAGCTCCATCGAGAACAGCCCGTTCTCGACTTCGACCAGCGGCGCGATGGCGGCGTGGGAGAACCCGGCATAGGCCTTGGCGCAGAGGCGTTGCAGGGTCGGCAGATCGATATTACCCGCGGCAAAAACCGACAGGATTTTCGCCGCTAGGTCGGGATAGGAGAGGCCGCGCATGGCGCGCCATTCATCGGGCGTGAAGCGCGGCCAGGTTTCAGGCATGTAAAGCCCACCATCCTCAGCCAGACCGGCCAGAAGAATGTCCGAGAAGGAGCGCGGGCGCGCATCGCCGCGAGTGGAACGGTACAGCATGTTAGCCTTCATGGTTCAGAGACACGAATAGGGAGAATGACGCGATAAAGCGGTAAAGGCGAGGGGGTGACATGGGCGCAGTTCAGGGCAGGTCGATGCGTAAGAGCGTGTGACCTGTCGGCACCCATATCTGCCCGGATTTGCCGTTCGGACCGGTTGGTTTGGCCCAGCCCGGCATGCCCGCCCGAACGAGTTGCGGGGCAACCAGCAGGATGTGAGGGTGACGCGCTGTGTCGAAGCTCAGAAGCCTGCCATTATCGATATCGGTCAGATAGAGCGTGGCCTTGTCGTCCAGCGTGATGCCGCTCACGGTCGGCGTGCCGCGCCACTGTGTTACGCCTTCCATCTGTTCCGAAAGCGTGACCGAGGGATCGGTCAACAGATCGGTAGAGAGGCGATAGATCGGGCCGGTAGGCGTCAGCTCATAGAGCCATTTGCCGTCGGTTTCGAGCGCGAGATAGGCAAGGTCGCGTGTCAGAGGGTGGCCATCCCCCCCCATGACCGTATGGCGATCGACGCTGAGCGGCAGATGACCGCGTGAGGTCGGGTATCCCGCAAAGAAACGCGTGGCCTGATGGCGCGCCATATCGACCATGGTGAGTGATACCCCGCCTTCATCGGCCAGATAGGCCGTCTGGCCACGCACGGCGAGGGCAGTGAAGAGGGTGCTCTTCGTGACGCCCTCGGGCGGCAAGTTCTGTTCTGACAACACCTTGCCCGAAACCGGATCGAGGCGGATCAGGCGAGGCGGAAACCCGGTCGTAGCCCGATCGATCAGCCACAAGGCACCATGTTCATCACTGGCAAGGGCCGAAGGCGCGAAACCGGCAGGGCCGCGCGTTTTGTCGGCGCTGTCGCCCCAATCCGGAACGAGCGGTGTGGTCTCGCTGGCCCCAGCATTCAGCCGCGCCAGATAAGGGCCGTTTTCGTCTGTGCCGGGCTCACGCAGAAGAATTACGCTGCCATCGGCAAGCGGGAGTGCCTGTCGCCAGAGAGCTTTGCCCGGCAGATTTATGGTCAGAGCGATTTTTGCCGCCTCGGTGTCAGCCAGCCAGGGGCGTTCATGGGCAGCCTGCGCGGGGGCAGGGCCCCATGTCACGGCGAGCGCGAGCGCCATTGTGCAGAAAGCGGTTCGACGCAGCTTGGGAAGAAAAGCGACCATGCCTCCTTGTAAGCCCATTCGGACCCCGTGCAAGATTGACCGCGCTTTCCGATACTGTTTTTGAACGCCTCGCCGGTTCCTGCGTGCGGGAGAGGCCGCTTTCTGTCTTTTTCCTCAAGCTAGGTCTGCCATGCTCGCCCTTGTTCTCAAATCGGCCCTCTCGGGCGTGATGATCGCAATTGCCTCGACAATCGCGCGTCGGTATCCGGGTTTCGGTGCCCTGATCGCGTCGCTGCCGCTGGTATCGGTTCTGGGCATGATTTGGCTCTGGGCCGAAAAGCCTGACGCTGAAAACATGGCCGACCATGCCGGGGCGACTTTCTGGTATGTGCTGCCTTCTTTGCCGATGTTCCTGCTCATTCCGGCCTTGCTGCGTCATGGCGTCGGATTCTGGCCTGCTTTAGGGCTCGGATGTCTGCTCACAATTGCGCTCTATTGCGCGGTCACATGGATCGGTCCGCGCTTCGGTCTTGTTCTGTAAGTAAAGGCGGGAGAGGGGCGGTTGAAAGCCATCGGGCGAACCGTCATGATTGCCGGATGGCTCTTTATACTTCGCGCGTCGACACTGCTCTGGCCTATCTCGCAGGAGGCGATTCCGTGCGGGCAGAGGCGCTGTTCCGGGCCGTTCTTGCCGAGGCACCCGATTGCGGGGCGGCCTGGCACGGTCTGGCCTGCGTCGCCCGGCACACAAATCAGCCACGCCTCGCCATCGCTTCTGTGGCGCACGCGCTCACTCTGGCCGAAGGCGATCGCGAAAAAGCCCAATTTCACCTGACACTTGCGGCAGCCCTCGATGAAGCCGGGCATTTGCATGAAGCGGTGGCAGCCTGCCGCGTCGTGCTGCTGCTCGAACCGCGGGAGTTCAGGGCAAAGGCTTTTCTTTCGGAATTGCTTTATCGAAGCGCTCGGGAAGAAGAGGCGGCATCCGTTTTTGCCGAAGCCCTGTCACTCGCCGCAGAGCCAGTGCCGCTTTTGATGCGACATGGCGCGTTTCTCATGGCAGAGCGCCGCTTCGGCGCCGCCACCAAAGCCTTCGAGGCGCTTGCCGCGCTTTGCCCTGAGGACGGGGCGGCGTTCGCCAATCTCGGCGCCGCGCGCTTCGAAAAGGGAGACATGAAGGCCGCGTATGAGGCCCTCGAAAGGGCGGTGGCCCTCGCAACGCCGAGTGCGCAGACACTGAACAATCTCGGACTGGTTTGTCAGGCCCTGGGCCTATTCGCAGAGGCCGATGCGGCTTTCTCCAGGGCGGTCGAGCAGGCGCCGGAAGACGGAATCGTGGCGGTCAACCGAGCAACGCTTCTGGCCGAGACCGGTAGACAGGGTGAGGCGATAACCGTTTTTCGCAACGCCATGCAGGGCGATGGCGCGTTGGCGGCACAGGCGCGCTTCAACCTTTCGATGATCGCACTCGCCTCGGGTGATTTTGCGGAGGGATGGAAGCTTTTTGAGTCGCGTCGGCAAGTATTGGGCCTGAAGCCCTTCGAGGCGCCCTGGCGAGGCGAGGTCATGGAGACGCGTGTGTGCGTCGAGGCGGAGCAGGGGCTGGGCGACATGATCCAGTTTCTGCGCTTCGTACCGGCGGCGGCCCAGCGCGCGCCGCTGGTTCTCGTACTGCCCGAGCCGGTCCGGTCTCTGCTCGATGTCATGCCTGCAATGGCGCCATTGCTCCAATCGGGACGGGTTCAGCTTGAGGGTGAGGCGTCGCTTGGCTGTTCCCTGCTGAGCCTGCCTGCGCTTTTGGGAGTGACGCAGATCGACCCCGCGCCCTATCTCGATTTCGGTCGTGCCCGAGAGTGGGGGAGGATCGGTATTTTCCGGGCTGGGAGTGCAGGTTATCGCTTCGATGCGAGGCGCTCTCTTCCGGCTGGCTCATTCGCGCCCCTTCTGGCTATCCACGGTCTGGATTTCGTCAATTTTCAGCAGGGCGACGCGCCTGAGGGAATGGCGCAGGGTGTGGGCGCGACCCTCATCGAGACAGCGCATGCCATGGCATGCTGTGACCTCGTGATAGGCGTCGATACGATGCTGGCCCATCTGGCTGGTGCCATGGGGGTGCCATTCTGGCTGCTCGACCGCGAGGGGGGCGACTGGCGCTGGCAGGGGCCGGACTGGTATCGGAAAATGCGCGTGTTCAGGTCCGAGGGGCTTTTGCCCCCGGCACAGGCCTGGCCACCGGTGATCGCCCGTGTCGTAGAGGCTCTGAAGGAAAGATCAGGCCGCGACGGGTTTTGAAGGATGGCTGGTGTCGCCCCCGCTCAGCGTGGCGATGAGCGCAGTGCGGATTTCAGCCATGCGGCTATCCGACGTGACCTTGAGCCCGACCAGGTCGCGCACGTAGAAAACGTCAACCGCGCGCATGCCGTAGGTGGTGATGTGCGCGGATGAGATTTGCAGGGACTGCTCGCTGATCGTGCGGGTGATGTCATAAAGCAGGCCGGGACGGTCACGCCCGTTGATCTCGATAATCGTATGCCGTTCGGAAGCGCGATTATCGATAACCACGCGTGAAGGCACGTGAATGGCTCGCATTCGCCGCGCTGCGCGCTGGTCTGACAGACGCTCCAGCTCGGCCCCGATGGCGAGGCGGCTTGAGAGCGCCTGTTCGATCAGGCTGTTTAGACGCGCAAGCTGAAGCGGTGTCTCGAAAGCGCGACCATTGCCGTCCTGCACCCAGAACGTGTCGAGGGCCATACCGTCGCTGAGCGTGTGGATACGTGCATCGACAATGGAAGCCCCTGCAACGGCGAGCCCACCTGCGATCTGGGAAAAAAGCCCGGAATGATCAGCGCTGAATATCGTGATCTCCGTCACGTCGCGCTGCGGAATCGGCGTGGCCTCGATAGTGAGCGGGGCCGAGTGCACCTCTGAATCCAGCACCAGCCGGGCATGACGGATATGGGTATCCGCGTCGAAGCCGAGCCAATAGCCTGCATAGCCAAGCGACAGGAAATGATCGGCCTGTTCGCCTGCAATACCCTGCTGCACAAGGCCGTCGCGCACCAGCTCCTTGGCATGGCTGACGCGCTCGTCGCGTTCGGTCGCGGCGAGACCGCCCTCGAGCACTTCGGCTACGCGTGAGTAAAGCTCACGAAGCAGCGTTGCCTTCCAGGCGTTCCAGACATTAGGGCTGACTGCGCGCATATCGGCGATGGTCAGCAGCAGCAGCAGGCGCAGACGCTCCGGCGACTGGATGATATCGGCAAGGTCGAGAATGGTGCGCGGATCGTCGATATCGCGGCGGAAGGCCGTCTGGCTGAGCAGAAGGTGATGCAGGATCAGCCACGACACCGTCTCGGTTTCCTCGGCATCAAGGCCGAGCTGAGGGCAGACCTGCTGGGCGACTTCCGCACCGAGCACCGAGTGATCGCCCCCACGGCCCTTGGCGATGTCATGAAGCAGGGTCGCCACGTACATCGCGCGGCGCGACTGCATGTCGCGGGCCAGCTCATAGACGAGCGGGATCTCGTCGGCCATCGCCCCGGCCTCGATCCACCCCAGCATCCGCACGGCTTCGATATTATGCTCATCGACCGTATAGATATGATAGGTATCGAACTGCATCTGGCCGACGATACGCGACCAGTCGGGCAGCAGCGCGCCCAGAAATCCGGTATCGTTGAGGATGGTCAGCCAGTCCGCCCCGCTCGGGCGGGCGTGTTCGCGGTTCATTTCCGTAGGCTGCATCAGCAAGGAGAGAAAGACCTGCATGGTGAGCGGGTCGTCACGCAGCGAGGCGATGCGACGCTCATTGCGGATGAGTTGCTGAATGGCCGTCGGGTGCAGAACCAGATTTTCGCGAAACGCAGCATCGAGCATCTTCACCATCAGGCGCGGCTCGCTGTCGAAGCAGGCCGTATCGGCGGGGGCGATCTGCTCGTTGATGAGGCGGAAGTGGACGGCATCCTCGGTGCTCAGGCCGGGGCCCTGATAAGCGGCCTCACGGATTGGCCCCTGCAGACGCTGCATGATGCTGGGTTCGAGAATCCGGCTCAGGCGCATGACTTCACGTGTTGTTAGGAAGTAGTGGCGCATGAAGCGTTCGACGCCCTGCTGGCGCCCATGGCCCGCATAACCCATGCGGCCACCGATGACGGGTTGCACGTCGAAGGCAAGGCGTTCATCGCCGCGACCGGCGATGTAATGGAGATGGAGCCTGATGGTCCAGAGGAAGTTCCAGGCGCGTCTGGCGCGGTTGGCTTCCTGTTCGGTCAGGAGACCGAGTGTCGTGAAAGCGGGTTCGTGGGGTTTGAGTTTCGAGGCCGGGTTCAGGCCGTCATTGTCTTGCAGAACCCTGGTCATCCAGTTCAGGGTCTGGAGGTCGCGCAGGCCACCGCGTCCCTCCTTGATATTCGGCTCAACCATATAAGGGTTGTCGCCGAACCGTTTGTGACGTTTCTCACGCTCATCGATCTTGTCATGAATGAACGAAAGCGCGCCTTCTTCCCGTTTGCTGAACCGGATGCCGAAATCGGCAAAAAGCACTTCATCGCCCACGATGCGTCGTGCGTCGAGCAGCGTGGTGCGAATGGTCAGATCTTCTCGCGCCGCGTCAAGACAGCCCTCGATCGAGCGTGTGGCGTGGCCGACTCGTACGCCCAGATCCCACAGGAAATAGAGCATGTATTCCACCTGTGCGGTGGTCTCGGGCACAGGGTTTTCGCCAGTCAGGAACAGGAGATCGATATCGCTAAAGGGTGCCAGAAGTCCTGCGCCGAAGCCGCCGGTGGCGCAAAGGCATAGCCCGGAGCCGGGTGCGCCGGTCATAATGCGCGCCAGATCGAACAGGCTCGCAATGGCGCCGCCCATCAACTGGGCAAGAATTGACGCGGCGGCGATGCCCTTGAGCTGCCGCCCCTCGAACAGACGACGGATCTCGCCTTGGTGACGCCCGATATGGCGACGAAAGAGACTGACGGCATCCTCGCGCGAAACAGTGCCATCTGCCTGACGCACACGGTCGAGTGCTGCGGCAAGGGCGGCCTGCATGTCGGTTTCTTGGAGGGAGATCGGTTCGCGCATTAAGATCCGTAACTATGGGGGCGTTGCAGAAGACCAGGGATGATCATCATCAGGTCAAATCGTTCTTTGTTTCAAGCGCAAGTTTGCGCAGCGCGTAAAGCGCTTCAAGCGCTGCCTTGGGCGAGAGCGCGTCAGGGTCGATCGCTTCCAGCGCCTCGCGCAGCCTGTCCGGCTCTTCACATTGGGGCGCGGCAGTTTCGAACAGGGGCAGCTGCGGCACGCTTCGGCCCTGTTCGCGCTCGAGTGCAGCAAGCAGACGGGTGGCGCGCTGCACGACAGGCATGGGAACACCGGCGAGCTGAGCGACATGGACGCCCCAGCTCTTTCTGGCCGATCCCTTGCGGACCTCGTGCTGGAAAACGACGTCGCCCTGCCATTCGCGCACGGCCATCGTATAGGGCGTCAGGCGCGGCATCGAATCAGACAGGCTGCAGAGTTCATGAAAATGGGTCGCGAAAATCGTTCGTGACCCAAGCTGGGAGTGCAGTGCCTCGAGCGTGGCCCAGGCAATGGCGAGACCATCGAGCGTGGAGGTGCCGCGCCCGATCTCATCGACTACCACGAGGGAGCGTGGTCCGGCCTGACGCAGAATGGCTGCCGTCTCGGTCATTTCGACCATGAACGTCGAGCGGCCGCGTGCAAGATCGTCGGCGGCGCCGACACGGGAGAACAACCGGTCCACGATGCCAATCCGGGCCTTTTCCGCCGGAACGGGCAGTCCGGCCTGCGCCAGAATGACCGCCAGCGCGGTCTGGCGCAGAAAGGTCGATTTACCCGCCATGTTCGGCCCCGTCAGCAGCATGACCCGCTGCGAGGGAGGAAGATGACAGTCATTGGGAATGAAGCGTGTCGCCCGGCCGAGGGCGGCCTCGACGACAGGATGGCGGCAGGATTTGAGTTCGAATTCCTGGTCCTGTGTCATTTCCGGGCTGCACCAGGCGCCGCCTTGCGCCAGTTTTGCGCAGCCGGTCAGAACGTCGGCCATGGCGAAAAGTGCCGCGAGTTCGGGCAGGGCAGGATGAGAGACGGTTTCGGCGACCAGGGCGGCGAACAGGCGACGCTCGGTCGCCGCAGCCCGGTCGGCGGCTTCGAGAATAGCACGATCGAGTTCGAGCAGCTCGTCGGTCGTGAAACGCACCAGATTGGCCGTGCCCTGTCGAAACGACAGCTCGGGCCGGTCGCGCAGTTTTGCGGCATGCAGCGCAGAGGTCTCTATAATGTAGCCGAGCTGGGCGTGATGCTTGATCTTGAGCGTGGCGACGTTGAACTGCTCGGCATAGCGTTGCTGCATGGCGGCAAGCGTGCGCTTGCTGTCGTCGCGCAGGCCACGATAGCGGTCGAGATCGGCATCGAAGCCGGTTGCGATGGTGCCACCATCCTCGACGCGGGCGGGCAAGCTTTCGGCGAGGGCCTTTTCCAATGTGTTCAGCAGCGCGTCGGCCCTGCCATACAGGCCGGCAAAGAGCGAGCGGATCAGGGAAGGCGTTGAATCGGTGCAGATCGGTTCGAGCACCGCGACCAGCGCATCGGCCGCTTGAAGCAGATCGCGCGTTGCCGCCAGATCGCGCGGCAGACCCCGCCCGGTCGAGAGGCGCCCCAGGGCGCGCGCCAAGTCCGGTGCCTTCTTGAGTAGCGGTGTCAGGGTCTCTATCAGCCCCGGCTGCTCCGCGATCCAGTACCAGGCGCCCTGACGCACCTGAATGAGCGCGAGATCGGTCGAGGGGGCTGCGATCCATTGTGCCAGAAGCCGCTGGCCAGCCGCACTCACACAGCGATCGACCGAAGCGAAAAGCGTATGGGTGGTCGTGCCGTCACGCGCCTGGACCAGATCGAGACTGGCGCGTGTCGCCGGGTCGAGGCCCAGCGTTTCCGAATCGTCACGGCGCAGGGGGCGTGCGATGCGGGGCATCGTCCCTGCCTGGCTGCGGCGCACATAATCGAGAATCAGTGCCCCGGCGCGGATTTCCTCGTCTGAAAAATCGCCAAGAATGGTGATCTGCGCGACATCGAAAGCCTGCGCCATGCGCGAGCGGGCTGTTTCGAGCCCGGGCAGGGTGACGCTCGGCGCGACACGGGTGGAAAACGGATCTGGCACCAGCGCCGGATCGGCGAGAATCTCTGAGGGGTCGAGCCGCGCAAGCAACTCGTCGATCTGATCCTGAGAGAGTGAGGCCGTCTCGAACGAGCCCGTGGAAATATCGATCCAGGCCGCACCGCAGGGCGTGGAGCCGCGCATCTTCTTCGTGGGGGTTGCCAAAGCGAGAAGGAGATTCTGGCGGCCCGCTTCGAGAAGTTCTTCCTCGGTCAGTGTGCCGGGGGTCACCAGTCGCACGATGGCGCGCGCGAGCGGGCCTTTCTGGGGGGCTTCACCCGGCTTGCGGGCCTGCTCGGTCTGCTCGGCCACCGCCACGCGAAAACCGCGTCGTATCAGCCTGGCAAGATAGGCCGGAGCGGCGGCCACCGGCACACCGCACATGGGAATCGGGTTCTCGTTATGCTTGCCGCGCGTGGTGAGGCTGATATCGAGCGCCATGGCAGCGGTCTCGGCATCGGCGAAAAACAGCTCGTAGAAATCGCCCATACGGAAAAAGAGAAGGGCATCGGGCTCCTGCGCCTTGAGCGCAAACCATTGCGCCATTGCCGGGGTTGCGCCCTCGGCAGATGGGATGATGCCGGTAATCTCCGGGGTCGTCATGAAGGGGAAGCTCGCCACATGAGCGGAATTCTAGCTGCCCAGCGCCCGACTGTGAACACCCCCTTACGACACGGATGGGCGATGCCGCCTGAGCCATGATAATTTCGCAACGCTTGACGTTTCGGTCAGGAAAACCGCCCGCGCAAAAGCTTTATCATGGCTGCGAAGCGTGCTTGCGGCGCAGCAAGCGCCGCAGCAGGCGCTCGGGATTGGCGACACCGAAGGCCCAAAGCGCCAAGACGTATATCGCGCCCGCAAGACCCATCAGCAGACCGAGCATGGCGGCCCTGAGCAGCCCGTGCCACATCACGAGACCCGGGGCGATGAGCCGCGTGAGGGTGAGGGTCACAATGGCCATCACGAACGATGCCGCCATGATTCGCAGCAGGCGTTGCATGAGGGCGCGATCGGGGCAGAAGACGTCGCGTCTATGCAGGATGACCGCCAGAAAGCCGAGATTGACGAGGGCGGCGATCGTGCTGGCCAGTGGCGGTCCGACATGGGCCAGAGGACGATAGAGCATCAGATTGAGCGCGAGATTGAGTGCAATGGTGATGAAGCCGATCCTGACCGGTGTCTTGGTGTCGCCATGGGCGAAAAACCCGGGAGACAGTACCTTGATCATGATGAAGGCAGGCAGGCCCAAAGCGTAGGCGCGCAATGACTGGGCAGAAGACAGGGCATCTTCTGTCGTGAATTTGCCGTAGCCGAAGAGCGTCGCCATGATTTCCGGTGCCAGCGCCAGAAGGCCGAAACAGGCGGGAAAGGTAAGAATCGCGGCGTAATCGATGGCGCGGTTGAGCGTTTGCTGGCCTCCCGCATTGTCGCGAGCTGCGGCATGACGCGTCAGAACCGGAAGCAGCGTTGTGCCAGCGGCAGCCCCGAGCACGCCAAGAGGCAATTGATTGACGCGGTCCGCAAAGTAGAGCCACGAAATCGAGCCGGCGGGCAGAAGCGTCGAGATGAGCGTATCGACGGTCAGATTGAGCTGCGTCGCGCCGGAACCGAGAAGGCCGGGCCAGAGACGCCGCAGCATGTCGCGCATTTCAGGTGTCAGTCGCGGCTTGGGCAGAGAGAGGCGCATGCCCGCCCGCCTGACCGACCAGAGGAGCAGGCCGAGCTGCACGAAGCCGGAAACGGTGATGCCGATTGCGGTCCATGTGGCGGTGTCTTTGAAGACGAGCGCACCGAGAAGAATGGCGGCGATGCCCACGATATTGAAAGAGACATAGGCCCCGGCTGCCATCGAAAAACGATGAAGACCGTTCAGGACCCCGGCGACCAGCGCGGCCGTGCAGATCAGGATGAGATAGGGAAAAGTGATACGGGTGAGGCGAACTGCCAGCTCGAAACGCCCGCCACCATGATCGAACCCGGGCGCAATCAGCTCGATGATCCAGGGCATGAAAACCTCGCCCAGTATCGTCACGCCTAGCAGCCAGGCGCTGAGGCAACCCAGCGCCTGAGAGGCAAAACGCGTAGCGTCCTCTTCGCCCCTCGTAGTCAGCCGTTCGGTAAACAGCGGTACGAAAGCGGCGTTGAAGGCGCCTTCACCAAAAAGGCGGCGAAACATGTTGGGTAGACGAAACGCGATCTGATAGGCGTCCTGAACCGGGCCGGCACCTAGAAACGCTGCAAGAAGCTGGTCGCGCACCAGGCCGAGGACACGTGACAGCATGGTCCAACCACCAACGGTGATCAGGTTACGGAGCATTCCGGGCTTCCAGTCGAAAAACAAACATCAGGAACGCGCCTGTTTAGACGCAAGCGGGGTAATGTGCCATGGCCGGGCGAAAGCTTGTCGTATATTGGAAAGACGAGGCAGCAGCTCGGAAAACCGCGCGTCGTCAGGCAGTTATAAAGCAAGGTAGATTATGGCGGATTTGCGTCTCTCTTTCTTGTGTCCGGCCCGCACGGTGGGGTTTTACCGAATAATCCGGGTGTAACTGTGCTTTCGGGCATGCTCATCGAGGCCCACCCCCCTCATGATGCGCATCCGGTCTGGCCTCTTCACGGAAATTGCGATCCAAGCGGGTCTCTGGCAGAAAGCCTTATGTCAGGGCGCTTGCCGCGTCGGGCGCGCGTGTCTTCGTGCCTGTAAATGCGGGCGCGGGTCGTGTTTCGTTCGCTCGAAAGCGCACGGTAAGCTCCTTGCAAAAGAACTATCGAGGCACACGGCTATGAGCCCAATCATTCTCTCACTGACGAGTTTCATCCTCGCTGCGGGTGTCTTCACTCTGGTGCCAGGGCTCGATACGGCCTTCGTCCTGCGCACGAGCACCGTATCGGGGGTGCGTACCGGGTTTTGCGCCGCGCTCGGTATCACACTCGGGCTATTCGTCTGGGGGCTGGGTGCGGCTTTCGGCCTCACTGCTCTGCTTGCGGCGTCGACGATCGGCTTTCTGATCGTCAAATGGGTCGGCGCGCTTTATCTGTTCTGGATCGGACTGCGCCTTCTGCTGCGGCCCCGTCATGTGGGTCATGCTGTCGAAGCAGGCACACGGGTCAATCGCCTGTCGGGCGCCCAATGCTTCCGTCAGGGGCTGCTGACCAATCTGCTGAACCCCAAGGTAGGCATTTTCTTCATAACGTTCCTGCCGCAATTCATCCCGCACGAAGCGAATGTGGTGACGTTCTCCCTGCTGCTGGCGGGCATCCAGGTGCTGCTGACGCTTAGCTGGTTCTCCTTGCTCATTGTTATGACAGCGCCTCTCGGTGCCTTCCTGTCGCGTCCGGCTATCGTCAAGACGCTCGATCGCGCGACAGGGGGTATTTTCGTGGCTTTCGGCCTTAAGCTCGCGCTGGAGCGTCAGGGCTGATCAGATCAGACACAAAGTACTTAACGATCCATCATAGCGCGCTTGACAGAGGCCTTCATCCGGCCAGAATCGGGTGAGGTGAGAGGGGTGAACCAGTTTACAAGTTTGCCCTCGCGCGAAACGACGTATTTGTAGAAATTCCAGCGCGGTAGGGAGAGCATGCCCCCCTGCGCCGCGAGCCAGCGGAAAAGGGGAACAGCCTCCTTGCCCTTCACATGGGATTTGGCGGCCATAGGGAAGCTCACCCCATAATTGCGGGAGCAGCTGGTCTGGATCTCGGTCGCCGTGCCTGGTTCCTGCTGCCCGAAATCGTTGCTCGGCACGCCGAGTACGACCAAGCCGTTCTTACCATAATGGCTCCAGAGATGCTGAAGCCCCTCATATTGCGGTGTGAAGCCGCATTTGGACGCCGTATTGGCGATCAGGACCACCTTACCCTTGAACTCGGCCATTGAGATCGGTTCGCCACAAAGGGCCGGTATGTCTAGATCGTAGAAGCTGCTGGTCATAATAATCCGTCGCATCGTGTCGTGAGCCGTTTTTTCAATGTGGCTTTCCACTAGACACTACGCAAGCATCTCGACAGAGTGCGTTTTTCCGTTTCGCCGGCGGTACGTCTCTCTCGCGAGGGAGGTGACCTCCCAGCGCGTTGTTAAAAAAAGACATTTCTGTGCAGGAAGAAGTGCCTGCGACGAAAAAGTCAGAGAGTGAAGGCGCGTTGATGTCGCTGCGCGGTTTGATCGGTATTGCGGTGCTCGTGGCGCTGGGTGTTTTGCTGTCTAGTAACCGCAAAGCCATCAATTACCGCCAGGTGGCGATAGCGCTGGCGCTGCAATGCGCGATCGGCGCGCTGGCGCTTTTCGTCCCTTGGGGACGCCGGGTTTTCGGTATGCTCGCAGAAGGGGTGGGGGAAGTTCTGGCCTATGGCCAGGTCGGCACGCATTTTCTGTTCGGCGGATTGGTCAGCCCGAAAATGGAGACGCTTTTCGGTCAGGAGAGCTTTGTCTTCGCGTTTCAGGTGCTGCCCGCCATTGTTTATGTCTCAGCCATCATCGCCCTGCTCTATCATTGGGGGGTGATGCAGGCCCTGGCGCGTGCCGTGGGGCAGGGGCTGCGTCATTTGCTTGGCACGACCGCGCTAGAATCCTTTTCTGCCGTCATGACCGTCTTTCTCGGTCAGAGCGAGATGCCAGTCGTTCTGCGCCCCTATCTGAGCAAGTTGCAACGATCGGAGCTGTTCACCATCATGAGCTCGGGCACGGCCTCGGTCTCGGGCTCGGTTCTGGCCGGTTATGCAGGGCTCGGTGTGCCAATGCATTACCTGCTGGCAGCATCATTCATGGCCATTCCGGGCGGTCTGCTTTTTTCCAAATTGCTCTGGCCGACGCCTGAAGACTCTCATGCCGGGCATGACCCCATGCCCAAGGCTGAGCTGGAAACAAGTGGCGTTTTCGATGCGCTTGCAGAGGGCGCCATGAGCGGGGCCCGTGTCGCTTTCGCGGTCGGCGCGGTGCTGGTTGCGTTTGTGGGAATCACGGCGCTGCTCGATGGCATGCTGAATGGGTTGGGTGCGTGGGTGCATCTCCCGGGGCTCAGTCTCTCTACCGTTCTCGGTACACTAATGGCGCCGCTGGCCTGGCTGATCGGTATCCCATGGTCGGAATCGTTTCTGATCGGCGGCTTTCTGGGACAGAAGATCGCGTTCAATGAATTCGTCGCCTATGTGGGTCTCTCGCCGCTTATCCATGCCCACACGCTTTCCGGGCACGATCTGGCGATTGTTTCTGTCGCACTCTGCGGCTTTTCCAATTTCTCAAGCGTTGGCATCCTGATCGGCGGGTTCGGCAGTGTCGCGCCCGACCGTCGCGCTGAGATCGCCACGATCGCGTCGCGTTGCGTGATCGCAGGCACGTTATCCAACCTCATGAGCGCGGCCATCACGGGGCTGTTTGTTGCAGCCTGACGTCTGCTTGTTCAGTTACTGCGAGCGCCGATCGAACGGGTTACCGGCGCGATATGTGGTATCGGACAGGAGTGGGGCAGGGTCATGGGTGAACGCTCGGTAGCTGAACAGGCGCCGCACGACCTTTATCCTCACCCCGAGGACAGGCCGCTTTCAGGCCGTCCGGCGCCGGGACACGCCCTTCACCCGAGGCTCTATGTCTGCGAATTCTGGGCAACTGCCCTGCTGCTGATCGGTGGCATCTGCACCAATGTCGCCATCGGGTCGCCTCTCAGCCCGATCGCAAGAGCGTTGGTGCAGTGGCCCAATCTTCTGACGGCGCTTGAGGGCCTTGCTTTTGGTTTGAGCGCAACGCTGGCGGCGCTCTCACCTTTCGGGCGTGTGAGCGGCGCGCATATGAGCCCCTCGATCAGTCTCGCCTTTTGCCTCGGTAATCGGCTCACGATGACCGATACGCTCTTCTACATGTTCGCGCAGCTTTCAGGCGCTGTTTTCGGTGCCGGGATCGTTGCTGCAAGTGGTCTGATCTGGCCCCATTGGGGGAGATGGTGTCTCGCCGATCATTTTGCAGCCACCATGCCGTCGCCTCTCGTGCCAGCCTGGTGGGCTTTTGTGGGTGAGATCAGCACCACCGCCATTCTGGTCGCTGTGGTGCTGACCTGCGGCGCCCGCCCGCTGCTACGCCCCTTTGCCGCTTGGGTCACAGGGCCGGTATTTTTCGTGCTCAACCCTTTCGAGGCCTGGCTTTCAGGTGACAGCACCAATCTCGCCCGCAGCGTCGGTCCGGCCCTGTTCTCCGGCGCCTGGCAGGATTTCTGGGTTTATCTATGCGGCCCCTTTTCAGGGGCCGTTATTATGCTGCTTCTGATACGGGTCGAAGTCTTCGGCCGTATTCACCTCCACGAGGCCCGTCTGGCCTATTTCGGGCATGACGGTCGCGCCCCCTTTTTCTGGCCGCGTCTGCTGAGGCGCTGGCTCGGATGAGATGGCATTGCCCGCGTCGTGCGGGGGCGCCTGCTACGGCATACGCAGGCGGATGAAGGCAATGCGGTCAGGAGGCCGCCTGTGCGCTTCGTATGATCATCGCCTGTGTGGTCGGGAGTTCGATGACATGCTCCGGTTTGTCTGCCAGAAATTCCGCGAAGGCCTGAGACACACCGTCGATGATCGAATAGTCATGGGTCAGGATAATGCCGCCAGGAATCATGCGCGGATAGAAATAGGCGAGCCCTGCCAAAGTCGCCTCATAGAGATCGACGTCGAGATGGACGAAGCTGTATCGCTCATCCCCCATATCGCTGGCCGAATCCGGGAAGAAACCCGGGTGGAAAGCGACATTCTCATAACCGGAGAGTTTGCGTTTTACACTCTCAAGCGAGCCGTAAAATTCGCCCTTGGAGAAAACCTTGCCCTCCTTGCCCCTGGGATCAGGCAGGCCCTCGAACGTGTCGAAGAGATGCAGCGTGCGATGCGCCTTGACCATGCAGAGCAGTTCCGCCGATGCGCCGCGATAGACGCCGAATTCGGCCAGATCGCCCTCATAGACAGATTGGGCCTGAGCCAGCTCATGTAGTACGAACGCCTCGTCGCTGCTGAGCAGGGAATCGGTTCCCGCGCGTGCCTTGCTGAGACGTCGCAAGGTCACCGGATGCTTGTGCCCGCTCAGAAGACGCATCTGCATGGCGCTATGCACCCCGAAGGTGAGGAATCGCACGAAACGGTTCCGGCTTACGAAACGGCGCATGGCCTCATTGCGCATCCACATGGTCTTGTCCTTTTCGGCTTCTTGTTATTCGACCGTGATCGGCCGTTCGAGGAGCAATCGCCGTGCCCGACCGAGGTCTATGGCGCCATCCAGAAAAGCGGAGACGGTCTCGACGATTGGCATGGAAATTCCGAGTTTTCTGGCAGTGGCGGCGAGAGCTGGGGCGGTCGCAACGCCTTCGGCGACGGTACTGCGTGTTCTCAGGATATCGGCAAGGCTCGCGCCCTGACCGAGTTCGAGCCCGAGGCTGTAATTGCGCGAGCCCGCACCAGTGCAGGTCAGGATGAGATCGCCCAGACCGCTGAGTCCGGCAATCGTGGCGGCGCGCCCACCCATGGCGGCAGCGAGGCGCCCGATTTCGACGATGGCGCGGGTGATGAGTGCGGCGCGGGCATTTTCGCCCAGCCCGGCCCCGATTGCGATGCCAGCTCCGATGGCCACGACATTCTTTGCAGCGCCGGCAATCTGCACGCCGGTCGGATCGTCGCTTGCATAGAGCCTGAAGTGAGAGGAGGAAAGCATCGAGACATAACGATGGGCATCGTCGAGCGACGCTGCGGCGATTGTTGCCGCAGCCGGTGCTCCATTGGCGACCTCGATAGCGAAATTTGGCCCTGAAAGAACGGCGCATAGGCGTCCCGGCTGCGTTTCGGCGAGGATGTCCAGCGGCAGGGCGCCCGTTCCGAGTTCCAACCCCTTGCAGCAGGCAATGAGCGGCGAGTTGCCAGGCAGTTTCGGTGCGATCTCTCGCAGGGTCTGCATAGGCACCACCACAAGCGTGAGATCGACCTGCTCAGGGAGCGTCGAGACGATATCGACCGCATCGGGCAGTGTCACGGCGGGAAGGCGAGGCAGGGTGCGGCACCCAGCGGCAACTGGCGAACGCGACCAGAGCGACACGCGTGCCCCGGCTCTGGACGCTGCGCAGGCAAGGGCGATGCCCCAGGCCCCGGCTCCGATAACGGCGATATGGGGAGCTTTGAGCGACATTATTCCTCCGCGATCCGTCTGATTTCGACGCCGCCTTCGCCACCCGGTGCGAGCACCGGCATGAGAGCATCGAGGAGGGCTCTCGCCTGTTCTTCAAAGCGATAAGGGGGGGAAGCCACCAGAAGCCCACAGCCATTAAGACGCGTCGGATCGGTGGGCGTGCGCAACAGCAGGCTGCAATCCAGCAGGTCGCGCAGCCCGGCATCGCGCAGCGCGTCGTGAAAATGCCGGACCGGCGCCCGATGCTTGATGGGGTACCATGCCGCGATAATGCCCATCGGGAAGAGCTTGCGGCTGGTCTGGATGGCCTCGGCCAGTCTGGCGAATTCATCACCCTGTTCGAAAGGCGGGTCGATCAGGACAAGGCCACGCTTGAGGTCGCGCGGCGGCAGAAAGGCCCTGAGCGCGCCGTACCCGTCGCGTTCATGCACAGCGACCTGGCTCTGCTGGCGAAAATTGCGCCTGAGCGTTGCGGCATCTTCAGGGTGCAGTTCGCAGCAGATCAGCCGATCCTGGGCGCGCAGTACCGAGGCGATCAGGCTCGGCGAGCCGGGATACCGGGCAGGCGACCCGAGCGCCTGAATGCTTGTCAGGTAATCTACCAGCCCTTCCGGGCCTTGCGGCATCGTTTCGAAGCGTCCGATCCCCTCGCGCCACTCCCCGGTTTTCTGGGCTTCGACTGAGTCGAGATCATAGGCACCGCAGCCGGAATGCGTATCGAGCACGCAGAACCCTGCTGGCTTGCGGAGGAGGTGACGCAGGATCACGAGCAGCAGCCCGTGCTTCATCATGTCGGCAAAATTGCCCGCGTGGTAGGCGTGGCGGTAGTTCAAGGCGCGATTTCTCTCCGTGCTGTGTTTGTGTCGCTTGTCGGAAGAGGGCCGAGAAGAGCGAGAAGGGCTTGTTGTTCCGGGCGAGGCGCGATTGCAATCTCGCGGAAAGGGGCCGCCCCGAGCGTTCTGCCAATTGTTGGAGAGAGCGCCAGAGCACGAACCGAGCCTAACAGGCCGCGCTCTTCGCCGAAAGCGTCGAGAAAGGCGCGTGCTGTAGCCGCAGAGTAGAAAAGAACCGCGGCAACGCGTTCCTGTTCGAGCAGGCTGCGTGCCGCCGGGGCAAGAGATTCGGTCGCTTCAGTGCGGTAAACGACGCGGCGTGTGACTCGCCAGCCGTTCATTCTGAGCTGCGCCGCAAGGTCGACGCCCAGTTTGCGCCCTGTAGCAAGCAACACGCTGTTGCGCCCGCCCGCTCTGCCCAGATGGCCCACGAGAGAGTTTGCAGTGCCTTCAGCGTAATCGACAGCGGTAAAGCCGAGCGTTCTGGCGCGCTCGGCCGTGCGTGCGCCAACAGCGGTGAGCGGCGTGGCAGGGGGCAGGGCAACGCGCAGGGCTTCGAGGCTCTGGCCGCTCGTCACGATCACGCGGTCGACTGCGCCAGCCTGCTTCATGGGCACGGAATAAATCCTGAGCATCGGGGCAAGGCAGGGTTCCCAGCCCAGACGCTCAAGAGCGAACCCGGTATCGCTCAGACCCGGCTCCGGTCGCGTGACCAGAACCGTGCGTCGGTAGAGGTCAGCCATGATCCTGGAAAATATCGTCAGGGGAATCGGCACGCAGCGACAGACCAAGCTCACGCCCAAGACGCAACGCCTCGGTCGGTTCGCCGCAGATTTCGCGCTGGAGATGGAATGAGCCGTCTTCTCGTGCCACGAGCCCGGTCAGAACAAGCTCACGATCGCCGAAATGCCCTCTGCCGCCTGGCTGCGCTTTGGCTCGCAGGCGCGCATAACCGCCGATTGGCGTACGGCATGAGCCATCGAGCACTTCCAGCAGCGCGCGCTCTGCCGTGGCAACGGCGCGGGCCTCCGGGTCTTCGATGGCAGAGAGCAGGTCGAGCAATTCGCGATCTTCCTCACGTACGGTCACGCCGACAATGCCCTGACCGGCGGCCGGAATCATGAGATCCGGGTCCAGAATGAGGTCGGCACGATCTTCCATCCCCAGACGGCGCAACCCGGCCAGAGCGAGCAGGGTCGCATCGCAAGCACCGCCCGCCAGTTTGTCGAGACGGGTCTGCACATTGCCACGCAGCAGACCGAACCGCAGATCGGGGCGGCGATGAAGCAGCTGGGCCTGGCGCCTGACCGAGGCGCAGCCGATATGGGCGCCGAAGGGCAGGGCGTCGAGCGGAGAATGGCCCGCGGCCACGAGTGCCTTCGCCTTCCCACGCAGGGCAGGACTCAGGATCAGCACGTCGCGCGCATCCTCGCGCTTGAGCGTGCAGGCGAGCGTCAGGCCTGGGGGAAGTGTGGTCTCGAGATCCTTGAGGCTGTGGACGGCGAAATCGATCTGCCGTGCCAGCAGGGATTCGTGGATCTCCTTGGCGAACAGTCCCTTTCCCCCGATTTCAGCGAGGCGGCGTGACTGCACCTGATCGCCCGTCGTGTTGATCGGGTGCTCCTGAAACGCGCCCATGTCCCGCAGGAGCGGGCAGAAGCGGGTCAGCCGGGTCAGGAAAGCGCGCGTCTGGACCAGAGCTAGCGGCGATCCGCGTGTGCCGACGCGCAGCGGCAGGGAGTGACGTGAGGTAGGCGGATGAGGCGAGGCCTGACGGCGCATGGCTTCGGCAGCGACCTGTTGTAATTGCAGGCTCTGGGACATGAGCGCTTCGGGCATCGTCATCTGTTTCATGGCTGATCTTGCTACTCCACCGCGTGATCCGTGAAAAGAGACGGCTCGCCTCATGCGTTGCATCGCGTTATCAGGAGATATGGCAATTTTTTCCTTAACCTCTCCCATTCTCGCGATCGAAACGAGTTGCGACGAGACGGCTTGCGCCATCCTGAGCCCGGACGGGGCTATTCTGGCCGAGACGGTTCACACCCAGTCAGGTCATGCAGCACTCGGGGGGGTGGTGCCTGAAATTGCCGCGCGGGCTCATCTGGCTCTTCTTCCCGGAATCGTGGCGGAAACATTGGATAAATCAGGCCTGACTCTCGACGAGATCGGGGCCTTTGCCGCGTGTACCGGGCCAGGGCTGATTGGCGGCCTGATCGTGGGGAGCAATTACGCAAAAGGGCTCGCTATCGCCAAAGATCGGCCGTTTGTTGCCGTCAATCATATCGAGGCCCATGCGCTGACCGCCCGCTTGCCGGGGGTAGTCGATCATGAGATTAAATTTCCGTATCTTTTGCTTCTCGTCTCGGGAGGGCACTGCCAGTGCGTTGCCGTGCGGGGGGTGGGCAGTTATGAAAAACTCGGCGGGACGATCGACGATGCCGCGGGGGAGGCTTTCGACAAGGTTGCCAAAATGCTCGGTCTAGGCTGGCCTGGCGGACCGGCACTGGAAAAACTGGCGAGCGAGGGGCGACCTGATGCCGTCAACCTGCCGCGGCCCTTGATGGGGCGCGAGGGCTGCGATTTTTCGTTCTCCGGGCTCAAGACCGCTGTGGCCAGACAGATCGCCTCTTACGGGATGGAGGCGCTACCGCGTGCGTTTGCCGCCGATATTGCAGCCAGCTTTCAGCGATGTGTCAGCGAAGTGATGGCTGATAGGGCGCGCCATGCTCTGGCGCTGATCCCCGATGCCAGAAGCCTTGTTGTTGCCGGGGGGGTCGCGGCAAACGGAATGATCCGCAGGGCGCTGGAGACCGTCTCCACCCATGCCGATATTCCCTTCGTGGCGCCGCCCTTGCGTTTATGCACTGATAATGCGGTGATGGTGGGGTGGGCAGCAATCGAGACAATCCGGTCTTATCGGCATGCAGGTCAGGCAATGGAAGATGGTATCTCGGCAGCGCCACGGCCTCGATGGCCGCTGACCGAAATCGTCGCAGCGGGTCAGATCGCGGCGGACGAGACTGACTAAAATTAAGGTGTCTGGCCCTAACGCTTAAAACCTGTTTATCTCAAGTCAATATCGAAGCAGGGGGATGACAAGCATGACAAAAGAAGATGATGCTTGGTTCAACGCTGATAATAAGGCTTCTGAGCTAGAGAGGCAGGCCGGTATTGCAGAACCGTCTCAGACTGTTAGCGGTTTCCTGTTGTCGATCATTCTACCATGTTTCGCCGTGGGCGTACTTCTTATCGCCACACTGTGGGGACTGATTTATAAATTTCATCTTCTGGGATGACTGGAATGGGCTTCTGCGGTCATGTTCGTGAGAACGCCCCTCTTGCAACGCTCTCTGAAACAGGGCAAAGAAGCGGCTCTTGCCGCAGGGGCGCCCCCCAGTGCGATGCGGGAGAGGTGGCCGAGTGGTTGAAGGCAGCGGTCTTGAAAACCGCCGTGCGTGCAAGCGTACCGTGGGTTCGAATCCCACCCTCTCCGCCAACTCTTTCCGCTTCTATCGCTGCAGTTAGACTACCACAGCGCTCTCGCTCCTTCGCGCATGGTACGTTGTGGAAACGCTCGGCAAATCCATTTCGGGTCGGCCCCAACGCCTCCGGGGCAGGTATACCGAAACACTGCCCTCTCTCGAGCATCCTGTGCACACTTGTCGATCTCGGATGATTCTTGCGTGGTTGCTTCAAATATTGTGGCATGAGCACTCGAGTTGGCGGCTGGCAAGCGCTTCGCGTCATTGCGTACGCAAAATCGCCTCATAAATCGCATGATGAAGCCCTGCTGGTGTGAGATCTTGCTTGGATCGAGGCGCCAAGGTTTGCGTCCCAAATTCGAAGATCAGAAAAGGGGTATGTCTTCCATTGCCGGGTGTTACCGCGTTCGGAATGGTGGGACGGTGATCGCCATAGAAAGCAAGTAGTGCAGGGTGTCCGCATTTTTCCAAAGCACCATGGATCGTGCCAAGAAGGGCGTCGCCGTGGGCCAAATGATCGAGGTAAGCCGACAGGCCTTCGGGCCACGGCCCATGATTTTCTATCGTGACCGCAAAGATGAAAGTACTCTGATCTTTTCTGACGGCGTCGTTGATTAAGCCAACGAGATGCTCTCCAAGACTTCTGTCGCTGACATGCGGTCCGCATTTCGCACTGCCGTCGAATTCGGCCGCCCCGACCAGCTTTGTGAAACCACTTGCTGGCATAAGTCTGTCGCGCGCGTAAAATCTCATGTCATGAGGATGTACGAAGATCCTGTTTTGAAAGAGTGACTTAAGTCTGTTTGGAAGCGCATCCTGAAAATGGGATTGCGCACTCAGATAGGGGTCGAAGCGTCTGAAGCCCAGTTCGGTCTCTTCATGGCCAAAGAGTACCCCGTATTCCGTACGCATCGTGTAGGCGCCAAAGCCCGACATATGCAGGCGGCCATGGTGTCGTGCCGTGTGGCGCAGCTGCTCCAGCTTGGGTAAGGGCGGGAGAGCCGCTTTCGTTGGCATGAGAGTCGTTGGATCGGCGAAGGACTCGCATTGTATGACAACAACGATCGGGACTTTCCCCACTGGCGGTTCTCTCCGCGCTGCCTGACTGTGCGACGAGATGGGACGGTGCCGATCCTGGAGCCAGAGTAACCAGCTAATTGACGTTGTTGCCAGAAATCCGTGCATGGGCATCGTGGCGTCGTAGTCAGGAAAGGGCATGAGGCGGCGGGGCAGGGATGTGCGTGCAAGTTCTCGTAAAAGAAGTAACGAACTGACACCGAGTAAGAGGCCGATGATACGCAGCACAAGGGTCGAACCACCGATACGCGTCAGATGCGTGAGGTCGAAAACGAACAGGGCTACGATGGTCAGAACGGTTGCCGATAGTCCTGACAGAACTGCAACGCGCGCGGGAAGAGGCAAGGCATCGACATAGAAGCGCGGATGCTGGAAGCATGCTTTTACCAATACGGCATCGCTGAACAGCAAAGGTTCGTCGAGCAGGGCGCGTTTGAGATTCGAGCCAAGAACAAGAAGGGCTGTTGCGACAATGCTGAGCACACCTGCGCCGACTGCCCGCCCGGTCACAGCAAGCGCACATCCGAACATCAGCAGGAGCGGAAGCACTCTGAACGGTAGCCCCATCGCGCGCTCTCGAAGAGGCGTTGAACGATGTGTCGGGTATTTATTGGGCTGGGCCATGTGATCGAGTGACGAGGCTATGACCAAAACGGCGAAAAACGTGCTCAGAAGCAGGATCACGGCAGGGTGTTCTTTGAAAAGCACGTGCGCACGCCGCCTTTTATCCGAGTCGATGAAGGTGGTTCCTGGATCGTCAACGGGCAGAAAATGGAGTTCGGTTCAGGTTGCATTGTCACTCTTGTCGGTTGGCTCTCGTGTTGACAGCTCAGCCCTCACCTGACAAGCGTGCGGGGTCTATCCTTGCGTATCGTTTTGTGGGCGTCGTTCTCTGTTCGAGTTTCTGAAACATTCCGGTCGACCAGAGGCGATCCGAGCAGATTCGGAATCTCTCATGGAGATGAGTTTGGCTCCCACCCTGCTATCGATTCCTCCTTTTGGCGCGCGTCTGCCTGTTCTGGGTAAGAGCGATTGCCTCTGGAGCGAGATCGTTCCAAGAGCGGTTAATCGCCGTAACGACCCCATCGTGCAGATCGTTTTGCAGGAGCAAATCGGAGGACCGTTCTGGGCACCCGACTCACCCGTGCGACGCAGATGTCTCGTTTGTGCGCCTGACAATCTTCAGGACGCCGAGATTCTATGGGCCGCGGTGAAAGCCCGTCGCCCGGCCGATGATTTGCTGCTGGTTTTGCCACACACCGCGCCGTATTGGCGCAAGTTGCGTGAGCGTGTCGGAATCGAAGGCGGCGCCGTTGTGTTCCTGCCTGTCAATCCGTCATCTCTTCTGGGGGCGGCACAGGAGGTGTTCACGCTTGCTGGCATCGTTTCGTCCCTGGCGGCGCTGGCAGCTTTGTCCGGCCTGACGTTCTGGAACGTGAGTCGGTCGGGAGGCTGGCCCGATTTCCCCGACCCTGATGCGCATGGTAAGGCAGTAGCGCTTCTTCTGGATAAGACGCATTATCAATGTCCTTATACTGGTGCGCCTTCTTCGGTTGAAGCTGCTTCAACTCTTCTGATCGAGTGGCGAGACATATTGCGGCAAAACCGTGAGATAGCGGTCTGTGCGGGAATGGCTTGGTGGAAACGGAAAAGGATCGGCGAATTCTTTTCCACCGCAGATTTCCGGTGTCCAAAGCCTCTCTTCAGACGGAGCGCTAAGGCGGTCTTGACCGCAGCGCGCATGGGCGGGATCGCAGTCTGGTCCACCAGAATGCCGCGAGGGCTCGAAACTGCTGCGAGGTCTGCGCAGCTTCCTGTTTATCGCGTCGAAGACGGTTTTATCCGTTCCGCGGGTCTGGGGAGCGGAATGCTTCCGCCTGCCTCGATTATCGTTGATCGTCTGGGCGTCTATTATGATCCACGAACGCCCAGTGATCTCGAGTCAATTCTCGCCACACACACTCTCGGGCCCGATCTGCAGGCCCGCGCGAGCCGTCTGATAGAGACCATCGTTA
This sequence comes from Asaia sp. BMEF1, assembly GCF_051628905.1. Classification (GTDB taxonomy): domain Bacteria; phylum Pseudomonadota; class Alphaproteobacteria; order Acetobacterales; family Acetobacteraceae; genus Asaia. The sequence goes on along the minus strand of NZ_CP157575.1, from coordinate 741,754 downwards.
CCCAGGCTGTGTCCAAATATGCCCATGGCGGCGCCAGCCCCAGTCTCGAAGCGCCGAAAGGGCGGAAGGTCATTCTCGTGCCGGGGCAGGTTGCCGATGATCTTTCGGTTCTTCTCGGGGGGGTAAGTGTGGGAGGCAATCTCGAATTGCTGAGACGCGTCCGGAAATCAGAGCCTGAGGCCTTTATCGTCTATCGACCCCACCCTGACGTAGATGCCGGTCATCGCAAAGGCGCAATCACAGATTCCGTGATTTTAGAGTTTGCCGATCGGATCTGCAGGGAAGGCGCGATGGCGCCTTTGCTCGATGCGGTCGATGAAGTGCATACCCTGACGTCGCTTGCCGGATTTGAAGCGCTCATGCGTTGCAAGCCTGTGACTACTTATGGACAGCCGTTCTACGCGGGCTGGGGTCTTACCCGTGATCACGAGCCGGTTAAGCGTCGGACGAGGCAACTTAACAGGGAGCAGCTTGTTGCTGCCACATTGCTGCTTTACCCGCGCTATATCGACCCATTAACCCACCTGCCATGTGGGCCCGAAACACTCATCTCACGTTTTGCGATTTCGGAATTGTGGCGTCCGGGTTTTCTGATGCGCTTGCGACGGTACCAAGGAGTTATGTCAAAAATGACCAGAAAAGGCTTCCAGGACGTGTCTCGTCGCCTTTTCCGAAGCCGGGGACTCTGAGTGAACGAGACTGAGATTGTGCAGAGCGCCGAGAAATTGCCCAAAGTGTCTGAACAAGAGGCTACGCCGCGTGTTCAGCGCAATGTCCTTCTCCTGCAAGGATTGATGGGACCGTTTTTTGGGAAGATCGGCAAGGCGCTACGCGACGATGGGTACGGCGTGTGGAAGGTCAATTTCAACGGCGGAGACCGTTTGTTCTGGCGTTTGCCTAATGGAATTGACTTCACGGGGCGGCCCAATGAGTGGCCCGATGCGCTGGCGCAGATTATTGCCACACGAGAGATCACGGACGTATTGCTCTTCGGGGATTGTCGCCCGTTGCATAGTGCCGCGATAGCCGTGTGCAGTCGCTTGCATATCCCAGTGCATGTTTTCGAAGAAGGCTACATCCGGCCCGATTGGGTGACGCTGGAGCTGGGTGGTGTCAACGGCAATTCCAGCCTTCCCAGAGACCCTCAATATTATTTGCAGCGAGCGCGGGAGCTTCCACCCGCGCCTGATCATCACCCAGTGCCATCGTCATTCAGGACGAGAGCGCTACAGGGACTCGCCTATAATACGGCTGATCTTCTCTCACGCTGGTATTACAGACACTGGGACAATTACCGGCCTTGGCATCCCCTGACGGAAGGGATGGGATGGCTTCGCAAGCTTCTTGCAAAAAAAGAGCGGGCTCAGCGAACAAAGGATACATTGGACAAGCTGAGGCAGGCGGATGTGCCGTTCATGCTATTCCCGCTACAATTGGATGCGGATGCGCAGGTACGTTTGCATTCCAGCTTTAGCGGCATGGCGGAGGCCATCCGCGCGGTTATTGCCTCATTTGCCGCGCACGCCCCGCATGGCTTACGTCTGGCCATCAAGGAGCATCCGCTTGATAACAATATCCGCAACTGGCGGAACGAGGTTGCCTTACAGGCGGCGGCCTATGGTGTGGCGGATCGGGTAGATTACTTCGAAACCGGCGACATAGCTGAGCTCGTGCGTGGTGCGATGGGGGTTATCACGATCAACAGCACGACCGGCACCCTGGCTTTGGCGGAGGGGAAGCCAGTCATCACTTTGGGTGACGCGGTTTATAGCCTGCCAGGAATTACTTTTCAGGGTACACTGGAGGAGTTCTGGGGCGATCCGGGAGAGCCTGATCGTAACATTTTTGCCGCCTATCGTCGTGTACTCATTGATCGCTGCCTGATCCCAGGGGGATTCTTTTCGGGCGAGGGGATCGATAAACTCGTCGACAGCGCAATAGAGCGTTTAACGAATCATAGCCCGCTTGATTTTGCTGCGGCCTCACGCGCTGAAATGCAACGTAGAGAAGCGCTCAGACGCGAGCTTGCGCATAATCCCAGCCAGTTGAAGAATGTCATCCCGGTCACGCGACAGTTATCGACATGAGCTCTTTTTTGGCGCCGATGAGGCCTTTCTATACGCTCGATATTTCCAGGTTGTTGTCGCGGGCCAAAGCCTTGGTCCCAACGGGAATTGACCGAGTGGAGCTGGAATATGCTCGCTACCTGCTTCGAGAAGCGCCGGAACGGCTCGAATTTGCGGCGATGCATCCATTGGGGCGATTTTCAGCGGTGCCATTCGCTGCTGCTGCTGAATTTATCGTTTCGATAGGCGCTTTTTGGGACCGAGGAACAAGTACTGAGACGGCGGTGTCGCGACTGGCCGCACGTCTTCAGAGTCGCATCCTTATGCCTAAATTGGCGCGAAGAGATGCAAGGCAACCTGCGGCATCTCAAGCCCGTGTCTACCTTCACGTCTCCCATCATCATCTTGTCAGGCCTGCGGTGATCGAGACGGCAATCAAGCGTCGACCGGGCACGTTATTCGTGCCGATGGTGCATGATTTGATCCCACTGGAATATCCTGAATATTCGCGGCCGCGAGAGCCCGCGCGTCACAAGCGTCGTATCGACACTGTTCTGCGTTATGCGGATGCAATTCTGACTCCCTCACGCGCGGTGCGTGCTTCACTGGAGCGCTATGTCGATTTAACGGACAGAGAGAGTCTGCCCGTCTGGTCGGTGCCGCATGGTGTTCATCTCAAAGCCTTCGAAAGTGAGGTTTCGGCAGCAGAGATGCGCGGAGAGGCAACCGAGAGGCCTTACTTCATTTATCTGAGTACGATCGAGGCAAGGAAAAATCACCTTCTTCTGCTCAATATCTGGCGGCGTCTCATTGAAACCCATGGGGATACGGCGCCGAGGCTGATCATTATTGGCAAGCGCGGTTGGGAAAATGAGCAGGTTCTGGATATGCTCGAACGTTGCCCTAGCCTGCAGGGCTACGTGCAAGAGCATAATGCGTTGTCCGACACCGAGGTTGTTAGGCTGTTGCGCGGAGCTCGCGCGTTGTTGTTTCCCTCATTCACGGAGGGTTTTGGGCTACCTTTGGCGGAGGCTCTTGCGCTCGGTACACCGGTGTTGTGCTCCGATATTCCTGTCTTCCGCGAAATTGGTGGCGACGTGGCCCGCTATATCGATCCGCTCGATGGTCTGACTTGGATGCGGCAGATCGAAGCATTATCGAAGAAGACGGTCGAAAAAGCTCGATCTTCCGTCTCAACCGCTCCCAGTCTCGTTGTCGATTGGCCAAACAGCGTCGGGATGGCTCTTGATCATATAGAAAGCTTCGCTGCCCAGAGTCATCCGGGCCGGTGACGGCCCGGATGTTCCCGGAGATCAGCCTCGTTTCCACGAACTTACGGCAGCAAGTCCGGTAGCCAGCAAGAGCTCTGCGCGCTCTTGAGTATCTGCTTCGACATAGATGCGTAGTTCGGGGGCGTTGCCCGATGGGCGCAGATGAATATTTTCGCCACTTTTGAAAGTCATGCGCACACCGTCCGTCTCATCGACATGTGACAAAGGGCCGCAGGCGGTCAGAAAGCCCAAGGATTCCGCGACTTTTTCAGGAGCGGAACGAAGTTTTTCGATCGCTGCCTGGCTTATAACTGTCGGAATTTCCGCGAGGCGGTCGCTCATAGTGAAGCGGGGCGGTAATTTGCGTATCAGAGCACTAAGTGTGCTACCGGACTGACGCGCGCTTACCAAGGCACACAGCATGGGAAGAACTGCATCTCGTGTCGGCAAGGAGGGTATCGTGCGCCCTTCGAGTGTCACTGGACTAGCAAGCAGAAACCCACCATTCGCCTCGTATCCAACTGAGGGAACCACGCCTTTGAGTGCAGCTTGCGTCATGCTCTCCACTACAAACGGCGAGCCGATTCGCGTGCGATGAACTTCCTGAGCGAACCCGGATTTTTCAAGAGCTGTGTTGCTGCTCACCGGTGTTGTGACTGCGGCTGCACCCAAGAATTGCGCGGTAATGATACCAAGGACATCGCCCCGCAGCCAGTTTCCACCTTCATCCGCAAGTAGCGGGCGATCTGAGTCGCCGTCCGTGGTTAGAATGGCGTCGAGCGCGTGTTCTGCACTCCATCCGTGCGCGAGTGTCTCGTCCTCCGGGCGCACGGCTTCGGTGTCGACCGGAATAAAGATGTCCGAACGCCCCAAGGGTAATGCAAGACCACCAAGTGCCGTAACGATTTGCGTCAGGACGTCTCGCCCAACAGCCGAATGCTGATAAATGCCCAGTTTGAGGCCAGAGAGCGCTTCGGACCCGAAAAAGTCGGTGTAGCGCGTGATGTAGTCCGGTACGACGTCGAACGTCTCAGGGAGATCGATATCGGTAATCAGGGCTCCAGCAGTATCGAACCATCCTGCCGGTAGATCGACGTCCTGCTCGCGCATCGCCGTTTCGTCGGATTTGAGAAACTCACCATGGGCGCGGTTGAATTTGATGCCGTTGCGGTCAGATGGAATATGACTGCCGGTCACCATAAGAGAAGGAATGCCTTGGGCAAAAGCATGGCTACACAAGGCGGGCGTTGGAGCCTGACCGCAGAGAACTGCCTCACCCTTCATCTGGATCACCGCCGCGACGCAGGCGCGCATAATGCGAGGCGTGCTAGGGCGCAAATCTCCTGCGATGGCTACAGCAACGCCAGGCGCGAATTCTCCAACCGAGCGCAGGTGCTTTAGATAGCCAACCGTACACGCGTAACAGACCGCGTCTGTCATCGCCGTGACGAGGCCTCGAGCGCCACTGGTGCCAAAGGCAACACCGGATCGAGCCATCCATTCAGCAATCTTCATGTAATATCATTACCTTCGCTATCAGATTGAGCGTAGACAGGTTTGCCTGATAGCCCGCCACTCGATTTCAAGCATAAGCCGTTTTGTCAAAAAGCCTTTCTACTTTCCCTTCTAACCTAAATCATCGCAATCAAGGGGCATTTGCCATCTCCTAGGAAGGATCAGCGATTCTTCTGCTAAACCTGAGAAATAAAAACCGTGATTAGGGACGGTGCCAGGATAAATGGTGAGTTTATCACAACGCTTCACCACAGGTTATGCATCGGAACGTCCGTCATCCTGCGTTGACGTGAGTCAAGATCTCTGGCGCTAAAGATCGTTTTTAAGTCAACCAGTTCGTCAAGTCGCCTGGTCTTGATGATAACAGCTGTGGGAAGATCGTCGATCCGGTCTGGCTACAGACAGCTGACTTTCTCGATATTTCGCGTTCATAAAAAGTGGAACTGACTTCTCGTGTTCCGTCGCGCTATCTTCAGGACATCACCTCGAAACGCTACGTAACACTGAGAAACGCAGTTCTCGTTTCGCCGCGCATTCTGCTAATTTTTCGTCAAGTTCCTGTTCGTTGCGCTGTCGATCGTCTTGTTGACGGTTGCTTCGAGCTGCGGAATCAACGATGCTGTGTTAATTCGCGGTCAAGATGAGAAAGCTGTTCCATTGAGGAGAGACGCGTCGCAAAAGGGATCTATGCATGACCGTTAGGCTGTTCAAAAACGCTTGGCTCGAGTCTCTGACGTATATGCCGATCTATGTCTATGTGCCGGTCTGGACTAGCTTCATCGTCATCCTGTTTATCGACTGTCTGCCTCAATCATTTGGCCAACTTGTGTGCGCCTATGTCGTCGGTTTTCTTGTCTGGACACTCACAGAGTACTTGGCTCATCGTTTCCTGTTTCATTTTAAATTTTCGTCTGAGTTTGGACGGAAATTCGTCTTTCTGATCCACGGTAATCATCATGAGTTGCCGAAGGACAAGCTGCGAAATATGATGCCGCTAATTGTGACGATACCGATTGCGGTTCTGCTTTGGTGGGCTTCGCACGCGTTAGCGGGGAAGGCGAGCACAGCTTATTTCGGCGGGTTCCTCGTGGGATACGTGTTCTACGATCTCGTACACTATGCTTGCCACCAATGGGGTCTCACTTGGAGTCCTTTTCTCCGCCTGAAGCGACATCATCTCATCCATCATTATTCAGTGCCGGATAAGAATTTTGCGGTCAGCACGACGTTCTGGGACTCTATTTTTCACACGAAGTCCCGTCGCTCGTCCTGAAAATGGATCTAGGAATCGATACTCGCAATACGGGACGCCCCGGCGGTACGGGAATCGCGACCTACGCTATGTTACTCTTCGAGGCGTGTCATCTGGTTGGTCTATCGCCGAAATGGCTGCACGATAATGCAGATCAGACAGTCCATAATCATTCCCTGAGCAGGCGTCTTTTCAGAGTGGCCCGAAGCCTACATTCTCAGTGCTTGCTCGAGAGCGCCGATGATGGGTTTAGTGGCCAGGATCTTTATCGCACCGCAGAGGTAAGGGATCGCCTTCGACTGAGCGAACGACCGCTTTACGTCGCCCACGCCGAGCCGCCTGCAATTATGCATTGGACGTGCCCTCTCCCGATCACATGGCCTGGAATCCCGAATGTCGTGACGATGCACGATCTGATACCTATGTTGCAGCCCGATCTGTGTGGTTCGGGCACGAGCCGCACGCACCGTCGTCTCAAGCAGTGCGGCGATGCCGCTGTGGCGATCGTAACAGTGTCCGATGCAGTCCGGGACGATATCATCGAGCATCTGGCTTATCCGGCAGACAAGGTGGTGAACCTGTCGCAGCCAGTATCTTTCTCGCCGTCACTTATTGCCGAGGCGCGTCGCGAGGCTGTGATATGCCCGCCAGGCAGTTTCCTTTATTTTGGTCTTCTCGAGCGGCGCAAAAATATCGGTCGCATGATCAGGGCTCACGGTCTTTCCGGGTCGCATCGTTCCCTTGTCCTGATCGGTAAGCAGGGTTTTGGCGCCGAAGAGGAGCTGGCTGCTCTGGCGGAGCATCCAGCTCCTCAACGCGTGCAAATCCTGCCGTGGTGCAGTCGTGCCTCTTTGGTTCGTGCCATTCTAGAGGCACGTTGCGTGTTTTTCCCGTCTCTTGCTGAAGGCTTCGGGCTGCCGATCGCTGAGGCGATGACCTTGGGTACCCCTGTCATCACTAGCCAAGGGCATGCTACCGAAGAGATAGCAGGCGGCGCCGCATATTTGGTAGATCCATGCGATATCGAGGCTCTCACGGTTGCTCTCTCTAGAGTAGGAAGTGACGACGTACTCGCAAGCCGGCTCGTGGAGGCCGGTTACGCGCGTTCGCAGGCATTCACCCTAAGGGCTTACGCAGAGCGGCTTGGAGTTTTCTATGGTAATATTGTCAATTACTAACTCTGGCCTGGTAATTACTTTTTCTCAATAGGGCCAATCTTGAGCCATGAGATTTTCGATGCCTACCTTCGCGTTTCGATGGGATAGCTACGGGTTCTATTGCAATTTCGAAGAGGGCGGCGAGATTTGTATTTACGCAGCATAATATCAGCAGAAACATAACAGTTCTGACACATTCGGTTAACGCCGTAGGTGGCTTGTCTGATGTGCTGACTACTCGTTTACTTTGATCGGCCGCATGCAGTTTCAGGTCCATGCCGCTTTCGGCACAGTCGATAAGAAGCCCGAACGGCTTATTTAACCGCAGGCTTGAAGCCGTATGGTGTGCCTTGAGGTAGATCGCATGAATCACAGTGGCCCGGAGCCGCGCTCGCGCACGGGGGGGGGTAGGCTATCCGTCATCCGCCTGAAAATGCTCATATCGTCCTAACGCTTCCAACGGTTGTAGAGCTTCTTGTACGGAACCTTTTTCTAAGGCACATCATGCCAGCGCGCAGCATTGCGACTCACAAAAAATCCGCTTATTCCGCGGCGGTCATTAGCGCGAAGTTTGCCGTGACTCTCAGGAAAAAAGCGACGCAGACGCTCCTTCTGTTCGTCCGTGGATTAAGCAGGTTGTTCCTTACTCAGGCTCGTTTAAGAGCCTGAATCAAAGCGCCCTCTGAAAACCAAGGGGGTTCTGAGCCCTAGCATGCTTCCTGCCCCTTAAGACGGAGATGCGGCGGATAGTTCGAACCGGAGCGACGTGTTTCCTCAGCATAATCGCGGGTGATAAGCGTCTGGGACAAGGAATAGGTTGACCAGAGAGGTCAGTGGACCTGCTTGGCAAGCAATTTTATTGGGCCTTAGCCCTTTCCCGATAGGGCGCACTGCCGAATAAGGATTCGGCAGTGCAAGTAAATTTTAGGCGTTGCCTGCGGTCTCGGGGAACTGCTGAGCGCGCTTGGCCTGCCAGAGGGCAACGAAATCGATCGGCTGCAGCACGATCGGCGGGAAGCCGCCATCGCGCGTCACGTCGCTGATGATGCTACGCACATACGGGAAGATCAGGCGTGGCACCTCGACGAGCAGGATCGGCTCGACCAGCTCTGCCGGGGCATCGGTCAGAGTGACGATGGCGGCGTAGGTCAGTTCGGCGATGAACACCGTGCGGCCAGGCTGGCCACCTTCGGTCTCGGGCGCTTCCGTCGCTTCAGCGCGGATGGCCAGAGCGACTTCGAAAACCGGCTGCGCTTCTTCAAGGCGGTTGGCCTGCACGTCGATATTGACGGAGATCTGCGGCGCCGAGCGAAGAGTTGCGAAAATTGCGGCGCCTGCCGGAACCTCGAAAGAGAGATCCTTCGTGTATTGCAGGTTAACCGACAGGGGCAGGGCAGGCGGGTTGCCCTGCTCGGGTGCCGGGTTCTGGGCGGTATCGGACATGGAGCCTCGCAATCAAAGTCGTATTACACGCAGCCGAAATCGGCTGCATTTCGTGCTTTCAAGCCGGTAGCATGATCCCCCTCATACGCCAACTCTTCGTCAATTCCTGCGCAATTGTGACCATGATCTGGGTCTGGCGCCCGGTGAGGGTGTTGTGTGGCCGATAAAGCCGCTTTACCAAGGGGCCATGCCCTTCGAGATCAAGAATAGCAAGAAGCTGAAACTGTGATGTCCTTCCTTCAGAATATTCCTTATGACATCGTCATCTTTGCGCTGCTGAGCCTCGTGCTGGTCTGGCGACTACGTGCTGTGCTTGGTCGACGTGTCGATGTCGGGGGTCAACAAGCTGCCGGCCCTGTGCCCATGCCGTGCGGGCAGGAGAGGATGGATGCACCTCAGCCTGTGATCGAAGAGCCCAGTGCGCGCTTTGATATTCCCCAACCCGGCACACGCGTGGGTCAGATTCTTGGGGAAATTACCGTCTCCCAGCCCGGATTCAAGGCGGATACGTTTCTGCAGAACGCACAAAAAGCATTCCGCGCAGTCGTGGCAGCCTTTGCGGAGGGTGATCGCGCCACGCTGCGCACTTATCTCAGCCCCGAGGCGTTTGCAGGTTTCGAGGCAGCCATAGTCGCCCGGGAGGCGGCGCAGCAGAAGCAGCGTACCGAAATCGTGGGCATTAACAGTCTCGCCATCGTCGACGCGTTTTTCAGCCGCATCAGCGGACATGAAAAAGCCCGGATTGATGTGCAGATCGTGTCGCGTCAGATCAGCATCCTCAACGATGTTGACGGCCAACCCTTGATCGGAACGGAATCGGTCACCGAGTTTTCGGATCTTTGGCAGTTCGAAAGCGAAAGCGGCCAGGGTTTGCCACCGTCAACCTGGCATCTGGCTGCTGCGCGCGCTGCCTGACATTCCTTCGGCAGGGGGCGTGGAGCACCCTGACCTTGCTTCAAAAAGCTGCGTCTCGCGGGGCGCACGACAAACTCGGTTTGCCATGAACATAGTTTCTCGTCTTTCCCTCGGGCTCGGACTTGCTCTACTCGCCTCTTGTACGGAGCCAGATTCGGCCAGACCGCTTCAGCTCACGCCGCTCACCTACGGCATGCTGGATGGCTGGTCGGCGGAGGCTCCGGAAACTCTGCTGCCGTTGCTGCGTGCGGAATGCCAGCGCCTCATGCGCCTGCCCCCGGAAACGCATCTGGGCGGCGTTGCCGGGGCAATTCCCAATGGAAGCATTGCCGGTGAGTGGCAGGGCGCCTGCACGGCTCTTCAAAGCATCGGCAATACGCGCGAGGCGGCACGCAGCTATTTCGAGCAGTGGTTTGCCCCCTATCTCGTCTCGAATGACGCGCTCTTTACCGGCTATTACGAACCTCAGATCTACGCATCGGCCGTCAAGACGGACGCGTTCCAGACTCCGCTCTACGCACAGCCTGCCGACCTGATCCATACAAAGGATACGGCTGGTGAGTGGGTGACAGGGCGATGGGAAGGCGGAAAATTCGTCCCTTATTATACGCGGGCTGAAATCGACCATGGGGCCTTGTCTGGTCGTGGGCTCGAAATTGCTTGGTTGCGCTCGCCGGAAGACCTGTTTTTTCTGCAGATTCAGGGCTCGGGTCGCCTCGTCATGACCGATGGTTCTATCCGGCGCGTGGGATTTGCAGCCAAGAACGGTGCGCCTTATGTGCCGATCGGGCGTGTCCTGGTCAGCCGTGGCGACATGGCTGCTGAGGATGTCTCGCTGCAAAGCCTGAGAAACTGGCTCGCCGCCTATCCGGATCGGGCGCAGGAGGTCATGGAGCAGAACCCGGATTACGTGTTCTTCAAGCGTGTCGATTCCATTCCGCTGGATCGCGGAGCGCCGGGTGCGATGGGCGTGCCGCTTACGCCCGGTCGGTCCGTTGCCATCGACCGTAGTCTCCTGCCGATGGGAGCCCCGATCTGGGTAGATACGCATCTGCCGCAGGCCAATGGTGGCGAGGGGCACTGGATGCATCTTACCTTTGGCCAGGATGTCGGAAGCGACATCAAGGGGGCCGATCATGCCGATCTGTTCACCGGTTGGGGCGAGGATGCCGAGCACCTGGCAGGCAAGATGCGCAGTCATGGCCGCATGATCGTTTTACTGCCGCACCCTCCAGCCTGATGACGCAGGAAAAAGTCAGGGCAAGGCGAGAAGCGATAGGTCGTCACGCCCTGATCAGGGGGGACGCTATCAATGTCATGCGTCGCATGGAAACGGCGTCAGTCGATATTGTGGTCACGTCGCCGCCCTATAATATCGGCATTGCCTACCGAACCTATAAAGACAGTCTGGCTGAACAGGATTATATCGGCTGGATGCAGACAGTTTGCACCCAGATCGCGAGGCTGCTTAAGCCCGATGGGTCGTTTTTTCTCAATATTGCTGGATCATCGTCGCAGCCCTGGTTGCCCTTCGAGCTCATTACCCGGCTGCGTGACCTGTTCGTTTTGCAAAACCATATAGTGTGGATCAAATCGGTTTCGATTGAGGAAAAGACCTATGGTCATTTCAAGCCGGTCAACTCGACCCGTTTCATCAACCATAACCATGAGCACGTGTTTCATCTGACCCAACGAGGCGATGTCAGGTTGCAGCGTCTGGCCGCGGGTGTTCCCTTTACCGACAAGACGAATATCACGCGCCGGCGTCATGCCGTCGATCGGCGCTGCCGCGGGAATACGTGGTTCATTCCCTATGAGACTGTACGGCACAAGCGCGAGAAATTTCTGCATCCCGGCACTTTCCCTGTCGCTCTGCCTACGGCCTGCATGACTCTTCATGGCTACGACGAACAGACGGTGCTCCTCGACCCGTTCATGGGTACAGGCACAAGCCTCGTGGCGGCGCAGGAACTCGGCGTGCAGGGAGTCGGGATCGATATCGACACGCGTTATGTGGCGGTCGCGCGTCGTAGGCTACGTCGCAGCATGGAAGAAGAGCCGGGCATGAGCGAAGACGCGAGCTGAACATTGAATTGGTCACTGAAGGCGCTTTCGGGACGCTTCCGATAAAGTGGCCCTGCGTTCCAGCGCGGGACACGCCACCGTTGCTAGGTCTTTGTATCGGGAGAACCTTTCAATGTGATCGGAAACATTACTTTGACACGGAGTGCCATAAACCTCAGGTTGCGGTCGCTTGCGTTCAGGATCAGGAGGATACCGGTTGTCCATAGCCACCACCAGAAGAGGCCTCGTCAGAAAAAGTATTGTGGGGCTGGTTGTGGCGGGCGCGCTCGCCTACGGCGGGACAATTGCCTATCTGACCCGTTTCGATCACCAGGGCGCCCCGCGACTGCCGACGAGTAGTGCCACATGGCACGACCCCAAGGCACTCGCCGCATTCAACGCCTTCAGAGAAACGCGCTGCGATTATTGTCACACGCGCACCTCCGATTTGCCCTTTTATTTCAAGCTGCCATTTGCCAATCAGATCATGAAGCGCGATCTCGTTGCGGGTCAGCGTCATTTCCGCATCGACCCGGTTATTGCCGCATTTCAGGCCGGTAAGCCGCCTTCGGTCGAGCAGCTTTCTCGCATCGAAGAGGTCATCCAGCAAAACCGGATGCCGCCCGCAGCTTATCTGCTAATGCACCCTCATGCGTATATGACCGAAAAATCGCGTAGCGATGTGCTGGCATGGATTGCCGATCAACGTCGCCGCTACTACGCAACGCCGGGTGTGGCGCCGCAATTCGCAGGAGAGGTTATCCAGCCCATTCCGGAGAGTGTCCCCGTCGATTGGACGAAGGCAGAGTTGGGCCGCCAGCTCTTTTTCGATCGTCGTCTGTCTGGCGATGGCAAAATGAATTGTGCGAGCTGCCACGGGCTGGACAAGGGTGGCGTCGATAATCTCGTGACGGCGACCGGTATCAATGGACAGAAGGGCCCCATCAATGTGCCGACTGTCTATAACGCCGTGTTCAGCATCGCCCAGTTCTGGAACGGGCGCGCAGCTGATCTTGCTGCGCAGGCTGCCGGGCCGGTAACGAACCCGGTCGAAATGGGGGCTCACGACTGGGAAGGCGTGGCCGCCATTATCGCTGCAGTCCCGGAATATCATGCGGCGTTTGCCAGTCTTTACGGTGCGGACGCAGTCAACCAGAAGACCGTTACGAATGCGATCGCTGAGTATGAGAAGACGCTGATCACACCGGATAGTCCGTTCGATCTTTATCTCAAAGGCGACAACAACGCGATTACGGCACAGGAAAAGCGTGGCTATGAGCGGTTCAAGGCCATTGGATGTTCCGGCTGTCATAGCGGCGTGGCGGTCGGTGGCGATGCCTATGAGGTCATGGGTCTTGAAGGACCGTATTTCGCCGAACGCAAGGCAGGTCTGACCGCAGTCGATTCCGGGCGTGAGGGATTCACTCATGCCATCGAAGACCATCAGAAGTTCAAAGTACCGAATCTGCGCAATATCGCGCTGACCGCGCCCTATTTTCATGACGGCAGTGCTGCAACTCTGGATGAGGCGGTGCGTCTGATGGCGCGTTACCAGACGCCTTACGCCGAGCTTCCAAAGCGCGACGTAGATGATATTGTGGCGTTTCTCAAAACACTGACCGGCAAATATCAGGGTGTGCCGCTCCAGCAGGTTGTCGCCGCCCCCCCGCTGAAGGCCCCAGAGGCACAATAAGAACGCCGGGTTTTGCTCCGATGCGTTCAGAGAAGGAAGAAGTGTGGTCCGACGCGATCTGAGTGCTGACGAAGAAAGTCTCTGGCAGGCTTTCGCTCGCACGATCCTGCCCCTTCGTGGGCGTCAGATCATGTCGCCACGCAAGCGGCACAACAGGGCGCCGCGATGCGCGGCGAGCGGTCTTCCTGCGCCCATTCCTGTCAATTCGGAGCAAGAGGGAACGACACAGATAACGGTGCGTGTGCGGGAGGTAATCCGGCCTGCGGCCGCTCCCTCGAAGCTAGCGCGTATTCAGGATCGTCTCGAAATCAATGGCCGTCAGCCGGGCCTCGACACGACCTCGTGGAATGCCCTCTCAACCGGAAAAATGAGACCGCAGAGGCGCCTCGATCTGCACGGACATTTTGCACAGGATGCCTTCCACAAGCTTCACCACTTTCTGCACGCCTGTAGTGCGCAGGGCATACGTTGCGTCGAAGTCATCACCGGGCTGGGTAGCGGACAGGAAGGCGGCGTAATCCGCCAGGAGCTTCCGCATTGGCTGGAGAGGGGCGATATACGCCCACTTATTCTGGCCGTCGTACACACTCACAAGAAGAACAAGGGCGCTGTGCGCATCCTGCTCAGGGCGCGTAACAGGGTCTGAGCGTTCTGTCTTGAGCTCAGGTAGGGCGCGTCTCCTGGCCCTGGCGCCATCTTGGCTGGTTGTTGTTGATCCATCGACGCAGAGCCAGCAGCGCCGTCAGATCCGGCTCAAGCTGGTTGAGTAGTGGTGCCGCGTCGGCACCGGCCGTGATCGTCAGATGCTGGGCGTCATTCCACTTCTTGAGAATGGGATCGATCACCGCCTCCTGCGCTGCATGGCGCCAGCGTGCTACCGCCAGAGGTGGGGTCAGCATGGGGAGTGCCAGCACCAGTGCCGAAGCAGCGGCATTGGCGACGGATAGCCAAGACTGATACAGGGCGCCGCTCGGTGCATGGCCGCGCGCCATCTGGTAAGTGGCTTCGAAATCGGGCACGCCGGGAATCACGGGGCCGGAATAGAAAATGGGTTTTATGCCCTGAGGCGCTGAGGCGATATCTGCGGAAAGGTCGTCGTCCGGGCCCGGGGTAAGCTGAACGGCGTCGACTTGCCCATTCTTCAGCGCGTCAAGAGCCGCTTCCTTCGTTCCGTAACCGGGAACCGGTAGCGGATGCAGCCCCAGAAGGGAGAGGCCAAGGAGGCTCGTCAGTTCCACTCCGGTTGCATGAGACACTGCGAGCCGCACAGGGCGATCATGAAACAGGCCGCTCAGGCGCGATCTGATTGTCCGATGCAGCTCTGCGCGAGCAATCGTCACAACAGGGCGGCGCGCCATGATCAGCGCGGCCCAGCGCGAGAAATCGAAATGAACGCGGCCATCGCCGGAGAGCGAGGCGATCAGTGCGGCGCCCGGAGCCAGAATGGTGGTCCCACCATCGGCCTCGGGGCTGATCGTATCGAACAGATTGGCTGCGGTCACACCGTCACGCCCCAGATCGTAATGAGTGGCGATGGGCGAGGGGGTGGCGAGGCCTCTGGCGAGAGCCGCAGCAAGAAGGGGAGCGACCTGACCGGGCAGAGAGTCCGGTCCGCCGCCGACAATCAGCTTGGGTGAGCCGATGAGGGAAGACGAGCCTTCGCTTTGCTCATCGTCCTCCCAGGCGCGGGCGGGAGAGATCGCGGCCAGACTGGAGGCGGCAAGGGTAGAGAGAAGCGTGCGACGCGACAGGGATTGCCTGGCCATAAACGGCATTATCTTGGTCCGCACTTCTTTCCCTTCACTGCCAGATCGTCTGGCTTGCGCGTTAAGCCAGACGAATACGGCTAAATAGTGACCCCGCGATCAGGGCCATTTCACCTCAGGAGGCATGCTCATCAGAATGGCCTCGGTATTGCCGCCAGTCTTGAGCCCGAACACCGTACCACGATCGTGAATGAGATTGAACTCGACATAGCGCCCTCTGCGAATGAGCTGCGCCTCGCGCTCGGCTTCGGTCCAGGCTTGCATCATGCGTGAGCGCACGGCGCGTGGGTAGGCTTCGTAGAAAGCAAGCCCCACATCCTTGGTGAAGGCGAAATCGTTATGCACATCGCCGCTGCTGAAGTGATCGTAGAAAATCCCGCCTAACCCGCGTGGCTCACCACGGTGAGGCAGATAGAAATACTCGTCGCACCAGGCCTTGAAGCGCTCATAGTAAGCCGGGTCGTGGCGCATGCATGCATCGCGGAACGTATCGTGGAAATCCGCGGCATCTGCCTTGGCTTCCTCGCTATCGGGGAAGATCGGCGTGATATCGCCACCGCCGCCGAACCAGCCATTGCTCGTGATGATCATGCGCGTATTGAAATGCGCGGCGCTCACATGCGGGTTGCAGGGATGGGCTACCAGCGAAATACCGGTGGCGAAAAAGCGCGGATCGACGTCTGCGCCCGGCATGTTCTTGCGAAACTCTGGCGAAAACTCACCCCACACCGTCGAGACATTGACGCCGACCTTCTCGAACACTCGACCGCGCATGACCGACATGACGCCGCTACCATGAAGGTTGCTGTTTTCGTCCGCACTTCTATCCCAGGCTGTACGCTTAAAGCGACCGGCTTCGGTCTTGTCGCGCAGCACGGGAGAGTTCTTGGCGACGGCCTCGTCTTCGATCGCTTCGTAGGAAGCGCAGATCCTGTCGCGCAGGGTCTCGAACCAGTGCCGTGCTGTCTCCTTGAGGGAGTCATGGGGCACATGATCACGAATGAGGGTGCCGAAGGTCTTGGGATCCAAGGTCTCGCTCATCGCAAGCTCCGCATTCTGTTCCAGCCGGTCTTCCGCCAGCCTGAGTGCAAAAGCCTATACCAAAACCGGCCGATTGAAACCATGACGGTACGCATGAAAACACCGACAGGTTGCGAACTGCGTCAAACTGGTGTTCCTGAGGCTTCTGTTGACGACAAGACGAAAAGGCAGTTTCGCATGAGTGAAGATGTGACGATCGAGCCCGTAATCGGCCTTATTGGCGGTTCGGGCCTCTATGACATCGATGGGCTGGAAGAGAAGGAATGGCGTCGGGTCGAGACCCCCTGGGGCGAACCTTCCGACGCACTGCTTTTCGGACGGCTGAACGGCGTGCGCTGCGTGTTTCTGCCGCGCCACGGACGCGGGCACCCGATCCCGCCTTCAGAGCTGAATTTTCGCGCCAATATCGATGCGCTGAAACGCTCAGGCGTCACTGATATCGTTTCGCTCTCGGCCGTGGGCTCGCTGCGTGAAGATCTGCCGCCCGGCAAATTCGTACTGGTGGATCAGTTCATCGACCGGTCATTCGCGCGCGAAAAGAGCTTTTTCGGTCGTGGCTGTGTGGCGCATGTCGGCATGGCCGACCCGGTCTCGGCACGCATGGGCGATGTGATCGTCGAACAGGCCGGGAAGATCGGTGTCGATATGGTGCGCGGCGGGACGTATCTCGTGATGGAAGGCCCGCAATTCTCGACCCGTGCCGAGAGCGAGCTTTATCGCCAATGGGGCTGTTCGGTGATTGGCATGACCAACATGCCTGAGGCCAAGCTCGCACGCGAAGCTGAAATGTGCTATGCTAGCATCGCTATGGTGACCGATTACGATTGCTGGCATGACGACCATGACTCCGTCACTGTCGATGCTGTGGTCGCGGTCATGACCCAGAATGCCGCAAAGGCGCGCGCGCTGGTCACGGCGATTATCCCCGAACTCGGCAAGAAGCGTGGTCTTTGCCTGTCAGGCGCAGAGCGGGCGCTTGATCACGCGATCATCACCGCCCCTGACGCTCGGGATCGCCAGCTCCTGGCGAAGCTCGACGCTGTGGCCGGTCGCGTCCTGCGCTGAACTGACAAGGCGGAGGCGTCAGCTTATGGGCTGCGCCGCCTTCGCCCTTTTCTCAAGATGGCTCGTTTTCTTTCTCCGGGAAGTGATCCCGGTCGCCCTGATCGGTCAGTCTCTCGGGAAATTCTCCCAGATTTTTCTGAATTTCGGCGTTCTCGACCTGCACATCGGCGAATTGTGCATCGGGTAGCGTATCGACCGGGATTTCGCCGGAATGGGGGTGTTCTTCCATGCCGACGATCTCGGAAGCGCTTTCCCGATAGGCCTCGGCGCCGCAGCCCGGCTTGCCGTCAGCCTCCCAGAGTTCGCGCGCCTTTGCCGCTATGCGTGCATCGCGTTCAGGGCTGTCGATCAGAGGATTAAGAGGGGTTTGTTCATTGGGCATGGTCTTGCTTTCTTTTCTCAGAGATGGGAGGCGAAAAACGTCATGCTGCGCTCATGGGCGAGGTCACGAGCGCCTTTGTTGAAACTGGGACGGTCATCGCAGCCGAACCCATGCCCGGCTTCGTCATAGACAAAGATTTCGACTTCGGGCCGGTTCTCGCGGACCGTGTTGATATCGGTATGCGGGATATGATCGTCTTCGCCGCCGAAATGAAGCTGGACCGGACAATGGGGCTTCTCATGGCTGACGGCAGCGATGCCGCCGCCATACCACGCCGCCGCTGCCGCAAACTCACGCGTGCGTGTCGCCGCTTCCCATGCTACGAGTCCACCCCAGCAAAAGCCGAGAATACCGACCTTCTGATGGCCATGCCTGTTGAGGGCATGGGCACTCGCGGTAACATCGGCCAGTAATCCGTCGGGGCTGATCCGGGCACGCAGGGCAAGGCCCTCTCGCATGCCCTCGCTATCATACGGCAGGACCGCGTCGCGTTTCTCCCTGTCGAATAGCGCTGGCGCAACGACATGATAGCCGTGCCGATCTGCTAGTTCGTCACAGACGGCACGGATATGGTCAGTCAGCCCGAAAATTTCCTGCACAACGACTAATGCGTGCTTGGCAGAAGGCTCTCCCGCCTCGTAGGCAGAAAAATGATGGGTGTCCGAAGCGGTAAGGGATATCAGGCGTCCCATGGAACGACCCTCCTTCTTTCTTGTTCGTTCATAGACAGGATCAACGATCACCATGACTGAAATCGTCAATCTGCGTCGTGTGCGCAAACGTCTGGCTCGTGAGAAGGATGCCCGCAAGGCGGAGGAAAACCGGGCGCTGTTCGGCCGAAGCAAGGGGGAACGCCTCAGGTCGGAAGCAGAGAGCGCCCGTCTGACGCGCGATCTTGAAGGCGCCCGGCTGGACCCCGCCGGGTCTGCGGATGACGCTTCAATGAAAAGTGACATTTGCCCTCATGACGACACTTGACGATCGGCGAGGGCTCTCCTACCTCTTTGGCACTCTCGTATCGGGAGTGCTAACGCGCTGCGGCTAAGCGGGCGCGCAAACCGGCGGCGTTGCTTTTGAGCAAGGACGTCGCCTTCAGAGAAAAGTGGAGCGATCCATTATGACAAATTTTCGGCCTTTGCATGACCGTGTCGTCGTCCGTCGCCTTGAGGGCGAGCAGAAGACGGCCGGTGGCATCATCATCCCCGACACCGCCAAGGAAAAGCCCATGGAAGGCGAAATCGTCTCCGTCGGTTCCGGTGCGCGGAATGAGCAGGGTCAGGTTGTGGCACTGGACGTCAAGGCTGGCGACCGCGTGCTGTTCGGCAAATGGTCCGGCACCGAGGTGAAGATCAATGGCGAAGAGCTGCTGATCATGAAGGAAAGCGACATCATGGGTGTGATCGGCTGATTTCCAGCCTCCCCATCGTCGCAAACTGAACCTCTACTGGAGATAAGAATATGGCTGCCAAAGACGTAAGATTCGGTGCCGATGCACGCCAGCGCATGCTGCGCGGCGTTGATATCCTTGCTGACGCTGTAAAGGTCACGCTGGGCCCGAAGGGTCGCAACGTTGTTCTGGACAAGAGCTTCGGCGCACCGCGCATCACCAAGGACGGCGTTTCCGTCGCCAAGGAAATCGAACTGGCTGACAAGTTCGAGAACATGGGCGCCCAGATGGTGCGCGAAGTGGCCTCGAAGACCAACGACACGGCTGGCGATGGCACGACCACCGCAACCGTTCTGGCTCAGGCCATCATCCGTGAGGGCGCCAAGGCTGTTGCCGCTGGCATGAATCCGATGGATCTGAAGCGCGGTATCGACAAGGCTGTCCTGGCTGTTGTCGCCGAGCTGAAGGCCAACACGCGCAAGATCACGACCCCTGCCGAAACGGCTCAGGTCGGCACGATCTCGGCAAACGGCGAGCATGAAATCGGCGAGATGATCTCGCAGGCCATGCAGAAGGTCGGTTCCGAGGGCGTCATCACGGTTGAAGAAGCCAAGGGCCTGCACACCGAACTCGACGTCGTCGAGGGCATGCAGTTCGATCGCGGCTACATCTCGCCGTATTTCGTGACCAACGCCGAGAAGATGCTCGCCGATCTGGATAACCCCTATATCCTGATCCACGAGAAGAAGCTCTCCTCGCTGCAGCCGATGCTGCCGCTGCTCGAAAGCGTCGTACAGTCCGGCCGTCCGCTCATGATCATCGCAGAAGACGTCGATGGCGAAGCGCTAGCTACGCTGGTCGTCAACAAGCTGCGCGGTGGCCTGAAGATTGCTGCTGTCAAGGCTCCTGGCTTCGGTGATCGTCGCAAGGCCATGCTGGAAGACATTGCTATCCTGACGGGTGGTCAGGTCATCAGCGAAGACATCGGCATCAAGCTCGAGACCGTGACGCTCGACATGCTCGGTCGCGCCAAGAAGGTGCATATCGAGAAGGAAAACACCACGATCGTTGAAGGCGCCGGTAACACGGACGACATCAAGGGCCGTTGTGCACAGATCCGCGCGCAGATCGAGGAAACCACCTCGGACTACGACCGTGAGAAGCTCCAGGAGCGTCTTGCCAAGCTCGCCGGTGGCGTCGCCGTGATCCGCGTCGGTGGCAGCACCGAAGTCGAGGTGAAGGAGCGCAAGGACCGCGTTGACGACGCCCTGCACGCAACCCGCGCTGCTGTCGAAGAAGGCATCGTTCCGGGTGGTGGCACGGCTCTTGCCCGCGCTTCCGTCGCCCTGAAGGATCTCTCCTTCCAGAACGACGACCAGCGCGTCGGCGCGGACATCATCCGCAAGGCTCTGCAGGCTCCGCTGCGCCAGATCGCGTTCAACGCTGGTGAAGACGGCGCCGTCATCGCTGGCAAGGTGCTCGAAATCGCTGAGTACACGCACGGCTTCGACGCGCAGAACGCCGAATACAAGGATCTGGTTGCCGCTGGCATCATCGATCCGACCAAGGTTGTCCGTACGGCTCTTCAGGATGCAGCTTCGGTTGCCGGCCTGCTGATCACGACTGAAGCCATGGTTGCCGAAAAGCCCGAGAAGAAGGCCGCTCCGGCCGGTGGTCCGGGTGGCATGGGTGGCATGGGCGATATGGATTTCTGATCCAACGCCTTTTCATCGAGGTTACGAAAGAGCCGCCCTGTCGAAAGACAGGGCGGTTTTTTTATGCCTGTCGCGCGGGGAACGGAGGCGCCCCCGCTATGCAAGCAGGGGGATGAAAATTTGCGGTGTAGCCTCTGGCCGCGAGGCAGAGTGCGCTGGATGTGTCGTAGAGGCGCGGCTTCTGGCCCGCCTGGGCGGTCAGATAGCGCGTCGGTTGGTAAAAACTGCGACCTTCAGCCGACTGGGCAGCGCCAGTGCTTGCCCGTAAGCCCCCTCTCAAAGCGGCGCTCCGGTTCGCTTGGCCGTTCGGTTACGAGGAAAGGTGCGGGTCCGAAGGCACAAATTGTCCGATCAGACAGGTGACCTTGGAGGGGGTGGCCTGAGCGAGGGGGGCTTGGTGAGTTAAGTGATGCAAGCCCGTCACGGTCCCAGGCGGCGGAGCGTCATGCGGTCATGACACCCCATTTCGATGGTCTAGGACGCGACTTCAAATCTGCCGATCACCGATTGAACCCGCTCTTGCGGTTGTGGAGCGGGTTCTGGGTGCGGGGGGCGATGCCTTATTTCTCGGCGGCGCTCATTGTGCCGATAAAGGGCAGGGGAGCTCCGGCGCTGAGATAGACGGGCATTGTACCTGACCAGCGATCGAGCGCCTTTTGTTGCAAAAGGGATGGGGTCAGAGACTGGGAAACCAGCGCGTTGGCTTTTGCCTGTGCCTGAGAGGTGACGAGCAGCGCCTGCGCCTGTCCCTGCGCCGTCGCGACAGCGGCATCGGCCTGAGCCTTGGCCTGCACCACTTGAGCCTGCGCCGAGATCTGTGTCTGTTGCAGGGTGTACTGCGCCTGAAGTGCCTGTTGTTGCGCAACCTGCTTGGACTCGATCGCCTGCGCATAAGCGGTCGAGAAAGCGAAGTTTGCCGTGTTCACAGAATGAATGGTCAGATGATAGGGCTGAAGCGAGCGGATAATCAGATCCTTGATTTGCCCATCTACCAGATCGCGCTTGGTGATCAGTTCTTCGGCGTTGTAATTGGCAGTGATCGCCTTCACGTCGTTCGAGACCGTGGGCTCGATAATCCGATGGGCCAATGTATCGAGGGTACGGAAATCGCGGTAGAAGCCGGGCGCATCGGCTGGTGCGATATGGAATGTCACCGAGACGGAGGTGCGTACATCCTGAAGGTCATGGGTCGCGGCCTGCTCATGTGACGTGATCGTCTGGGGCTGAGTCGAGACCAGAACGATTTTCTGATAGACGGGTAGCGCGATGTGTAGGCCCGGTTCCAGAGCCGCAGGCTGGACGGAGCCGAAATTCGTCAGAATACCGCAATATCCCGACGTGATCTGATAGAATGGATTAAGTATCGCGACCACCAGAACGGCACCCAGAACGAGGCCGCCATATTTGAATAATCTGGGCGAGATAGTCGACGGGGGCTTCGGGAAACCTGTAACGTTATTATTCCACATCTTGAGCACGGTCCATTTGCGTGTTCAGCAGGACGATACGCTGCCGTATCTGTTACTATGACGAGAGCAGACATGCGATGTCAAAGACCCGGCAAATATATCGATCTCAATGATGATCACATACCCGACATAACGGCAGCTTATGGATAAGTATTGACGCCTCGAGTTGTCGGTTCAAGGAGAGATCGAAAATTGTCTTTCGATCTCTATCAGGCGTTGTTTGCGCCACAACCCTCCACCATAGCCCGTCAGGCTGCCATCGGCTCCGATAACGCGATGGCAGGGGATAAGCAGGGCGATCTTGTTGGCACCATTGGCGCGGGCAACAGCGCGCACGGCGCCGGGATGGCCGATCTGTATGGCAATATCGGCATAGCTGCGCGTCTCGCCCGCCGGGATGCTGCGCAGGGCGCGATGCACGTCACGGGTGAAGCCGGTTCCCTGTGCTGCGAGCGGGGTCTGGAAAACAGAGGATTTTCCTGAAAAATAGGTAGCGAGTTCGGTCCTGACCTGTTCGGTCGGTGCTGTCGAGCCGAGACCCAGTGTCGTCTTGAGCGCCTTTTGCAGGGCGCTTAACTCGGTAGGGAGGGCTCTGCGGTCGACGAATTCTAGCAGGTGCAGATGGGTCGTGCTCGCTACGGCAATCATGTCTCCCAGCGGGGTCGGAATCCAGCTTGCCTGCAAGAACCCGCCTGGTTTCAGCATGCTGGGGGCGCAGCCTAGAAGTCGCGCAAAGGCCTCTCTGAACGCGCTGGGGGAGTTGAATCCTGAATCGAGCTGGGCCTCGATCACACGCTCGCCGCCGGAGAGGGTCAGAAAGCCCTCTCGCAGTCGATATTGCCGTGCCATATCGAGAAAAGTCATGTCGAAATGACGCTTGAAGCTGCGTCGTACCGTGGAGAGATCGAAGCCAAGAGCGGCGATGTCGCTTTCGCGCCAACGCCGTCCCGGCTCGGCGTCGAGCAAGCCGAGCAGCTTGCCGACGATCGGGTCCGCTTCTGCGGCACTATGCAGCGGATGGCAGCGCTTGCAGGGACGAAACCCGGCCTCAAGACATTCCCTGACGCTCGACCTGAAAACGCAGTTTTCAGAAAGCGGCTTGCGGGCCGGGCAGGTGAGGCGACAGAAAATGCCTGTCGTGCCGACGCAGACGAAGATCCTGCCATCATGCGACGGATCGCGCGCGATCAGGGCTTTGTAGAGCGTGTCATGGGAGGGGGGAGAGAACAGCATGATGGTTTCCTAGCACCGGGCGAAAAATCGCAGCGTCGGAAATCAGGCGTCTCATCTCCGATGCTGCATCAAATCCCTCGCCAGATACTCAGGTTTCGTGTTGGGCTGCTATCATGGTCCGCTTCCGGATTTCCCTCTAAAGAACTCAGTTCGTGACCGGCGGCCGCGCATTTGTCTTGCCCACTTTACTTCCCCAACGGACCAGATCTTCGGTGCAATCCTCCCGGTCGAGGCTGCATTCGATCAGGGTCGGGCCACGCCTGTTCTGCCGGGCTTTTGCGATTGCTTCCGCAAGTTCGCCAGACGTATGGGCTTTCAGCCCGAGACCATGACCCTCACCTGCATTAAAGACATCGATCAGACCGGCATAATTCCAGTTCTTGATATAATTATACGGTCCGTCATGGATCTTGATTTCGATGACATAGCCCCGGTTGTTGACCAGAAAGATCATGACCGGCAGCTCGTAACGGATCATCTGAGCCACCTCCTGCGCCGTCAGCTGAAACGAGCCATCGCCAACCATCACGATATGCTGTCTCTCGGGTGAGCCCGTGGCGTTGCCGAATGCGGAAGGCACAGACCAGCCTATATGACCCCACTGCATCTCCAGTTCGACACGAGCCTCGGCGGGCAGGGTCAGGCGCACGGCGTTGAACCAGCTATCGCCAGTTTCGGCCGTCAGGGTTGTATCGGCGGTTACCAAGGCACCGATCTGGCGCATCATCTCGTCATTGGTCAGGGGAGCACTGGCGGGAAGAGGGGCGGTCTCAGGCGCTGGCAGAGCCGGTGTTTCGGCGCTTCTTGTGCGGCGCGGTGCCTGTTCGCTCAGCGCCGTGACGAAATCGAACAGGCTGATACCGCCGAAACTCCTTCCCGCGACGATAACTTCTTCCGGCTCGACCCTCACCATCTTGTCGCCCTTTGGCCACGCCTGCCAGCCAACGGTCGAATAATCGTTGAAAACCGGGCCGAGGCAGAGAATGGCGTCGGCGTTGTCGATCAGTTCCTCGGCGCCGGGTGAACTGACATTGCCCCAATAGACGCCACGATATGCAGGGTGATCTTCAGGGAAGAAACCCTTCGCTGCGGCCATGATCGTGACAGCGCAGCCCACGCGGTCAGCAAGTTTCACCGCAGCGTCGAGCCCATGCGCGGCCCGAAGCTTGCTGCCTATCAAAATGACAACCTGTTCGCGCTCGTTCAGGAAGTTGAGGGTCGTTTCAATCGCCCGATCGAGCGTTTTGCCCGCTGACGGCCTGCGAGAGAGTAGCGCCTCGACGGGCCCGGGCTCGGGGCATTCCAGATCAGCCACATTGCACGGGATTTCGAGGTAGACCGGCTTGCTCAGGGCCAGCGCGCGCTCGATCACGCGATCGATTTTCGCCGGGGCGTCTTCTGCTGAAAACAGGCGCTCGGCCGCGACGGTGACATGGCGGACCATCTCATATTGGTAGCCATAATCGGATGTGCCAAGCGTGTGATGCAGGATGCGCCCGGTGCCATGGTCATTCGTGTTCGGCGCACCGGAAACGAGGATGACCGGCAGGTTTTCTGCATGGGCGCCGCCGAGTGCATTGATGGCGGAAAGCGCCCCGACGCTGAAAGTCACGACAGCACAGGCTGCCCCTCTGGCCCGCGCATAACCCTCTGCGGCAAAGCCGCAATTCAGCTCGTTACAGCAATAAACCTGTTCGAGCCCGTCCTGAGCAAGAAGCTGGTCGAGAAGAACGAGGTTATAATCACCCGCCACCGCGAAATGATGAGAGACGCCGATCTGCGCCAGTCGTTTTGCGAGATAACCACCGATAGTCGTGCTCATGGAGACTTAGGATCCTTCAACTGGGTGTCGATTATGTCGTAGTTTGTCCTTGGTCGTTCAACGCGTCCAATATATGTTTGAGCCCTCTTCCATATGTTGAGGATATGGATTATCGACCTTCGACGCTGGCGTTACCTGGTGGCAATTGCCGAGGCGGGCAGCTTCACCCGCGCTGCCGAAATACTGCATATGGAGCAGCCACCGCTCAGTCAGCAGATCAAGGCCATGGAGCGCGAGCTCGGTCTTGTACTGTTCGTGCGGTCGCGCTCGGGCGCGGTTCCGACAGAAGCCGGTGCAGCCCTCGTCGAGCGGGCACGCGTCCTGATCGGGCTCGAACGCGAAATGACGTCACTGGCCCGTGGTCTGTCTCGTGGTGAACAGGGCAGGCTACGTATCGGTCTGGCCGGTGCTGTCTCCCTGCTGCCTCTGGTGCCAGGCGTCATCCGTGCTTTCCGGGAGCGCTGGCCCGACATCATCATCACGCTCGAAGAAAGCAATACGCCCGCTTTATGCGATGCCCTGCACGATCGCCGGATAGACATCGCGATCGTGCGCCCGCCTGCGCCGGTTCAGAATCTCGTCGTGCGGCCCCTCCTCGAAGAAGCGACGGTTATCGCGCTGCCCAAAGGGCATGTCAGAGCCTCGATGCAGGGCGTTCGTCTTGAGGCCTTGCGCAATGAACCCATGATCCTGTTCGAGCGCGAACTCGGGCCCGGATTTTACGATGCGATCATCATGGCCTGCGGTCAGGCGGGTTTCGTGCCTAATATCGGGCAATCGGCGCCGCAGATCATTGCCACCGTCTCGCTCGTTGCAGCAGGGTTGGGCGTCTCCATCGTGCCGAAATGCCTGAGTCAGATCCATGCTGATGGCGTCAGTTATCACCGGATCATTGGATCGGCGCCCAAAGCGGCTCTTGCGATTGCGATGATCGATGCTCCGGTTTCCCTTCCAGTGCAGCGTTTCGAAGCGCTACTCAGAGAGGCCGCCTCAGCGTTTTGATCCATCCGTGAAGGGGTGTGCTTGCTGCTTGAAGAAGGTGGAGAACAACTCCTGCGCCCACGTCATGAACACCCGCACGCGTGGGGCGAGTTGCCGATTGCTGGGATAGAGCAGTGTGAGTGGCGTAGGGGCTGGGGGGTATCCGGCCAGAACCTCGATCAACGTGCCTGCGGTGAGATCGGCTTCGAAGCGATAGCGTGGCGCCTGAGCCAGACCGAGGCCAAGTCGTGCCGCTTCGGCAGAGGTTTCGGCCCCCGAAACGAGCAATCGTGCCGGAATGAGCCGTTCGACCAGCCCCTCTTCAGTCGAGAATTCGAGCGGCAGGATCTCTTTCGTTCGGGAAGAGACAAAGGCGATCATCTGATGGCCGTCCAGATCGTCGGGCGTACGAGGCGTGCCGTGTCTTTGCAGATAGTCAGGGCTTGCTACCGTAGCTTCGTGCAGTAAGCCAAGCGGTCGCGCGATCATGTCGCTGTCTGGCAGCGGGCCGCCCCGTATGACGCAATCCACCCCTTCGCGCAGCAGATCGACCAGCCTTTCGCCTTCGCCCAGATGCACGTTCAGCCCTGGGTGGCGTGACAGAAAATCGGGGAGGGCGGGGAGAAGGATTGTTCGCGCCAGATGGCCGACCGTATCCACGCGTATCGTGCCCGATAGCGCGCCGCCAACCATGCTGTCGGCCTCCTCCAACGCAGCGACGATGCTCTGGCAGCGTTGATAATAGAGACGTCCTTCTTCCGTCGGCTGAACATGGCGCGTCGAACGTTGCAGTAATCTCGTGCCGAGGCGTAGTTCGAGCGCCTGAATGGCCGCGGTCGCGGCCGGGCGCGACACCCCGCAATCATGAGCGGCTGCGGTGAAGCTGCCGCGCTCGATCACGCGCAGGAAAAGGGTCAGCGAAGCCAGTCTGTCCATGATTATTATTCCGTTCAGCTGAACAATCCTGACAGGAAACAACGTCTTATCGCAAGCGGTGCTGCGTGATGATCTGTGCCCATCTGAGAAACAGGAGATGAATATGACCAGCACTAGAAAAATCGCGGTGATCACCGGTGGCAGTCGTGGCCTGGGCCGGGCGAGTGTCGAGGCGCTTGCCCAGCGGGGCGTCGGAGCGATCTTCACCTATAAGAGCAATCGCAAGGCTGCTGAAGAGGTTCTCGCCATCTTGCATGAGGCAGGCTTGCCGGGTCAGGCGCTTGAACTCGACGTCGCCAAGACGGCCTCTTTCGAGGCGTTTGCGCAGACGGTAGGTGAGACGCTTGCCGGATGGGGCTTAACGAAGGTCGATTATCTGGTGAACATGGCAGGTTCGTCTCACACAGGCACGCTGGCCGATACGACAGAGGCGGAATTCGACCGTATCTATGCCGAGCATCTGAAGGGGCCGTTCTTTCTCACCCAGGCGCTTCTGCCCCTGCTGTGCGACGGTGGGCGCATCCTGAACATTTCCTCGGGGCTGACACGGATCATCTATCCCGGACGAATTGTCTACGGGTCGATGAAAGCGGCCGTCGAGACCATGACGCGCTATATGGCCAAGGAACTCGGGCCGAGAGGCATTACAGTCAATACCGTGGCGCCGGGGGCCATCCAGACCGATTTCTCCGGGGGGATGGTGCGAGACAATCCCGAGATAGCCCGGCAGATCGCCCAGAATACCGCCCTAGGTCGTGTTGGCCTGCCCGAGGATATCGGCCCGATGATCGCCTCTTTGCTGTCGGAGGATAATCGCTGGGTGAATGCGCAGCGTATCGAAGTATCTGGAGGTCAGTCGCTCTGAGGTAATTGATATTTTTCGATACATGGGACGCGCTATATTTACTGGAAATTTCACTGGAGCGACCCTCTCCGAAACAAACGTCAATTTCCAACCCGCAGGACGGCATCATCCGGTTGGAACAGGGCGCGTA
Organism: Asaia sp. BMEF1; assembly: GCF_051628905.1. GTDB lineage: Bacteria > Pseudomonadota > Alphaproteobacteria > Acetobacterales > Acetobacteraceae > Asaia. The sequence goes on along the minus strand of NZ_CP157575.1, from coordinate 713,586 downwards.
GTGACAAATCGTCGTGCAATATCAACGCGATTCGAGAGAGTGGACGCGCTACTGAAAATTTAACGATGGGCCTGTATGGCCGAATGTAAGGCCTGTTTCCTCTCTGGATCGGAGAATATCGAAATGTATCTATTGGACACGTATCATCTTCTTTCAAGTCGGAATCTGTCATATGTAAGTAACGATGTGACTTTTTCGCAACCGGAGCTGTCTCCCGTTTCGGATTCACAATAAAGACCTAGACGTATTTTCGATTGTGAAATCTTTCTGACATCAGAACGCCTGATGGACGGTGAGGACACATGAAGACAATCGGAACGAAACGAAAGCTGTTGCTGGCATCTGCTCTGGGGGCCGGCCTGGCTTTCAGTCAGGGTGCATTTGCGCAGGCCGCCACGACTCAGGCGGCCCACGCCCATAAGGCAGTCAAGAAAGCAAAGCGCGGCACAGCGCCTGTGGCGGCTCGCAGCACAGCGACGGCGTCCTCCGCGGCACCGCTCGCCATGCCAGCGGCCACGCGCAGCGTCTCGGCTCAGCGCAACGCCTTTGCTCCTGTGGCCGATGGGGCAACGCGTGGCGGCAGCGAAAACATCGTGGTGACGGGCTCGGCGCTCAGCACTTCGAACAACGCCAATGCGAACCCTGTGCAGATCATCACGGCCAAGCAGATCATGCAGACCGGTGCGAGCACGGTGGGTGACTATCTGCAGCGCCTGCCTTCGGTCGGTTCTTCGGGCACGTATAACTCGCAGACCAATGGCACTGGTGGTTCGTCCTGTGTCGATCTGCGCAACCTCGGCCAGAACCGCACGCTGGTGCTGATCGATGGCAAGCGCACGACCCTCAACGGCAATAACAGCTGCGTCGATCTGAACACGATCAACGTCTTTCAGGTTGCGAGCATCGAAATCCTGAAGGATGGCGGCTCTGAGCTTTACGGCGCCGATGCCGTGGCGGGCGTCATCAACATCAAGATGCGCCACGACCTGAACGACGCGAATATCACCGTCAAGGGTGGTATCTCCGATGTGGGCGACGGCCAGACCGGTCAGATTTCCGGCTACAAGGGCTGGAATTTCGACCATGGCAAGGGCAACGTCACGCTGTTCGGCTCCTACATGACGTCGAGCGGCATCATGCAGCGCAACCGTGCCTGGTCGCGCAATGTGCAGACCAACGACCCGGTCGATTCATCGGATCTGCTGTTCGGTTCGTCCATCCCGACCAGCGGCAAGTATTTCACCGATTCCGGTACGTATATCCCCAATGCCAGCGGCTCGGGCTATCACACGGCGACATCGGCAGACCGCTATAACTACGGTTCGCAGCAATCGCTCACCAACTCGCTGCAGAACTCGACGCTGTCTTTCGATGCGCATTACGACGTGAACAAGCACTTCACGCCCTATGCCAATTTCCAGTACAGCCATCGTACCTCCAGCACCATGCTGGCGCCTGAGCCGATGACGGGCAGCATCTATCCGTCCAATCTGCCGTCGAGCCTCGTCATTCCTGCTGACGCGCCCTACAACACGTTCGGCGAAGACGTGCTGATGTATAAGCGTTACGGCGAGTGGGGTAATCGTCGCACCGAAACCGCGACCGATACCTATACGGCGATCGCTGGTGCCAAGGGTGAAATTACCCATGGCTGGATGTACGATCTGTCCTACACCTATGGCTGGAACCAGGTGACATCGCAGATGTCGGGCGTGGGCAATTATGCCAAGCTGCTTCAGTCTTATGGTCTCGAGCAGGTGGACCCAACGGACTCAAGCAGTGCGCTGGTCTATAATCCTTCGGTCTGTCAGGCCTCTGCCGGCTGCGTGCTGTCCGATCCGTTCAAGCCGCTCTCCTCGGCGGCGGCGGCCTATTCGAACTACACCAGCCACGACCATTATTATTACCAGCTGCGCGATCTGAACCTGCGCATGCACAACAACCATGTCGCGACCATGCCCTGGAAGGGCGGTGGCGATCTCGGCTTCGCGCTGGGCATGGAACATCGTGGCGAGCAACTGGCCTATCATCCCGATGCCGTGGTTGCCTCCGGCGACACGTTGACCAACTCTGCCTCCTATACGGGCGGCGGGTTCAACGTCACGGAAGGCTACCTTGAAGGCAAGGCCACGTTGCTGCGCGATGTTTTCCTCGCCAAGGATCTGACCATCGATGCGCAGGGGCGTTATTCGTCCTACAGCACATTCGGTGGCACGAAAAACTGGAAGGCCTCGATCAACTGGGCGCCTATTCAGGATATCCGCTTCCGCGCCACGATCGGCACTTCCTATCGCCAGCCGAATGTCTACGAACTCTATTCGGGTGGTAGCCTCGGCTATGCTTCGGCAACCGATCCCTGCGCTCAGGCCAGCTCCTATGGCTCGCTCTCTGCCAATGTCGTTGCCAATTGCGCTAAACAGGGCATCAATACCTCGACCTTCGTTGCCGCCAATTCGGGTCAGGTTCCGACGCTCTATGGTGGTAATGCCGCGCTAAAGCCCGAAACCGGTCGTACCTATACGGTTGGCACGGTCATCACGCCGCGCTGGGTACCCGGTCTGTCGGCCTCGGTCGAATACTGGCACTACACGATCAAGAACATGGTCTCTTATCTGAGCTCCCAGTATATTCTCGATCAGTGCTACACTGGCGCAAGCTCGAATTACTGCAATAACATCACCCGCGTCTCCGGTACGAGTCAGCTCAATTCGGTGACCGATTACTACGCCAATATCGGTGGCCTGCGCACAAGCGGTATCGATTTCGATCTCGATTATCGTATCCGTGTCACGCGTAAGGATGTCGTCACGCTGGGTAATAACTTCCAGCAGCTCATCAGCTATCTGCAACAGAATGAGCCGGGTGGGCAGTGGTACAACTATGCCGGTCGTCTGATGTATCAGTCGGGCACAGGTCAGCCGCGCGTGCGCGACTACGCCACGCTTAACTGGCAGCATGGCAATTGGGGCGTCACCTACATGCTCAAATATACGGGTGGCATGGTCTGGAACAACGGATCGCAGGATCTCAGCACGGCGCTCGGCTATGGCCGCTACAAGACGCCCGGTATTTTCTCGCATGATCTGACGGTCAATTACCGTCTGAACCGCTGGAACTTCACCGGTGGCGTGAACAACCTGTTCGACAAGCAGCCGCCTTTCGTGGCCGATGCCTCGACGAACAGCGCCGCAGGGCTTTACGGCGATCTCTATATGGGCCGCTACGTCTTCCTTCAGGCTGGCGTGAATTTCTGACGCCTCTTTCCCGGCGCCTCAATGCGCCGGGAAAACCTTGTCGTTATGGTGCGATCGAAATAGGGGAAGCGGCCACAAAGCCCTTCCCCTGTGGTCGTTCTGCCTAGCAGAGACAGGATTCATTGCCCGTCACGAGCGGTGTGCGTGCTTCGCGGTAGGTGCTGCCACTGCGTTCTCGGTGGTTCTCGATGGACGCGTAGATCAGGCCGTCTGTTTCGGCGTCGCACACGCGATGCGCAAAATCTTCGCGGACAGCATGGATTGCCTTCGTATAGGCATGAGGCCCCGTGATGTTGAACGTGGTTACGGCACCCACACCATGCACATCGGGGCGATAGGTGAGGATCTTGGTCATGACGAGCTGGATCACCCGTCGCAGATAGGGATGAGCCGGACGCGCGATCAGGAACCATTGCTGGTATTCGCCGCCTTTCACATGAGCGATCGAGGCGCCGAGACCCCAGCCTGCATGGCGGCCTGAGCCCGACATGTTCCATTGCGAAATCAGATACTGGTCATCCGGGCGAAGGATCGCCTCCAGCGGTCGCGACATCGACGATTTCAGATCGAGATAGACTCCGCCCAGACGATAGATCAGCAGATAGCGAAAGAAATCGGCTTTGGCCGCACCATATTCGCCACCAATCATCAAATAGATTTTCAGAACATCCCAGCCATAATGATCCGAAATGAACTGGAACCGTGACGCTTCGTCCCAGACATGCACAGTCCAGCCGGGATTGAGCGCTGTCACCTGTGCGATATTCGTGACGAAGGCTGGGTCAAGCGTCGCGGGATCGTTGCAGATGAAATGCAGCAATCGCGGGATGGGCGCGAAATCACCGGCTGATGGCGCAATTTCGGGGAAACGCCGCAGATTGAGGCAGGAGAGTTCGCTCCAGCTTGCCCGCTCCATGACGTCATCCCGCGTTCCGTCGGGGGCGTGAGAATAGACCCGGCCCTGTGCATCGTGCAGCCGATAGACGTAGGGGCGCAGGGCCACGATGCCAATGGAGCGGGGGGCGTTGACCAGGCGGTTACCTTCGAGGCTCAAAAACGGAATGTTGCGCCGTTCCAGAACGACGCCTTCGAGGGCGTCCTTCGCGTTCCCGTCACTGCTTGAAACGAGGGCGTCGCCGAACATGGTGATCAGGGCCGTCTCGGTCATGGTTGCATCCCTCTTATTCTTGGGGTTCCGGCAAGCTTGTCGCAGGGGCGATGGGCAGAAAACCGCCGATCTGTCGCACGGCTTCCGCCAGGCTGACGCGCTCGACCGCAACGCCGTCAGGGAAAGCCGAGAGCAGGCGGGAGGGCATGCGCCGGTCAAGAATGACGAAGATGCCCCGGTCATCGCCCTTGCGTATCAGGCGCCCGAAAGCCTGGCGTAGCCTCATGCGTGTCAGACGATCGTCATAATCGCGCGGGTCGTCAGGAGAGAGGGCCTTGCGTCTTTCCCGATGCAGGATATCCGGCCGTGGCCACGGAGTGCGTTCGAACACCACCAGACGCAGCGCCTGACCCGGCACGTCCACCCCGTCACGCATCGCATCCGTGCCGAGCAGGCAGGAATGCAGCTCCGTGCGGAAGATATCGACGAGCGTGGCATTATCCATCGTGTCGACATGCTGGGCATAGAGTGGCAAACCCGCCTCTTCGAGTGGTGCGGCAATGCGCTGATGCACCGCGCGCAGGCGCGAGATCGCGGTGAACAGCCCGAGCGCGCCGCCTTGAGATGCCAGAAACAGCAAACGATAGGCGCCAGCCAGTGCATCGAGATCGTTCTGCGGTACATCCGTCACGATCAGGGCGCGTGTCTGATGCGCATAATCGAACGGGCTGAGGAGCGAGGCCCGAAACGGTGGCTTGATGAAATGCGGCGTGCCGAGCCGCGTCTCTGCGGCGTGCCAGCTCTGCTCGACCTGACGTGGGTCGGGTCCGTTGGGGCCCGAAAACGGTGTCTGGTCGCGCAATGTCGCCGAAGTAATCAGCAGGCCATGGGCCGGTCCCTGCATGACCGAGGCGAAAGGAATGGTGGGATCGCGCCAGTGACGATGCAGCCCGATATCGGTCTCCCCCTGCCTGCCAGAAACATACTCGGTGCGTATCAGATCGATGAACGCGCTATCGGGAGTATCTTCCTCGCCCAGAACTGTATCGAGCATCGCGATCCACCCTTCGACACGTGCGATGGCGCGACGTCTGAGTGAACGGATCATCGCCTCTATGCGCAATCTCTGGGCGGCTTCGAGTGCGTCATCGGGCTCGCTAAGCAGGGATTTGAGGCGCTCGACCAGCGTTTGCAAAGGCGTGAGCAGGCGTCGCAAGGCAGTATCGAGTGGCCCCGTCGCTTCACGCAGGGCCTCACCTGCCGGGTGCAGTCCGCATTCCGAGGAATCCTGCCCCTGAGTGCCGATGCGTCTGGCTTCGAGCTGTGCTCTGAGCGCTTGAAAGAACTGTTCGGATGGGTTGGCGATGAGGTCGGGTACGCTTGGCTGGGGCGCGTTATCTTCGCCGTTCAACCGCCCCAGCCATCCGGGCGCGGGCAGGGCATGGGCTGCGCCCAGAATGGCCTCGAGCGGGGCGTCGAGAACGGGCGAGGTGGCCACCAGATCTTCGAGGCGGCGGCGCAGGCCGCGCGCGCGGGAGCGACTGCCTTCGGCGCCCAGCAGCCACCGCCGCAGCTCGGCGGCTTCCAGCCCGGACAGGGCGAGAGAAAAGGCACTATCGGCGGCCTCGGGCAGATGATGCCCCTCATCGAAGAAATAGCGCGTGGGAAGTTGATCTTCATCCGGCACGTCGTCCCGCGCCAGGCTCGACCAGCTTGCCTGAGAGAGAACGAGTGCATGATTGGCGATGACCAGCCGTGCGCCACGGGCGCGGCGGATGGAGTGCTCGACAAAACAGGTCTGATAATGCGGGCAGGCGCCGTGAATACATTCGCCGCGACGATCGGCCATGCCGAACAGAACGCCGCCGCCGAAGATGTCGCCGAACCAGCCGGGCAGATCGCCGCCCATCAGATCGCCATCCTCGGTGGCTTCTGCCCAACGGGCGAGCATGGACAGGCCGATAAGCGCTGCAGGAGACGGTGAGGGGCGTGAAGCGAGCGTATTGACCGCGTCTTCCATATTCAGCAGGCAGAGATAGTTCTCGCGCCCCTTGCGTAACACCACCGCGTCACGACGCTCAGCGTCGTCAGGGTAAAGCCGCCGCAACTCCTGCTCGATCTGGCGTTGCAGATGGCGCGTATAGGTCGAGACCCAGACGGGGCCGTCATTCTGCTCGGCCCAGACACTGGCTGGTGCAATATAGCCCAGTGTCTTGCCTGTACCGGTGCCGGCTTCGGCCAGAACGATTTCGGGAATGCCCGCGCCTTCTCTCGGGGCGAGGGCCTGTGTCACGGCAGAGGCATAGTCGGCCTGACCGGGGCGTGTCTCCGCGTCTTCGCCGAGAATGCGTGTCAGGCGGGCTCGTGCCTCGGCAGGGGCGACGGGGCGGCTGCCCGGCGGCGGACGTTGGGCCATTTCCTCCCATCGGGGCAGGCGGCGCCACACGCGCAGCGCTTCATAGGGGTGGCGATTCTGGCTCGGATGCGCTTCGAGGCTTTCCTCGATGAAACCGGCCCAGGCCCAGCCTGCACGAGAAAGCAGGGGCAGGAGGGCACGCAGCGTGTCGGCGTCTCGCGAGGTCACCATGGAATCGAGGGCCTGACGAAGCTTGTCGAGCAGGAGCAGAAGGAAATCCGCCTCGCAATGCTCGGGCGGAGTGAGGCCGAGCGCCAGGCCCATGCCGCGCGGTGTAGGCACGACAGCGCGTGTAGGAAAAAGAAACAGGAAGAGTTCGAGTAAGTCGAACCACGGGACGACCTGCCCCGGCGGTGTCAGGCCCAGCCGCCTGATCGTTGCAGGGCCGTGAATCAGCAAAGGGGCGGGAAGGGTCGCGAGCAGCGAGGCTGCCTCCTGCGCAGCGAGCGACAGGATCTCGCCATCCGGTGTGAGGACGGAAGCGCGCGCGCGCGTTGAGATCAGGGCGGGAGCGTCGTAGGGCGAGGCGCGAGAAGGCGTGGGCATCGCGACCAGTCTAGACGCTAGACGGGCGCACCGCCAGCGAGTGAACGTGGCTTGTCTTGCCCGGGGCCCATGCTATGTCGAAGTAGAGGCAGTGTACGTGAAAAACCGCTATTCCATGGGGGTATAACGCCATGTTGCTTGACCGGGCGCGGAACTATTTCTAGTTTTCATCCAATCATGTCCGACAGCATTCAAAACAACGCCTCCCTCCCTCCCGACGCTCCTGCGCTGCCAAAAGCCTGGCCGTTCGAGGAGGCGCGAAAAATCGCGGCCCATGTCGAGGCGCGCGGCGGCGATGCCCCAGCTCTGCTGGAGACCGGCTATGGCCCATCGGGCCTGCCTCATATCGGCACCTTCGGCGAAGTCGCCCGGACCACCTGGGTGCGTCAGGCCTATGAGCAGCTCACGGGGCGCAAGACCCGTCTCCTGGCATTTTCCGACGATATGGATGCCCTGCGCAAGGTGCCCGGTAATGTGCCGAATCAGGAGATGCTGGCGCAGCATCTCGGCTTGCCTCTGAGCCGCATTCCCGATCCTTTCGGCAAGTTCCAGAGTTTTTCGGCGCATAACAATGCCATGCTGTGCGAATTCCTCGATCGCTTCGGCTTCGATTACGAATTTGCTTCGGCCACCGATTACTACACTTCCGGTATCTTCGATGCCGCGCTGCGTCGCATGCTCGAAGTGCATGACGAGGTGGTGGCGACCATCGCGCCGACGCTCGGCGCCGAGCGTCGAGCCACCTATTCGCCGGTGCTGCCTATTCATCCCCGCACCGGTCAGGTCATGCAGGTGCCTGTCATCAAGGTCGATCCCGATGCCGCTACGGTGGTGTGGAAAGACCCGGAGACGGGCGAAACCTTCGAGACCTCCGTTCTGGGCGGTCACGCCAAGATGCAGTGGAAGGCCGATTGGGCCATGCGCTGGTTTGCGCTGGGTGTCGATTACGAAATGTCGGGCAAGGATCTGATCGACAGTGTGAAGCTGTCGAGCAAGATCTGCCGCATTCTTGGCAAGGCGCCGCCTGCCGGACTGACCTATGAACTGTTTCTGGATCAGAACGCGCAGAAGATCAGCAAGTCAAAGGGCAATGGGCTCTCGATCGACGAATGGTTGCATTACGCGCCGCCCGAAAGCCTTGCCCAGTATATGTTCAACCAGCCCACACGGGCCAAGCGTCTGTTTTTCGACGTCATTCCTCGCGCGATGGACGAGTACCTTGCCAATCTCGACAAGGCGGTCGAGACGCAGGACCAGAGCGTGCTTCAGGCCAATCCCGCCTGGCTCATTCATGGCGGTACGATCGATACCGGTCTGTCGAGCCCGGTATCTTTCACGGCGTTGCTGAATCTGGCCTCCGTAGCCAACGCAGAGACGAGCGACACGCTGTGGAAGTTTCTGCGCCGCTACGACCCGTCCCTTTCGCCCGAGACGCATCCTTATGTCGATCGTCTGATCGGCCACGCGCTGGTCTACTTCAAGGAATTCGTGCGCCCGGCCAAAACCTTCCGTGCGCCGACCGATCTGGAACGTGTGGCGCTACAGGATCTGGCCGACGCCTTGAAACAGGCCGACGCAAGCCTATCTCCGGTTGAAGTTCAGGATATCGTCTTCGAAATCGGTAAAAGGCATCAGATCCAGCCGCTGCGCGCGTGGTTCGGCTGCCTTTACGAAGTGCTTCTGGGCCAGACCGAAGGGCCGCGTTTCGGTATTTTCGCTTCGCTTTTCGGCCTGCCCGAAACCGTGGCGCTAATAGAGGGCGCGCTTGCAAGGGAAGTTCCTGTCGAGGAAGCGGCTCAGTGAGCAAAAGAGACGATCGTCAGCCTTGATCGAGGGTTCATGACCGTTAAGGAACAGACCACACCCTGCTGCGAAGAAGGCGAGGCCAGCCAGCCCAGCCCATGGCGCCGTCTGGCCTGCCGTCTTCCGGCGCTTATCGGGCTCGTCCTGCTGGTGGCGGCGATCTATGTCATTCAGAAAGAGCTTAAATCGCTCTCTCTGTCAGAGATCCGTTCCGCCTTTCAGGCCATTCCAGCCGAGGCGCTTGCAGCGGGGATCGGCTGCACGGTGCTTTCCTATTTCATTTTGTCGTTCTACGACCGGCTCGCCTGCTATCATATCGGGGCGAAACAATCTTTCCTCAGAACGGCTTTCGCCGCGTTCTGCTCTTATGTGCTCTCGCATAATCTCGGATGCTCGGCGATCTCGGGCGCGGCAGTCCGCTTCAGGCTCTATCGCAACTGGGGTGTTTCTCCGGGCGGGATCGCCCAGATCATTGCGTTCTGCTCGACCACCTATCTGCTCGGGGCGATGGCGCTGATCGGCGGGGTGCTGCTTTTCGAACCGTCCCATATCCCGCTGATTGGCCATCTGCCGCATATGCTGCTCCAGCTTGGCGGCGCCGCCGCATGGCTGGCCGTGCTGGCCTATCTCGTTATCTCCGTGCGCTATCGACAGATGCGGATCTGGCGATACACGCTTGACGTGCCGGGGTTTAGGGTTGCGCTGGCTCAGGTCGTGGTCAGCGCCGCCGATATGGCGGCTACGGCCCTGATCGCCTATGTGCTGCTTCCGCCTCAGGCAGCGATCGGCTTTCCGGCCTTTCTGGCGATCTATATCGCTTCCTACACGGCGGGACTGGTTGCCAGCGTGCCGGGGGGACTAGGTGTTTTCGATGGGGCGATGCTGCTGGCTCTTGGCCCCTACATGTCTACGCCTCAGATTCTGGGCGTTATCCTGACGTTTCGTCTGTTCTATTACATCATCCCTCTGGTTCTGGCCGGGATCATGTTTGCCGTGCACGAGCTCTTCCTGCGCGGAGACGCCGCCTGGGCGCAGCGTCGGGGAGCGGTTCCGGATGTGGCTCTCATGCGGCGGCCCAGCCAGGTCGTGCGTGAGTCGGAGGCGGACTTCTCCGTGACAGTCGCGACGGGTGTTGTCGCGGGGACGGGTATTCTGCTCGTCTTCTACGCCGTGGCCGTACCTGCGCCGCTGCTCGGCACGCCATTTGCGCATCTGCTGTTACAGGCGGCAGAGTTTATGCTCTGCCTCACCGGCGTCATGCTCGTAGGCGTTGCCGCAGGCCTGGCCCAGCGCGTGACGGCAGCATGGCGCGCAGCCCTTACCCTGCTCGGAGTGGCGATACCGCTGGTTATTCTGCGTCAGGGGCCGCTCGGCATTGCGCTAAGCCTTGCGCTCGTCATGTTCCTGATCGCCCCTTTCCGCGCCTGCTATTATCGCAAGGCGCGGCTGTTTTCCGAGCCGCTCAGCCCGACCCTTATGGCACCTGTCACGCTATGGGTCGTCAGCCTGGCCAGTGTCGGCCTCTTCGCGCTGCGTCAGCATCTTGGCCATGCGTGGTGGCGTTCTCTGATTTATGACGCACATACCTCCGTTGTTCGTTGGGCACTCGGCATTTCGGCTATTCTGGGCATTATTGCCGTCATCCAGATGCTGCGCCGCAGCCATGTTCTGGTGCGGCCTTGGGACAGGGAGAGCGAAACGCTCTATAGAAGCCTGGCCCATGCGCTTGAAGAACTTGGGCCGCGCCGTCCCAGCGGCCTCATTCTCAACGATAATGGGCGGGCCGGTATTCCGTTTCTGAGAACAGGGCAGTTCATTATCGGGGTCGGCGATCCCGCCGGTGCCGAAAATGACTGTATCGCAGCGATCTGGCGGCTGCGCGATCTCGCCTTGGAGGAGGGGCGTCACCCGGTGTTTATCAAGGTGGGACAGGCGCTGATCGGTGTGTACCACGATATCGGGATGACCGTCTGCCCGAACGGCCCCGGTGAGTCTGGCGCGTTGTGCTGCCTTGCCCAGGATTTGCAGGCTGTTAAGGCCGTTCTGGGCAGCGAGCACAGGCGACTGAGGCGGCTGCTCAACGCCAAGGGGTTTCTGTCGGTCAAGGCCCGTATCGACAGGGCCGGGTGATGCATCTGCCCCATGTGCTGACGCAGCCGGTCAATTTTAGTGATGTGACCGCCATCTGGCTCATGGCTTATTCTGCCCTGTTCTCGATTGTTAACCCGCTCGGGGCGTCGCTGATTTTTGCGCAGATGACGCTCGGGCGGCCCAAGCGTGAGGTCGTCACGCTGGCGCGGCTGGTCGGTTTTTACTCATTCATCATCCTCATGGTTTCTGTCTGGCTGGGTGGCTGGATTCTGAGCTTCTTTCGCATCAGCATCGACGCGCTGCGCGTCGCCGGTGGGCTCGTGGTGGCATCCCGCGCCTGGACCCTGTTGCTTGCTCCCGAAGAGAATGAGGCCCGCAAGGAACGTCAGGTTTTCGATCATGACAATGCCGGTCAGGAAAGCGATCTGGGCGATCGCGCCTTTTTTCCGCTCGCCATGCCCTTCACGGTGGGGCCGGGCAGTATCGCGGTGGCGATTGCGCTAAGCTCCGGGCGTACGCTCGGGGCGTCGCCCGCAAGCTATATAGTGGGTCTCTCCCTCGCCGTGTGCGCCGTCTCTCTTACCGTCGTCCTGCTTTACACCTATGCCGAGCGTATCGTGAGTTCTCTGGGGCGAACGGGAGCGCGCATCGTCAGTCGACTGGCCGCGCTCATCCTGCTTTGCATCGGTATACAGATCCTCTTCGCGGGGCTCGAAGGCTTCGTGATTGCGACGTTGAAACATGTGCGTCAGCTGGGTTGACCTTTGAAACATCTGGCGCAGATCCGGTGCATCTCACGCCAGCGCCTTGCAGATTTCTTCTCTGAGGGCCGGAATCACCTCGCCCTGAAACCAAGGTGCGCGCTTCTCCCAAACCCCCGTTCGCCAGGACGGGTGGGGAAGGGGAAAATAACGCGGCAGGTACCGCCGAAACTCCCGGACGCGTTCGCCTACCGAGCCTCGCCCCAATGTGTAATTCTGGCTATAGCTTCCGACGAGCAGGATCAGCCTCAGCGAGGTGAGGTGCGACAATACCTCATCGCGCCAGGCCGGTGCGCATTCGGGTCGCGGGGGGTTGTCGCCCCCATTGGGCAGGCGCCCGGGATAGCACAGACCCATTGGCAGGATCGCCACTTTGCTGGTGTTGTAAAAATCGTCTTCCGAAAGGTTCATCCAGCCTCGCAGGCGCTTGCCCGAGGGATCATAGAACGATTTGCCGCTCTCATGAGCGATCGTGCCGGGGGCCTGACTGGCGATCAGAATCCGGGCCTTCTGCGAGACGTGGATGAGCGGCTTTGGCCCTAAAGGCAGTTCAGGCGCGCATATCCTACACTCACGCACGCGCGCGACGAGAGCGTCGAGCGCCTCCCGGCTGGTACTCGAGGACGCTTGCGGGTCTGCTGTTTTCATTCTGCCCGTACTCGCGTGTAAGCATGCAGGGTCAGAGGATAATCGGCGCAGACTTCGTAATGGGGCTCGTCATTAGTCTTGTGCGAATGAAACAGCGTTATGTGTTCGATCTCGGCGCTCGCGCTGCGAAGAAGATTATGGTTCTGGATCCAGCGGACGATATCGGGACCGGGTTCACCCTGAAACACACCGAGCGAGACATGGGGCTGAAATCGCCGTTTTTCGGCGGATAATCCGGCGCGTCTCAGTGCTGCCTCGACCCTCGACTGGAGGGTCGACAATGAATCCGATGGTGCCAAGCCTGCCCAGAGGCGAGAGCGCCCGGCCTGGGTGATTGTGCCCACGCCGCTCAGTTCCACCGTCACGGGTGCGGCATTGATGCCAGCCAGGGCGTGATCGATTTCTTCAAGAAGTGGTCGGGCCCTCACTTCACCAATGAAGCGAAGGGTCAGATGATAGCTCTCGGGGGGATACCAGATGACGCCGGCGATGGTGCGGCGCAGGGCGGAGAGGAGCCGCTTTTGCTCGTTGGGGAGGTCGAGGGCTGCGAAGAGGCGCATGAAGCGATCCTGAGTGCGGTGGGAAGAGGGCCGGGTATTACGGGCGAACTGGATGGTCCTTGCGGTGATTATCTCGCCCGCTGGACTGAGAAGCGGGGCTTTCCAAAACTGTGGCGTAATCGAGTAAATCCGTTATATAACCAAGCAGATTAACGCGTTGAAACGTGTCGGTTTCAGTCCGGCGCCCTATGTATCTTAAAATGTCCGGGGCCCTGTCCGACTTGACCGTTGTATCTGAAGCGCCACATTTAGAGACGAAAAAGGCCATTCCGGCCAGATTTCAGGAAAGGGTGTCATGGCTTTCGTTCCCAATTCTCGTTCTAGCGGTCCTTCTCGCCAAGCGGGTGCCGCCAGCTTCGATACGGTCGATGCCGGTCTGCGCGCCTACATGCTCAGCGTGTACAACTGGATGACGGCCGGTCTGGTCCTCACCGGCGTGGTTGCCTATGCCGTGGCCGAGACGTCGCTCAGCAGTCTGTTCTACCATCAGGTTATCACACCTGGAGGTATCCTCACGAGGCCGACCGGGCTCGGGATGCTGACCATATTTGCCCCGCTGGTTTTCGTTCTGGTGATGTCGTTTGGTGTCAATCGACTGTCCCGTCAGGCGGCGCAGGGCCTGTTCTGGGGATTTTGCGCAGTCATGGGCGCGAGCCTGTCGAATATCCTGCTCGTCTATACCCATACCTCGGTGGCGAGCACGTTCTTCATCACCTCAGCGACTTTTGCTGCCATGTCGCTCTGGGGCTACACTACCAAGCGTGATCTTAGCTCGCTCGGTTCGTTCTGCTTCATGGGCCTGATCGGTCTAATCATCGCCATGACGGTGAACATGTTCCTCCATAGCGCTGCCATGTCGTTTTTGGTGAGCATTGTTGGTGTGGGTCTTTTCACGGTGCTGACGGCTTTCGATACCCAGCGTATCCGCTCGACCTATCAATACTATCTCAGCTATGTCGGGCCCGAGGAAATGGGCAAGCGCAGTGTTTATGATGCCCTTGGGCTTTATCTCAACTTTATCAACCTGTTCACCTTTTTGCTCCAGTTCATGGGTGTCCGTAGTAATAATAACGGATAAATATCTCTATAGAGTATAGCTTTACTTTGCGGGATGCATCTCAGATGCATCCCGTTTTTGTTTATCTAGACTATTTCAGTCTAATTAACTTGACATTTCTATCTGAACCGAATCTAAAAAATCCGCAATAAATTGCGGCAGAAAAGCGACTGCGGTCGCTAACGTACTGAAATTGCGCATATTTGCTTGTGTTCAAATTGTGAACACGTCAGTGAAAACTCGTGATGAGTGCTTGCTTTGCGCGCCAATCAGGCGGAAACAACACAACATAGCTGGGCAGTCGCGCCCAGTGTGCAGGCAGGTAGGTCTTTTTCGAAAAAGTCCTGTCTGTTTTGGTAAGGCGAGGCAACGATGGTGCGGGTTGCAGTCGGTGGTCCACCGGGCATCGGCAAACGTAATGTTACATCTTCGGGCGGCAGGGGTCGCACGTTGGTGTCACGTTGTGGAGCGACACGCGCCGTCAACTGGAATAGGAGAGATGGATGACATCCCCTGAAGGTGTTGTCGCCATGTTCGACCAATCCGAGGTCGGGTTGAGCGGCAGCGTAGCGCAGCCACAGAGCTTGACGGTCGGTTCAACGAGCGGGGCAGACAATGAAAAATAGACTTTTGCCGAAATTGCGGCGGCTTCTGCCGCTGGCGCCGGCGCTTTTCCTCTCAGGCTGTACGCTCGATCTTCTCGATCCGCGTGGCCCGGTAGGACTCCAGAACCGTAACGTCATCCTGATCGAACTGGCTGTGATGCTGTGCATCGTTGTGCCCGTGATCATGATGACGCTCTTCTTTGCCTGGAAATATCGTGAGTCCAACACGTCGGCAGAATATCTGCCGAACTGGGATCACTCCACGAAGATCGAGTTCTTCGTCTGGGGTATTCCTGCCGTTGTGATCGTTATTCTGGGCGCCATGGCGATCTGGACGAGCTACACGCTCGATCCGTACCGTCCGCTTCACTCGGCTGAAGCTGCGGGTCGCAAGCCGTTGAATGTCGAAGTGGTCGCTCTCGACTGGAAGTGGCTGTTCATTTACCCCGACCAGGGTATCGCTACGGTCAACCAGCTTGCCGTGCCGGTGAACACACCGATCAATTTCCGTATCACGTCTGACGCTGTCATGACCTCATTCTTCATCCCGCGCCTGGGTTCCCAGGTTTACGCGATGGCAGGTATGCAGACGCAGCTTCATCTTCTGGCCAGTGCGCCGGGTGACTATCTGGGTGAGGCAGCGCATTACACGGGCCGTGGTTTCTCGGATATGAAGTTCCGTACGCTGGCGATGTCGGATGACGACTTCAACCAGTGGGTGGACAAGGTGAAGGGGGCGTCTGAGTCGCTCGACTCAACCGACTATCCGCAGGTTGCCGCTCCGCAGGAAGCGGCGCCGGTCAAGTATTTCGCGCATGTTCAGCCAAATCTCTTCGACACCATCGTGGCCAAGTACAATAACGGTATGGTCATCGACAAGTCGACGGGTCAGGTCATGCACATGCAGTCCGCCATGTCCGACATGCAGATGAAGGAATAGGGACACATGTTAGGTAAGTTAACACTTTCGGCGATACCGCTGGATGTGCCTATTCTTGTTGGCACGTTCACAGGCGTTGTAATCGCCGCACTCGCCGTTCTCGGTGCGATCACCTATTTCGGCAAATGGGGCTATCTGTGGCGCGAGTGGCTGACCTCGGTCGACCACAAGCGTCTGGGCCTCATGTATATCGTGCTCGCCCTCGTCATGCTGTTCCGCGGCTTTGCCGACGCCATCATGATGCGCAGTCAGCTCGCATTGGCGTATAACGGCAATCCGGGTTACCTGCCGCCACACCATTACGACCAGATCTTCTCCGCACATGGCACGATCATGATCTTCTTCATGGCCATGGCATTCATGACGGGTCTCCTCAACGTTATCGTGCCGCTGCAGATCGGTGCGCGCGACGTTGCTTTCCCGTTCCTGAACTCGCTGAGCTTCTGGATGACCACGATCAGCGCCGTTCTCATCAACGTATCGCTGTTCATCGGTGAATTCGCGCAGTGCGGCTGGCTGGTTTATCCGCCTTTGTCCGAGCAGCAGTTCAGCCCTGGTGTCGGTGTCGATTATTACATCTGGGCGGTCCAGCTTGCCGGTGTCGGTACGCTGCTCACAGGTGTGAACTTCTTCGTCACCATCGTGAAGATGCGTGCGCCCGGCATGGGCTGGATGCAGCTCCCGGTTTTCACCTGGACGGCTCTCGTCACGGTCGTTCTGATCATGGCAGTCTTCCCGGTTCTGACGGTGACGCTGGCCGAGCTCGCTCTCGACCGTTACCTCGGGATGCATTTCTTCACCAATGATGGCGGCGGCAGCGTTCAGCTGTATCTCTCGCTCATCTGGACGTGGGGTCACCCGGAAGTTTACATTCTGGTTCTCCCGGCTTTCGGTGTGTTTTCTGAAATCACCCAGACATTCTCGCGCAAGCCGCTCTTCGGCTACCGCGTGATGGTCTACGCCACGCTTGCGATCGGCGTTCTGTCCTTCATCGTCTGGGCTCATCACTTCTTCACCATGGGCGCAGGCCCGAACGTCAACGCCTTCTTCGGTGTTGCCACGATGATTATCGCCGTGCCTACGGGCGTGAAGATCTTCAACTGGCTCTTCACCATGTATAAGGGCCGCATCCAGTTCAACGGCATGATGTACTGGGTCATGGGCTTCATGATCACCTTCTCGATCGGTGGCATGACCGGCGTCATGATGGCGATGCCTGCAGCCGACTTCGTGCTGCATAACTCGCTGTTCCTCATCGCCCATTTCCATAACGTCATCATCGGCGGTGTGTATTTCGGCTATGTTGCCGGTCTGAATTTCTGGTGGCCGAAGGTTCTCGGCTTCAAGATGAACGAAGCCTGGGGCAAGCGCGCCTTCTGGTGCTGGTTTGTCGGCTTCTATCTTGCTTTCGTGCCGCTCTACATTGCGGGCTTCGAGGGCATGACCCGCCGTATGAACCACTACGACAATGCTGACTGGCATGTTCAGATGCAGATTGCTGCAGTCGGTGCTGCCGTTATCGCTGTCGGTGTCGCCTGCCAGCTGATGCAGATCTATGTGTCGATCCGTGATCGCAACCTGCCGGAGAGCCGTGACTTCACGGGCGATCCATGGAATGCGCGCACGCTCGAATGGTCGATGTCCTCGCCCCCGCCTGCTTATAACTTCGCCGTCCTTCCTGACATTCATGGTATCGACACGTTCCATACCGAGAAGCAGCTTGGCCGTCGCAGCTATGAAGGCAAGATGCTGACGCCGATCCATATGCCGAAGAACACGGCTGCTGGCTTCTTTGTTGGTGCTTTCAGCTTCGTGCTCGGTTTCGCAGCGATCTGGTGGATCTGGTGGCTTGCAGCGCTCGCCCTCGTCGGCGTGTTCGCAACGGTCATCCTGCGCAGCTTCAATACTGACGTGGATTATTATGTCCCGGTTAGCGAAATCGAACGCGACCAGGCCAATTATGTCCGCTCACTGACAGCACAGGCGGCAGAATAACATGGCAAATATCTCAGCAACGCCGCACGGCACCGCACACGGCGCAGACGATCACGAGCATCACGGCACGAATAACGTGTTCGGGTTCTGGATCTATCTGATGACGGACTGCCTCCTTTTCGGGACGCTGTTCGCCACCTTCGCCGTCATGCGTACCCAGTTTGCCGGTGGCCCAACGGGCAAGGAGTTGTTTGATCTGAACGGGGTAGGGCTGGAAACGGCCCTCCTTCTGCTCAGCTCGATCACCTTCGGGTTCGGTATGCTTTCGGCTTTTGCCCGCAAGCAGGGCGCCATGCTTCTCTGGCTGGCCGTTACCTTCGTGCTCGGCCTCGGGTTCCTTGTCCTCGAAGTCAGGGAATTCGCCCATCTGA
The DNA here is from genome assembly GCF_051628905.1 of Asaia sp. BMEF1. GTDB lineage: Bacteria > Pseudomonadota > Alphaproteobacteria > Acetobacterales > Acetobacteraceae > Asaia. The sequence continues at coordinate 695,431 of NZ_CP157575.1, read as the reverse complement.
TTCATGAAGGCGCTGGTCCGGATCGCTCCGCGTTCCTGTCTGCGTTCTTCACGCTGGTGGCAACGCACGGTCTTCACGTGACCTGTGGTCTGGTCTGGATTGCTGTTATCATGCTCCAGAGCTTCACGCCGCAAGTCTTCACAACACGCTACATGGACAAGCTCCAGTGCCTGAGCCTCTTCTGGCACTTCCTGGATATCGTCTGGATCTGCGTGTTCACCTTCGTTTATCTGTTGAGTGTGATCTGATGAGCCAAGCATCGACCCATCAACACGAAGGCGAGTCTCACGGCAGCTTCGCCTCGTACATCATCGGCTTCGTAATTGCGGCCATCCTGACGATCGCGGCTTTCGCGATTGTCGAGATGCACCTCATGACGCCTGGCATGACCTTCGGTGTTATTGCCGGTCTGGCGGTAGTTCAGATCTTCGTTCATCTGATCTACTTCCTGCACATGAATGGCAGCTCGAGCCAGTCCTGGAACAACACGGCATTTGCCTTCGCGGCCATTTGCGTTCTGATTATCGTCGGTGGAACGATCTTCATTATCCACGACGTCAGCATGAACATGATGTCGCGCTGATATGCCCGCTTTTCCGGCCTCTCCCTAAATTGGGGGCGCTCGGGATCACGGTCAGTGCCGGTAACAAAAAAGCCCGGAGGGATTTCCCTCCGGGCTTTTTTTACGGCGCGCAGCACAAATGAATTTGATCCTTGTGGCGCCGCCCCCTCAGGGATCGGGACCGGTCTCAGTCCTTATGCGGTTCCGGCGACAGCATGGCATCTTTGCCCGGCTTGTCTTTCCACTCATCCGCATCGGGCATTGAGTCGATCTTGCGTGTAATGTTTGGCCAGACCGCAGCGTATTTGCTGTTGACCTCAAGCCACGGCGTGGCGCGGTCGTCGCTATCGGGAAAAATCGCTTCTGCCGGGCATTCCGGTTCACAGACGCCGCAATCGATGCACTCGTCCGGGTTGATCACGAGAAAATTTTCGCCAGCATAGAAGCAATCGACCGGACAGACCTCGACGCAATCCGTGTATTTGCAGCGTATGCAGTTTTCGGTGACCACATAGGCCATTGGTGTCTCCGATCGTAAAGCTGGGGCCAGACGGCCCAAGAGTATCCCAAGAGGCGCAAGTGACCCCGTAAGGGAATTTCCAAAAAGGGATGCCGCAGATAGGCGGAAGTTTCCCGTTCTGGCAAGCATATGTTTGCCAGAACGCCCGTAAAGTTCAGCTCTCGCCCTGATTTTCGGTAATGACCTCATAGAGCAGCGCGGCTTCCGAGGCTGAGCCGCGACGTGAGGCCAGCGCCACGACGCGCCAGATACGCACTTCGGGTCGCGGATGGCCGGGGAGACCCAGCACATCGCCTACGCGTATCTTGCTGTGCGGCTTTCTGGTAACCTGTCGGTTGATACGGACTGCGCCCTTTTCGATAAGCGCTGCGCAATCCTGCCTGTGGCGGCATACGCGCGCGTGCCAGAGCCAGAGATCGAGACGTTCGTAGTCCTGCGCTGTCATCAGGGTTGCCTCGGCCGGAGCGACAGCCCAGCCAAAGCGGCGAAGGGGCTGTCTTTCACGATGCCCGAGGTCTTTATGCGGTCTCGGTCCTTGCGCTTTCCACGGTCAGATCGCCTTACGGCGGCTAGCAGCATGAGCGGGGCGGGCGGCCCAAACTGATCGGCGGGAAGTGGGGCAGGCAACCGAAGCCGTATGCCGAGGGCAACCAGCATGTCGCCGATCTGGTTCTTACCTAGTCCATGGCGGGACGCGAAGTCGTCGGGTAGCGGGCGGGGGGCAGAGCGCGCCAGGCGGTGAAGATCTGCTAGAAGTTTTTCCACGCGGTCTAGGCGAAGCCACAAAGCCCCGACATCGACCCAGCCTAAAGGTGCGAGCACGACATTGCGCGGCGCCTCCAGCGTAATCTGACTGGCGTTGAACTCAGGACGCGCCGTCCCATGCCACAAGCTCAGCAGCAGAGCCCGTAAGGCCATCGGCCCCGGCTTGAGTAGCAAGGGCATGAACACGCCGAACGGGCAGAAAAAAATACCCAGACGGCGAAAATGGCTGAGCGCCTGCTGGCCGTGACTGCTGGGCTCCGCGGGCAGCAGGGGGGCCACCCCGCCATATTCCATCAGACGATGGGTGAGGCCGCGTAGCCCGGAGGACGGGTGAGGCGTTGCGGCAAGAGCGTAAAGCGGTGCCAGAGCCTTCCTCAGCGTTGCTCGAACGAACGCCTGAAGGCGCTCCTGAACCAGATCGCGCTGTTTCGTGTCGGAAAATTCCCCGCCGAGTATCTGAGTGCCCGGGCTCAGCAATGCTGTCCCTCTTGCAAGGCGCGCGATGACGACGCCCTGCCATGAAAGAGTGCCAGTATGGCTATCGAGCGCGAAATCGCTGTCGTCAGAGACAGTCAGGGCCTGAACGCGTCGTGGAATTTCGTGCAGCAGCGCCCGGCGCCCCGCACGGAGCATGAGTTTTTTCTCGGGGAGGGCGTCCTCCCGATCTGGCTTGAGCGTGAAGCCTTCTATCGTTCCGACTGCATGGCCCTCGACGATAACCTGTCCGTCCGTGGTGACGGCTGACAGCAACTCTCTGGAGCCATCATTGTCGAGGCGGCGGAGGAGGGACGTGGCCCTTCGGTCCACGAAGCGGGCGGTTAGGCGCTCATGCAGGGCATCGGAGAGCAGGTCTTCGACCTCTCTTGTGCGCTCCTGCCAGTGCAGGGCGCGATCACTCCACTCGCTACGGGCAGCGACATAGGCACAGACGCGAATACCGGTCAGTCGATGCATCAACGTGTCGATATCGCCCTCGAGCCTGGAGAAGCCGGCGATATGCGTCTCGAACCACTGGGCAGGAATGCCCCCGTCATTCAGAAGATGCATGAACAGGCGGTGGCAGAGCCGCACATGGGAGTCATCGCCCAGTTTGCGGAAATCGGGGATCTGGCAGACCTCCCACAGAAGGGCGGTCGCCTTTCTGCCGCGTGCAGCATCGCGTATGTCGCGTTCTCCCGACAGGGTTTCAAGTGTAAGCACGTCGGAAGCCGGGCGGCCGGCAACCAGACCGCGTCGGGGTGGGGCGGCATTCAGGCTCGCCAGCAGGGCATCAGGCGACGTAAGATCGAGTGCTGCGTTGCGCCAGCTTATCCGCTCGATCGGGTCGAAGCGATGCGCCTCTATGGCGTCACCCAGTGCCTCCGACATGGGGCGTGCCTCTGCGGTCGTGCCAAACGTCCCATCTTTCATGCCGCGCCCGGCGCGTCCCGCGATCTGGGCGCATTCCTGCGCTGTCAGCGGGCGCAGCGAGGCACCGTCGAACTTGGTCAGAGAGGCGAGGGCAACATGGTTGACGTCCATATTGAGACCCATGCCAATGGCGTCTGTCGCCACCAGATAATCGACATCCTTGTTCTGGTAGAGCTCGACCTGTGCATTGCGTGTGCGCGGGGAGAGCTGGCCCATGATGAGCGCACAGCCGCCGCGTCGTCGGCGAATGATCTCGGCAATGGCATAGACCTCCGCCGCCGAGAAGGCGACGATGGCGGAGCGCGCAGGCAGGCGGGAGAGCTTGGTATGTCCGGTATGAACGAGGCTCGACAGACGTGGCCGCGTATCGATCTCGATGCCGGGTACGAGACGTTGCAACAAGGGGCGTATCGTCTCGGCGCCGAGAAACAACGTCTCGACATTGCCGCGCGCGTTGAGAAGCCTGTCGGTAAAGACGTGCCCCCGATCCGGGTCGCTGCTGAGCTGGATCTCATCGACCGCTAAGAACTCGACCTTGCGCGTGAGCGGCATGGCCTCAGTCGTGCAGGAGAACCATCTGGCATCCGGCGGGACGATTTTTTCCTCGCCGGTAATCAGGGCAACGAAGCGCGCGCCCTTCAGCCGCACCATGCGTTCGTAGTTCTCGCGGGCGAGCAGGCGAAGCGGAAAGCCGATAATTCCCGATTCATGGGCCAGAAGCCGTTCCAGCGCGTAATGGGTCTTGCCGGTATTGGTGGGTCCGAGCACGGCGCGAACCCTGCGAGGCATGACATGGTGCTGGGTCTTCATGCTCTGATGCTTGTGCATGAGCGCCGGAATTGCAAGACGCCCCTGTGGCTGGCACAGCTCGAATACCCCCGCTCGGGGAATATGAATGACGGCGAAAGGGCGATGTGAATGCGCAATCCTGAACAATTCTGTCTGGTGCAGAAAGCCGATAAGGCGAGAACCGTCCATATCGTCCTGCCGGATCAGGATCTGACCGGTCTGCTCGGGCCTCAGGCCGCTGCCCTGCTCGAAATGGCAGGACAGCCGCAATGCGGCAGGCTTTATCTCGTGCCGGGCGGCGAAGGCGTCGCGAAGGCTGTTTTTGTCATAGATGCCACCAGGCGTGACGCTGCACGATTCGGGGCGCTTGCGACGGGGCTCCCCGCAGGGGAATGGCAGATTGCCTCTTCTGAGCCAGTGCGCATGCTCTGCCCCGATATCGAGCAGGATGCGACACTCGGCTTTTGTATGGGGGCTTATCGGTTCGCCGTAGGGCACGACGTGGCTTTTCCGACACGCCTCGTCCTGACCGACGATGCGCGCGCCGTGCTGCCGCTGGCTCAGGCTACCTGGCTCGGGCGCGATCTGATCAACCAGCCTGCCAATCTGCTCGGCCCGGAAGAACTCGCCGAGGAAGCGGCGGCGGTGGTTTCGGCTCAGGGCGCAGTGTGCGAGATCATTACGGGTGAGGCGTTGACAATGGCCTATCCCTGCCTCTCGGCTGTGGGGGCGGGGTCCGACCGGCCTGCCCAGGTGGTAAAGGCTCAGTGGCGCGGCAGCAAGGCGCCGCTCGATGCGCCGTTGCTCTCGCTCGTGGGCAAGGGGGTCTGCTTCGATACGGGCGGCTATGACATCAAACCCGCGAGCGGCATGCTGCGGATGAAGAAGGACATGGGCGGCGCGGCGCTGATGCTGGCTCTGGCGCATGTGATCATGGCGCAGGATCTTCCGATCCGCCTCGAACTTCGCCTCGGCTGCGTCGAAAACAGCATTTCGGGCCATGCGATGCGCCCCGGCGATATACTCACGACCCGCGCCGGACTGACGGTCGAAGTCGGCAATACCGATGCCGAGGGGCGTCTGGTTTTGAGCGACCTGCTTACAGAGGCCTGTGAACAGCAGCCCGAATGGGTGCTCGATGCCGCGACTCTGACAGGCGCGGCCCGTGTGGCGCTGGGCCCGGATCTACCCGCCCTTTTCTGTAACAACCCTGAATGGGCTCAAATATTCTTGAGTGCGGGGGCGGAGCTGGGCGATGCCATGTGGCAATTGCCACTCTGGCATGGCTACGACGCATGGCTCTGCCGCAAAAATGCCCATCTTGGCAATGTCACCGACAAGCCGATGGCGGGCGCCATAACCGCCGCTCTGTTTTTACAGCACTTCGTAGAACCCACTGTAAAATGGGCACATATCGACACTTATGCGTGGAATGACAGCTCAATTCCCGGTCGCCCGGAGGGTGGAGAAACACTTGCACTTCGCGCCTTGGTGGAGGCGACATTACGAATGATTAATGAAAAGGCAGGGTTGTCGTGAGCTTAGTCCCTGAGTTTCAACAAAAAGATACTAAACCGATTACCAAAACGAACCTATATGACTGCGTATCGTTTGGCGCATGTTGTAGGAATGCAACGCTGATCGGGACGTAACCCGCCCCATTCCTAGAGCAAGCGCCGATAGGACACGCACCCAAGGCGTGGCGTCCCGGAAATGTCTGCTGGCAAATCCGGGGTGGCTTACTTGGGCGACGGGTAAGACCATTTCAGCCGCGCCCACTGCGCGACGCATTCAGGAGTTTTTTCGATGGCCCAGGCACAGAATGACCAGATGCTGAACCTTCTTCGCGACACGATCGTTTCGCTCGTGCGCAAGGATGGCCCTGATCTCTCGGCGCGTCAGCTTGGTGTGTTTCTGACCTGCTATCTGCAGGACGGGGCGCACACAGTTCGCGGCCTTGCTCAGGAACTCAATGTTTCCAAACCCGCCATCACGCGTGCCCTCGACCGCCTCGGTGAACTGGACCTCGCCCGTCGCAAGGTCGATCCGCTGGATCGCCGCTCGGTTCTGGTGCAGCGCACGCTCAAGGGCTCGGCTTTCCTGCGCGAAATGCGCTCGCTGATGAGCGAAGCCTCGGGCACGACGAAGCCTGCTGCCAAGACTGCGCGCAGCTCGGTCGAACGCATGAATGTGCGCCGTATCGCTGGCTGATTGCGAAGCCATGGCTTCCGCCAGAGCCCTTCTTGTTGAAGGACTCTGGCGGGGCTGAAGACCGAAAGGCCGCTTCCCGAGAGGGGGCGGCTTTTTTTGTCTCGAGAGGGCTTGTCGCTTTCTGACCCACCGGCAGGCGGGAAGACCCCGAGGCCGTAACAGGTGAAGTATCATGAGCGATGCGCGAGAGATCGAAACAGAGCGTCTGACTCTGGCGCTTCCGGCGTTGGGAGATTTCGACGATTTCGCGACCATGCGCGCTGATCCTGTTGTAACGCGGTATACGACGCGTTTGCCCGCGACCCGCTCCGATAGCTGGGAGCGGTTGATACGCTATCGCGGCTTTTGGGATATTCTCGGTTTCGGCTTCTGGATCGTGCGCGAGCGGCAATCGGGTCGCTTCGTCGGAACGGTCGGTTTTGGTGAAAATATCCGCGGCATCGAGCCAACACTCGATGGCTTTCCCGAAGCCGGGTGGGTTCTTGCGTCATGGTGCCACGGCCAAGGATATGGGCAGGAGGCTGTGGCCGCAGCCTGTTCGTGGCTCGATCGTGAGAAGGGACACAAGCGGTCTGTCTGTATCATCGACCCGCAAAACAGGGCCTCTCTCGGCGTGGCAGCACGTCACGGCTTCAGCCTCTTTGCACGATCAACCTATTTAGGTGAACCGATTCTGATATTCGAACGTCTCAAGCCCGGCTGAGATGGCCCTTACCACTTGCCCAGCGCAGCATTGCGCGCGCGGGAGGTGACCAGCGCCATCCAGAGAATCTGTGGCGTGAGAAGCAGAGCCAGTCTTGCCCCAAGTGGCAGGGGCTGCACACAGACGAAACCGCCCCATATCACGAACAGCCAATAGATCAGCGTCACCAGAACCGGGGACATACCGGCGCGTGTCGCCAGTTGGTAAAGATGGCTGCGATGAGCCTGCGCCAGAGCGTCGCCAGCGATCGCGCGTCGCATCAGCGTGAAAGCAACGTCGAACAGAATGCCGCAGAGCAGAAAGGGCATGATGAGAGGATGGGATGTTGCGAGTGCGGCCTCAAGCCCGAACCAAGACAGTGCCAGCCCCGCGCCCTGACTGCCTACATCCCCCATGAAGATGCGCGCTTTCGGGAAGTTGAATGGCAGAAAGGCAATGAGGCAGGCGGTCAATATCAGCGCAGCATGCGTCAGCCCGGCCTGCCCCGCTTGTTCGAAGAGCCACGCCATGATCAAGGCGCTGAGCGCCATGCTGCCCGATGCCAGACCGTTGATGCCATCGATGAAATTGAGCGCGTTGGTGACATAGACGAGCCAGCAGAAGTCGATTCCGAGCAGGCAGGCGAGGAGCGGCAGCGAGACGTCCGGCAAGGCTTGGCCGCCGAAAGCCATGCCAGTCAGCACCATGAGCGCGGCGATACCCTGAACACCCAGTTTCAAAGACGCCCGATAGGAGTGGATGTCGTCGAGCCAGGAGAAAAGCGCCAGCAGCGCAATGGCGAGGAGGGGCAGGAGCAGGGAAATCCCTGGCAGATCTCCCTGCGTCCAGAGCTGGCTGATCGGAAAGACGAGAAGAAAGCCGACGACGATGCCAATACCGCCGCCTTTCGGGGTGGGACGGGTGTGTGAACTGCGGTGGCCCGGCACGTCCATCACCCCGACGCGGATCATGTGAAAGATGAGGGCGACGCTGATGCCAGCAGCGCTGAGACAACAAATGATCAGGGGTATCATCTTCAGATCCGCATTTTTTTCACGAGCAGTATAAAAGCGTGGTGAGAGCCCATCGCCGGGGAAACGATTTTGGGGCTATAAGTGTCGCGTGAACGCGAAGCAACATCCTCATAGTCCAGCTCCCGTGCCTCAATCCGTGGCGAGACGCCACCGACCGACCGGGCGTATCGCTGTCAATGTCCTCGCCGATGGCCTGATTTCAGGGCTGGCGGCGCCGGTGGCGCGCTTTCTGGCGGCCCCTCATGACGGGCTGTTGCATCCGCTCTGGTTCATCATGGGCGGGGCCATCACCCTGATTGTGAGCGGGCTCCCCTTTCGTATCCCGCAGCAATACTGGCGCTTTTCGGGAGTTGCCGATCTGAGGGGCATTGCCGCTGCGTCGGTCGCGGGTGCAGCACTCTTCTCGCTCATGATTTTTCTGACGGGGTTTCCGCTTCCGTCTCCGACTTTTCCCCTCATCTACGCCCTCGTTCTGCTCGTAGGGCTTGGAGGGGGACGTCTCCTGACCCGAGTCTATGGCACAGTGCGGCAGCAGGCGCAGGGGCAAAAAATACGGGTGCTCCTGGCCGGGTCGGATCTGAGCGCCGATCTGTTCCTGCGTGCGCTCGAACGCGCTTCGGACAGGCATTACGATGTGCTCGGTCTGGTCACGAGATCACCCGGGCAACAGGGTCGTCGTCTGCATGGCGTGCCGATACTGGGTGTTGCCAACGATCTGTCGGCCGTACTCGCACGCATGAGCCAGGGCGACTCCCTGCCGGATAGCGTGATCGTCACCGATCCCGAGTGGCGCGGTTCGCAGCTCTCCGTCGTCCTTGATGCGGGTCAGGCCCATGGCATTGCCGTCCAGCGCGCGCCGTCGCTCACCAGCCTGACACCTGCCGAGGAAATCCAGATGCGGCCTATCGCTCTGGAAGACCTTCTGAACCGCCCCGAAGTGCCGCTCGACCGGGAGGGCATGGCGCGTCTTATTCAGGGGCAGGTGGTACTGGTTACCGGAGCAGGCGGCACGATAGGGTCAGAGCTGGTTCGTCAGGTCGCCCAATTCGGCCCCAGTCAGTTGCTCTTGCTCGACCATGGCGAATTTGCGCTCTGGCAGATCGATCTCGAATTATCCGAGCGTTACCCCTTGGTGCCGCGTCAGGTGATCGTGGCCAATATACGTGATGCGCAGCGTGTCGATGAGATTTTTGCGACACATAAACCCGCTTTGGTCTTTCATGCAGCCGCGCTGAAACATGTGCCTATCGTCGAGGCCAATCCCTGCGAGGGCGTGCTGACCAACGTGATCGGCACGCGCATCGTGGCCGATGCGGCCATACGCCATGCCGCCTCGGCCATGGTGCTCATCTCGAGCGACAAGGCGGTCAATCCGTCGAGCATCATGGGCGCCTCCAAGCGCTGCGCGGAAATCTATTGTCAGGCGCTTGCCGTGGCCGCCGAGGCGAGAGGATCGAGCTTCCGCTGCGTCACTGTGCGCTTCGGTAACGTCCTGGGGTCGACCGGCTCTGTGGTTCCCTTGTTCCGGCGTCAACTCGAGCAGGGCGGCCCGTTGACGGTGACGCATCCCGGCATGACGCGGTATTTCATGACGGTGCCTGAAGCCGTTGGGCTTGTGTTGCAGGCCAGCGTACGTGGCACGGCCTTGCGTAACCAGACCGACGAGACGGATATGCGCTTGCAGCAGGGCGGCATTTTCGTCCTCGACATGGGCGAGCCCGTGCGCATTCTGGATTTGGCGCGACAGATGATCCGTCTCGCGGGCCTCAAGCCCGATGAGGACGTGGCGATCCGTTTCACCGGACTGCGCCCTGGCGAAAAACTGTACGAAGAGCTGTTTCACGGGCGTGAGGCGCCTGTGCCGACCGATGCGCCCGGGCTCAAGATGGCCACGCCTCGGATTGTCGATCTTAACGCAGCCGCCGCCCTGCTTCAGGAACTGGAGCGGGTCAGTCATCGCGATGAGGTCGAACAGGCGCTGGGCGTCATGCAAGAGCTGGTGCCCGAATTCGCGCATAATCCTCTGGGTGAAGTACGTCGCCTGCAGGCAGGTACGACTGAAAACAGCGGCGATGCGTCGCCTTCGAAAAATGACGGGTCTGTGGCATAGTCCAGCGCCATATGAGGGTCGCCTTCGGTGGCTGAAGATGGAAACAAGGTGCAATGAGCGAAAAAGCCCCCATCCAATTTCTCGATCTGCCGAGACAGCAGGCCCGACTGGGCGCGCCCTTGCGCGAGCGCATCGATACCGTCCTGTCCCATTGCAAATTCGTGATGGGGCCTGAAGTTCAGGAACTTGAGTCGCGGCTTTGTGCCTATAGCGGCGCCGCCCATGCAATCAGCGTCTCATCGGGTACCGACGCGTTGCTGATGGTACTCATGGCAGAAGAGATCGGGCCGGGCGACGCGGTGTTTCTGCCAGCCTTCACCTATACCGCCACGGCAGAAGTCGTGCTCCTGCTCGGGGCGACGCCTGTGTTTGTCGACGTCGATCCCGCAACCTTTCAGATCGACCCAGGCAATCTCGCTGCGCGTATCGCGTCCATCCGCGCGCAGGAAGAGCTTGAGCCGCGCGTGATCATCGGCGTCGATCTTTTTGGCCAGCCCGCCTCGTGGGAAGCCCTGCGGCGCATCGCCGCCGAGCAGGATCTGATTCTCATGGCCGATTGCGCCCAGGCTTTCGGTGCCTCGCTTGATGGTCGCAAGCTGGGGCGTGAGGCTCTGGCGACGACGCTATCTTTCTTTCCATCCAAGCCGTTGGGTGCCTATGGCGATGGCGGGGCGATACTGACCGACGATGCCGAACGTGCGGCGCTTTATCGCTCGCTGCGCAGCCATGGCGAGGGGCGTACGCGCTATGAAGTACTGCGTATCGGGCTGAATGGCCGTCTCGACACGCTTCAGGCAGCCATCCTGCTTGCCAAGCTCGATCGTTTCGAAGAGGAGCTGGAGCGGCGTGAGACCATAGCGTGTCGTTATGATGCAGCTCTGTCCGGTCTGGTCACGACTCCTCAACGTGTGGCCGGGTCACGAAGCGCGTGGGCAATCTATTCGATTTTGCTTCCCGACGCGGAAATACGTAACGCGCTTCAGGCCCATCTCGGTGACGAGGGCATTCCCAGCGTGGTCTATTACCCGAAGCCGCTTCATGAGCAGCCCGCCTACGCAGAGCATCATGACGAGACGGTCACGCTGCCGGTTTCCGAAGGGCTGGGCGCGCGTATTCTGGCCCTGCCGCTGCATCCTGAACTGACTGATGACGAGGTGGCACGGATCATCGCTGCCGTTCAGGGTTTTTTCTCTCTGGAGCGCGGCGAGTGAGAAAGGAAACACTTTTCGTTGTCGGATTTGTCACTCTCGTGCTTGCGACGGTCGCGATCATATGGGCTTTCGCTCTACCGTCGCTGCGGCCGCTCAAATTCGAGACAGTGAGCGATGTGACGCTCACAATCGAGCAGACCGGGCAAACTCGCGTGCTGAACGCGGACGAGACAAGGCAGCTCAATCAGTGGCTCAAGGGCCATAAGAGCCATTGGGCGCCGCTCACATCTCCCGCACCTTCGACGGGCGATGTTGTGATCAGAGGTCGTAACCCGGATGGCGGGGCGTTCGAACTGGCGCTCTGGACCGGAATCAGCGGTGCTGACTGGAACAATACAGCTATAACACGCGTCAATTCTCAAGCCCGTCTCAAGGTGCAGAGTTTCAGCGACGAAGACTGGGCCCTTCTCCATCATCTGATAGACGGGCAAGGTTTCCGGAAGACGGACGTGCCCTGAGGCACATTTTGCCCCCTTGCGCCGTCTCTTCTACGCGCAACGCGGGAACAGCGAGAAATGGAAAAAAGGGGGGTAGGGCAAACCTGCCCCCCTTTTCGCTCAGCTTCCACGGGTGAGACGGGCGGTCTCTGAAATGAAGCGGTAGACTTCCTGGCTGAATGGCGCCCTGGCGGTCTCGGTCTCCCATTGCGCCATATCGCCATACATTCTGGCGGCCTTGTTCCAATGTTCCTTGCCGAGTGCCTCGACCATGGGCTGCTGCAGGGTCATCCATTCCTGCGTGAGTAGAACGGCTTCGGGTGAACCGGGTGCAACATCTGATGCAATGGCTTTTTCGATGCGGTCGAGGAGCGTTGACCATTCTTGCTCGTACCGGGTGCGGGCCTCGCCCGGAAACAGCTTGTTGCCCACTTCCTGCCAGCGTTCCCACTCTTCTTCCGTGAAATACTGCTTTGCGACTGTCTTGAGATCATTCTGCGACATAATGTTCTGTGCCTCTCTGATAAGGGAACAAAGCCCATCCACATCCGGCGCTTCGTGTGTTTCGAGCAGGGTCAGTGTTTCATGCAGACGTCGCAGCATGAGCGTGACCTGTCTCTGTTTGGCGCTCAGATGCAGGATCTGGGTTTCGACCAGGCTCCGGGCATCCAGGGAGGGGTGCAGCATGGCTGATGATATTTCGGACAGGCGGTAACCGGTCTGACGCAGCAACAGAACGCGCGTAATAAGTCCGACTTCCTGCGCGCCGTAAACGCGACGACCGGCTTCGCTCCGCTTCGGGCATATCAGGCCCTTCTCTTCGAGATGACGCAGGCTGCGTGCCGAGAGCCCGCATTGAGCCGCCATCTCCCCGATCGATCTGTCGCGTGTCATCAAACCCCCTGCATTTGTGCCGCATGTAGAATGCGATGCTGACACAGTGTCAGGAGCAAGAGAAAAATGAGACGCACCGTTACCGTCGGAAGCGATGCTCTGAAAACGGGGAAGAATGGAGTGTCAGGGAGCCGGGTTCAGGTGCGCGCGGGAATGTTTCAGCGCTCAGTGAGTATCCAGTTGAATCTCGAGCAAGGGTCCTGTGCTTAGCCAGTCGGGCGGCAGAACAGGACCGTGGAGCAGAATATCCCGGTGCTGAGATCGCCTCTCCTCGCAGGAATACCGGCTCGCGAGGTGAAACGACGGAAGGAGTTGTTCAAAATGGAATGTGCTGGTTTACGGCTCCACGCACTGGGCACGCGGTAACAAAACCGCGGTCAAGTGCAGTAAGGGGTAAAGAGTAAAGAACTCAGTCAGCACCATCGTGAGACAAAGGCGAGTCACCCATGGTCTCTCCGGTACGCATTTTCTCCTCAAGTGGTGCCGTAGCCGTATCGCCTATCGCCAGAAGCGCAGCTGTGAGGGGAGACGCAAGGATAAGCCCAGGCACACCGAGGATAGTGCCGAATACGGTCTGAGCCAGAATGGCGAGAGCAGGGGGCATGTGTACAGCGTGCCGCTGAATGAGCGGAGCCAGCACATTGCCTTCGAGAAACTGGATGACGCAGTAGAGCCCTGCCACCATCAGCCCTGTGCGCGTTCCCTGCGAGAGAGCGATAAGAACAGCCGGTATCGCGCCGAGAATGGCACCAATATAGGGGATGAAGTTGCAGAGCCCGGCCACGACGCCCAGCGCCATAGCCAGAGGCACGCCCAGAAATCCGAGGCCGATGCCCGAAGCCAGACCGACCGCCAGCATGTCGAAGGCCTGCCCGATGGTCCATGACCATAGCGTGGTGCCTGCGGTGAGGACGAGTTTGCGTGCGGTCGGGCGATGGCTCTCGGGAACGAGGCGCAGAAGACCGTCGACATAAATGGCGGGCGACAATGCGAAATAGAGCCCGGCGATCAGGATGACCGCAATCGTACCGAGCAGGCCGAATGCGCTGCTCAGAATACCGGTCACCGAATTGGCGAGGCCTGCCCCGAGAGAGGCTCCACTGCCCTGCTCGTTTCCTCCGAGGGATTTCGGCAGATGGTCGAGCGCGAATTGTCCCCAGGTGCTGGTGCCCATCTGGCTACGTAGTTGACTATACTGCGTGATCAGTGCCTGCTTCAGCTTGACGAATTGGTCGCTGATCTGCGGACCGCTGAAATAGAACAGAGCCCCGATGGCGATCAGGATGATCAATGCCACCAACCCAACCGCGAGCTGGTAGGGAACGCGTGCCTTGTCGCGCAGGATGCGCGCCAGCCCATGCAGGATGACGGCAAACAGGGTCGCTGCGAACACAACCATCAGCACATCGCCAAGAAGCCATAGCGCCAGAATGACGATCGTGACGATGAGAGTGAAACGCAGAATTTTGAATATCTGTAGCAATTCGCGCCCTGCGGTCGGGGCGTCGTCAGAATGATGTTCGGACATCTTTTCCCGTTCTCGATAATCGGTACTGGCCATAACGAAAACGCCTAGCTCTGGTTCGCCTGCTCTATCTCTGCCTCTGCGTTCAGCCAGCGTTCCTCTGCCGCCTGTTCCTCAGCGCTCAACGCGGCCAGTCGCGTGTTCAGTTTCGTTATCTCGCTGGCATCGCTTTTTTCATAAAGAGACGGGTCTGCGAGGCGCGTCTCTATTTTTGCGCGCTCTTTGCTCAGCTGCTCCATGAGATGCTCGGCAGCTTTCGCCTCCTTTCGCAGGGGCGCCAAGGCGCGACGCAGTTCGGCGCGATCGCGACGCTGGTCCCGACGGCCGCTGTTATCGGCGCCGCTTTCGAGGCGCGTTTCACTGGCGGCTTTTCTGGCGCGCTCGATCAGCCAGCTGCGATAGCCGTCCATATCCTCATCGAAGGGGGTGATCGTTCCATCATCGACCAGCCAGAGACGATCGGCCACGGATTCTACGAGATGCGAATCATGGCTGATCAGCACGACGGCGCCTTCGAAATCGCACAACGCCCTGATGAGGGCGTCGCGTGCATCCAGGTCGAGATGGTTGGTCGGTTCATCGAGCAGCAGAAGGTGGGGCGCGTTTCTGGTTGCAAGCGCCAGAAGCAAGCGGGCTTTTTCGCCGCCTGAGAGATCACCCACGCGCGATTCTGCCTTGCCAGCATCCAGGCCGAAGCGGTCGAGCTGCGCGCGCACGGCGACTGGCGTCGCGTCGGGCATGGCGCGGCTCATATGATCGATCGGCGTTTCGGTCAGAACGAGTTCGTCGCCCTGATGCTGGGCAAAATAGCCGATGCGCAGCCGCGATGAGTGTTGCATCGAGCCCGCAATCGGCTCCAGTCGCCCCGCCAGAAGTTTGGCGAAAGTCGACTTGCCCTTGCCGTTCTGGCCCAGCAGCGCGATGCGATCATCGAGATCGAGGCGGCAGGAGAGATTGGAGAGCACGGCGCGTCCGTCGTAGCCGACCGTTACCTTGTCGAGGCTGAGCATTGGTGGCGGGAGGGGGGCAGGTTCCGGGAAGGAGAATCGTGTCGGACTGTCCTCGACGACTGAGTCGATCTGAGGAAGGCGGGCGAGGGCCTTCAGGCGCGCCTGAGCCTGACGCGCCTTGGTCGCCTTGGCCCGGAAGCGATCGACGAAAGACTGCATATGTGCCCGCTGGGCGGCAAGGCGCTCGGCGGCGCGGTTTTGTTGCAAGGCCTGCTCGGTCCGTATGCGGATGAACTCGTCATAACCGCCCGGCGTCAGATTGATCTTGCCCTTGTCGAGATGCGCTATGGAATCGACCACGCTGTCGAGAAGCGAGCGGTCGTGGCTGACCACGATGGCTGCGCCAGAAAAGGCCTTGAGCCAGTTTTCGAGCCAGATCGTCGCTTCGATGTCGAGATGGTTGGTCGGCTCGTCGAGGAGAAGCAGGTCGGGGCTGAGAAAAAGCGCCGTGGCGAGGGCAACGCGCATGCGCCATCCGCCCGAGAAAGACGAGACAGGGCGTTGCTGCGCCTCATGGTCGAAGCCGAGCCCGGAGAGAATACTCGCGGCGCGTGCGGGCGCAGTATGGGCGTCGATTACGAGCAGGCGCTCGTGGATATCGGCGAGGCGCGTCGGGTCGGATGCTGTCTCGGAATCGTGCAGGAGCTGGGCGCGTTCCAGATCGCCTGCCAGCACCGTCTCGATGAGGGAGGCCTCGCCTTCTGGCGTTTCCTGCTTGACCCGGCCCATACTGGCTCGGTTCGACAGGACGATCGTGCCGCCATCGGGGTGCAGATCGCCGGCAATGGCGGCAAGCAGTGTCGATTTGCCAACGCCGTTTCGCCCCACCAGGCCGATCTTTCGACCCGGATCGACGCTCAGAGAGGCGTTGTCGAGAAGGACGCGCCCGGCAATGCGCAGGGTCAGATCGGTGATGGTCAGAAGGCTCACTGCAAATTCCCCGGCAGGATGGACGCGTTTTGATGCCATGCGGACTATCAGGAAGTGTTGTTTTGCTCTAGGGGAGGGGCGTTCACCGCTTCCCTTTTTTGTGCAGGAGATGCCGCAATGGCCCTGGAACGTACCCTTTCGATCATCAAGCCTGACGCAACCCGTCGCAACCTGACCGGCAAGATCAATGCCGTGTTCGAAGACGCCGGTCTGCGTATCGTCGCGCAGAAGCGCATCAAGCTGACGGAAGATCAGGCCAAGGCCTTTTATGCCGTTCACGCCGAACGCCCCTTCTACGGCAGCCTCGTCTCCTCGATGCTGGCCGAGCCGGTTGTCGTGCAGGTTCTCCAGGGCGAAAACGCCGTTGCCCGCCATCGTGAAGTCATGGGCGCCACCAACCCTGCCCAGGCAGCAGACGGCACCGTGCGCAAGCTCTACGCGGAGAGCATCGAAGCCAACTCCGTGCACGGTTCGGACAGCCTCGAGAACGCCAAGAACGAAATCGCCTTCTTCTTCGCCGAGACCGAAATCTGCGCGTAAGATACTTTCTATTCAGGCCCGTGTTTCGTTCGCGTAACACGGGCGTGGCTTTAAATAGCACGGACTTTCCGCCCCGAGATTTATCACCTCCCCGGAATGATGCCCCGTGACAAGCAACAGGAAAGGTGGCTTCGCGCCGCCTTTTTTGTTGCCCGGTCTCGAAGAGAACTTTCGGTCACTGTACTGTCATTAACATGTTGACGATAATTTTCGTCATATTCGACAGATGGCACTAGATATTAACGCTCGGGATGAGCGTGTCATGAAATTTTATATGTTTTTCATCCCGGGTAAGCAGAACCGAAGGAAAAACAGTGATAAAAATTGCGGAGTATCCAGTAGACCAGTAATAATGGAAGAGTGTATTTGATATGGTGTGGTCACCAAATAGTGCAGCGTCAGCATCGGGGCATTTTACCGGGCCGAGCCAGAACAGGGTCGTCCCGTTTCCGCGCAGGTACGAGCAGGCTCCGCAGAAACAGATCGAGATCACCGATCCGGATATTACCGTTCTGACTGAAGATGGCCGCTCGCTTGAAAAGCTTGGCATGTCCGGAGACGAATGCTGCTACATTCTCCTTCCCGACGTTCATCAAGTGACTTTCCGCTATCGGTCAGCCCCGTCTGAAGTTGTTGCGTCAGTTCGGGATGTGGCTTCGGCGCTATTCGACAAAATTATTGTTTCGGAAGTCGATGCGGTATCCGAGATCGGAATGTTGTGCGCTGGCTCAGCAGATCCTTATCTCGACGGTGATATGCGCTGGGTTGAACCCGGGCGCACTCTTTTTCTTGCGCGGAAATCTCCCGATCATGTGGCGCTCTTGTCTGTTAAACTCGCAAATCGTTAAGGTCGAACGACGTCCACGGGCCTCAGCGGTTCCGGGTTTCAAGGTTTTGAACCGGTTGGGCCCGAGTTCAGCAGGGCTCTGGCCCTTCGCCAAGGACGTCCATCTATCGCGGCAAGCCCCGAGCCGATCAGAACCAGCCCGGCTATCGCGTACCAGCGTATCGTTTCGCCCAGAAACACCGTGCCGAGCAGAAGCGCCATGATCGGTAGAAGGAAGGTCACCAGAGAGAGATTGGTGGCGCCCGCCGTAGCGAGAAGCCTGAAATAGAGAATGAAGGCGAGGGCCGTGCTCAGAAAGGCAATCCCCGCGAAAGCGCTCCAGATGGTGACTGACGGGAAGGCCAAGCTCCATGGATGATCGATGACGAGCGAGAAAGGGAGCACAAGCGCCGTGCTGGCGGTAAGTTGTCCTGTCGCGAGTTTGAGTGGCGGTAGCCCCTTGAATTTTCGGCCATAGACGCCGCCAAATCCATAGCTCAATGCGGCCGAAAGACAGGCTAGTTCCCCCATAAGCGATTGCTGCGCGCGCCCGCCGAACAGGGCCGGGCCGATCAGGACACCCACACCAAAGAAACCCATCAGGATGCCGATGATCTTGCTCCAGCGCAGTTTCTCGTCATGGGTGAAAAAATGCGCAACCATGATGGTGAAGACCGGGGTGGTGGCGTTCAGGATGGCGGCCACGCCGCTCGGTATGCGCGTTTCGCCGAAGGCAATGGCGGAGAAGGGGATGACATTGTTGAGCGTTCCCAACAGAAGCAGCCTCGGCCAGGCAGAGCGGTCCAGCACCAGAACATCGCGCCTGAAAAGCAGAAACAGATTGAGTGCCAGCGCCGCAAGCCCTACGCGGCCCAGCACAACCGTGAATGGCGGCACGGCTGAAACCAGAATCTTGAAAAAGAAGAAAGAGCCACCCCAGAGCAAGGCGAGTACCAGCAGAAGGCACCATTCCTCCAGCTTCATGCCCTGGTCATGCGGTCGATGCATGTCTTACCCCTTTGTGTGGTTTCTTTTGCGATCGTTATCTTCTGCCATGCAAGGTGGCCTGTCGCACCCTGACAGGCTGCCGGTTGCGGCGAATTGTTTCGAGGCGTGGTTTTCGGGGTGCAGAGGAGGGTAATCATGGGGCGAGACAGCGAGGTGTCGCTCGAAGCGCTCGGTCCACGTGTGATTGTCATGGGGCCGAGCAATAGCGGAAAATCGACGCTCTCGGTTTTCATAGGAAGGCTTAGGAGCCTCCCGGTCGTGCATCTCGATCTTCTGCGTCACGAATTCGGGAGCTTCGACAGGATGAGGCCCGAGGCTGATTTCCATCACGATCACTCGATGGCTATCGAGGCGCCGTCATGGGTCATGGACGGCAATTATTCGTCCTGCCTTGAGCAACGCCTCGCGCGGGCTACAGGCGCGATACTGCTGGATGTGACGACGTTGACGAGTCTGCGCCGCTATCTCGGCCGATGCCTCACCGGCGGCATTCGCTATGGCGGGTGGGATACGACGCGTGATCCTGTGCGGCTTTCAATGGTCAGGCATATCATCGGGCCGACGCGGTCGAACAGAAGGCGGTATCGCCAGTCATTCGCTTCGTGGCCTCTGCCGAAGCTCTTCCTGCCCACACCACAGGCGGTTGCTGGATTCCGCCTGCGGGAGGAGGGCAGGCTCAGCCTTGAGAGAGAGGGCCAGACTCGCGAGGCTTGACCGATAAGGGGCTATCCGTGCTGGCGCGGCCAGGACGGCCGGCAAGAATCGTCTCCTCGATTTTTTCGAGAGAAACCCCCCGTGTTTCTGGCACGAAGCGCAGAACGAACAACATCGATCCGAGGCAGAGCGCGGCAAACAGCCACATCGAGAAGGCACCGTGGAAAGCGCCGTTGAGCGCTGCATTGCCTGCCAGCATTGGAAAACTTTGTGCCACCACGAAATTCATGAGCCAGTTCGAGGCGACCGCCAGACTCATTCCGACCGAACGCAGCTTGTTGGGAAAGATCTCGGAGACAAGTATCCACGCGACTGGCCCCCAGGAGAGACCGAACATCAGCATGTAAAGCAGCAGTCCGAACAGCGCGAGCAGGCCGGTATCCTGCGTGTAGAGGGCGACCGAGGAGACCAGGAGGCCGAGGGTCATTCCCAGCGATCCCCAGAGTATCAGGGGTCTACGGCCTTTACGGTCAACGATCCAGGCGCCGATCATGCCTCCTGCGAGATTGGCGACGCCGATCCAGATCGTCTGGAAAAGGGCGTTCTGCAGGCTGCCACTCGAGGCGCTCAGGAGCATGGGAGCATAGTAGACGACGATGTTGATACCCGTGAATTGCTGCAACCCGGCGATCATGGCGCCAATGAAAATGAGCCAACGTGCCCGTCTGTCACGAAGGGCGCCGAAAAGAGAGCGACCGGCGGCCCCGTGATGAACGATCGAGGCGCGTATTTCACTCATCAGAGACTGGGCATGGGCCTCGTTCGAAATGCGTGCCAGGGTCTTGAATGCGTGATCCTCACGGCCCTTGATCATCTGCCAGCGCGGAGATTCCGGAATAAGGAAGATCGTCGCGCAGAAAATCACGCAGGGCACGATTTCCGAACCGAGCATCCAGCGCCAGCCCATTTCCTCAAGCCATGCAGTGCCGGCGCGGGCTGCGATCAGGTAGTTGACGATATAGACCAGAAGGGCCCCCAGAACGATGGCGAATTGCTCCATCGAAAGTGCGCGGCCGCGCATGTCCTTGGGGGAGACCTCCGACATGTACATGGGGGAGACGGCAGAGGCGATCCCCACGGCAAGCCCACCAAGGATGCGATAAAGCACGAATTGCATGAAATCTGGTGCGAGAGCAGCGCCTAGCGACTGCACCGAGAAAAGGATGGCGCAAATGAAAAGTGCCATGCGTCTGCCGAGTGTATGGGCTAGCCACCCAGAGGCAAAGGCGCCGGCGATGCAGCCGAGAATGACGCTCGAAACCGCCCAGCCGGTTGCAGCGTCGCTCAGATGAAAATGCGCGCGTATAGGACCTATTGCGCCGGAAATGACCGAGGTGTCGTAGCCGAACAGAATGCCGCCCAGAGCGGCGACAGCGCAAACACGCAGAACATACAAGACGTCATGGCGCTCGGAAGAGACCCCGACCAGGTCGCGCACGCGGCTCATGAGAAATCTCCCTTTCCGACGTTTTTCAGAAGAGCGATGGCGTTCGCGCTCGACGCAGGGCACGGCCCGCCAGGAACGTCCTTCGTGACAGGGGAAGGGGGTGGATAATTGGACAACCGCATGGGCGCACCTCGAAGATGACAGGTATGTAACCTTTTCAACCTACGAGGCGGGTTCGGAAAGCGTATGCCTAATCCGATGGTTTTGCATCAAATCCGGCATGGGGGGAGGGGCTGATCGAAGTCAGGATCGGTGTCGGGGCATCCGGCGTGTTGACGCATGCTCCCGTATTTCCGCTCTTTTCTGAAAAGGGGTCAGACCCATGGCTACCGCGTTGCACGGAATTTCGAGTTTTCACAGCAATCTGGCTACGGATATCCGCCTGGCGCGAGAGGCCGGGTTCGATGAGCTTGAGATATTCTATCCTAAACTTGCCCGCTTCCTGGCCTGCGGCGGTTCGACCCAGACGCTCTGTCGTATGATCGAGGATGCCGGTCTGCGTGTTGGCTATGTCAGTGCGCTCGATCATATCGAGCGGCATGAAGCCGAGCAGTTCGGTCAGCTCATGATCGAGGCCCGCAAGATTACCGAAGAGGCGCAGGCTCTTGGAGCGAAAACAGTCATGGTCCTTCCCCGCAATGGCATCGACCATCTGCCGCAGGAGCAGATCATGGAGATCATGGCGCGAAATATCGGGGCTATTGCTGCGATCGGGAGGGATTGCGGTATTCGCTACATGATCGAGCTGCCCGCTTTTACGCAGTTTCGTAGCCTTGCCCAAGCCGAGGAAATCTTCTTGCGGGTGGGCGCGGATAATATCGGCGTTGTAGTCGATTTCTGGCATTTCTATGCGTCCGGTCAGACCCCTGAGGATGTCGCAGCTTTCGACCAAGGTAGGATTTTTGGTGTGCATTTCTGCGATGGCAGGCGCCCCCGCCGTGACGAGGCTTGGGATGAGACGGTTCTACGCGCCTGCATGCCGGGAGAAGGGGAAATCGATCTCGCAGCCTGGTCCGATGCCGTGCGTCGCAGCGGCTACAAGGGTAGCTGGTCGATCGAGTTGATCAGCCCGGCTCTGTGGGAGAGGGACCCGCAGGAATTGCTGCCTGAGCTACAGGATCGGCTTCGTTCGTTCATGAAACCTGCCTGATCCTATGCTCTGTCGAAAGGGGGCGAGCGTGACGCGGTAAACCCATGGCGGGGGCTTGTGACCTTTGCTCGACTACCAACGCTTCCGGTCAGGAGGCCGGGAGCGCCGATCTGGTCTGCGGCAGTCCGGGGTGCTAGGAGCGCAATACCCAGATCGTTTCATAGAGAGAGTGATGCAGGCAGACCAGATCAACCGAGAGTCATGTCCCGACGCGATAATGTCGCTATCCGGCTATCGTGTGGCCGTCCTGATACCCTGCTACAATGAAGAAGTAACGATCGGGGCTGTCGTGCGGGATATGCGATTGGCTCTGCCCGATGCCGCGCTCTATGTTTACGACAATAATTCGACGGATCAGACCTTTGCCCGCGCGCGCGAGGCCGGGGCCATTACGCGCCGTGAGCGGCTGCAAGGCAAGGGCCATGTCATCAGGCGAATGTTTGCTGATATCGAGGCCGATTTTTACGTCCTGATCGATGGCGATGGCACCTATGAGGCGGCCGCCGCGCCAAAAATGATACGTCTGGCTCTTGAAAATGCCCATGACACGGTGATGGGGGTGCGAGTGCACGAACACGCCGCAGCCTATCGCGCCGGCCATGTTCTGGGCAACAAGGTGCTGACGGGGCTCGTCGTCAGTCTTTTCGGCCGCGGTCAGTCGGACATGCTCTCGGGCTACCGGGTGTTCAGCCGTCGTTTCGTCAAGTCATTCCCAGCGATCTCATCCGGGTTTGAAACCGAAACCGAACTCACGGTCCATGCCTTGCAACTCAACATGTCCATGGGCGAGGTCTCGACCCGTTATGTCGAGCGTCCGGAGGGGTCGTTCTCGAAACTGAGTACCTATCGTGACGGGTTCAGGATTCTCGGTACGATCGTCCATCTTCTCAAGCAGGAACGGCCTTTTCTGTTTTTCGGGCTCATCGCCTGCGCTCTTGCAGCGATTGGCTGTCTGGCAGGGTTGCGCTCTGTGCTTGACTTCATCGAGACACATACGGTGCCGCATCTGCCTTCGGCGGTTTTGGCCACCGGGCTCGAAATACTGGCAGCACTGTCTCTTGTTTGCGGTGTCATCCTGGATAGCGTCGCCCATGGGCGTCAGGAGAACAAGCGGCTAGCCTATCTCGGTCTGCAAGCGCCGCCGAGCCTTTGATCGCGGGCGTATCTCACGCACCTCATTTCGGACACTCATTTTTCCCATTTCTGCAACCCAGGATATTGTCTTTGCTAGGTCTTTTCAGAGATGTCCCGCCGTTTTTGCCAGCGCTTCGGCCAGCCTGGGTCTATGGTTTCTTTGCCTCTCTCATGGCGATGGCTTGTGTTCTGCTAACACCGCCTGGTCAGAGTCCTGATGAACGCAACCATTTGGCGAGAGTGGTACAGATTTCTCAGGGCGGTTTTGTCGGCTTGAAAAACGGGGCCAAGGAAGCTGGGGGATATTTGCCCGCCAATTTTCCGACAGAAGCCGAGATGCTCAATTCTCTGCGGTTCAATCCCAAAGCCAAAGTTCCGATGCCGGAACTGCTGGCGCTTTCGCAGCGGCACTGGTCGCGCGAGAGAAGCTGGACCTCCTTCGGCAATACGGTCATCTACGCCCCTATCGCTTATCTGCCGGGCGCGGCGACCAGCTTCGTCGCCCGACATGGGCGGGCAACCATCATCCAGACGAGTTATGCCGTTCGCACGGTTAACGCGCTCTGCACCGTTCTGCTCTGTACGTTGGGTATCGCGATAGCGCGTCGTGGCACGCTGTATCTTGGGGTGATTTCGAGCCTGCCCATGGTGATGGCGTTGGGCGCATCCTGCTCTCAGGACGGCGTAATCATCGGCCTCTCTGTCCTGACCGCCGCGCTCTTGACGCGTCTGGACGAGAGGAAATTGGGCTCGACGCACCTGTGGGTCGTCATCGCCATCCTCTTCTCGGTATTGACGGTAAGTAAGCCGCCACTTCTTTTGTGCAGTCTTATCCCATTAGGATTCGCTCGACCTGCTCGCGCCTGGTTGGGCGCCTTGCCGCTGATTTCGAGCATCGCGGCATTTCTCTGCTGGCAGAAATTCGGATTGGATCCGGCAAAAATCGTTTTCAGGGATGGGTCAGGCGTGTCGGATAGCGGTCAGGTTCACTGGGTTCTGACACACCCTCAGTTGCTTCCGGCTCTGGCCTATCATACCTTGCGGCAAAATATTGGTCACAATATTCATGAATTCCTAGGCGTTCTGGGATGGCTCGATACTCTTTTCCCTAGTTGGTTCTATAATCTGATTGCTGGCGTCATTGGGGCGGCGCTGGCTTTCAGTGGCTATCCGGCTATAAGGGAAAGAGAGCTGCGCCAGGCTAGACCTGTTGTGGCGCTGACGGTCATTTCTATGGCCTTGGCCACCGGTGGCGTATTTTTCTCGATCTATGTGATCTGGACCCCGGTTGGTGCGCCGGTGATCGATGGCGTACAGGGACGTTACTTTCTCCCCATTGCACCGTTTCTTGCTCTCGTTTTTCCGAAGCTGGCGGTTGCGTGCCGGGTATCTTCTTCCTTGCGCGTTCATCAGATGGCGATGCTGGCGCTAGGACTTTTTCTGGCTCTCGATATGGTCACGCTCACCTGCGTTCTGGCGTCACGCTATTGGCTGGCCTGAGGAGACTATCTGCCGGCGCGCAAAAAAAAGCCCGGTCCAAAAACCGGGCTTACTTTCTATTGTCTGCTTAGAAACGTGGCGAGAGCCGCCGGGTAGAGCAGATGCTCCTGCTCGAGCACGCGGGCAGAGAGGCTTTGCTCCGTGTCGTTTACGAGCACCCTGACTTTCGCCTGTGCCAGGACCGGCCCCTCATCGACCCCATCGGTGACCAGATGCACAGTGCATCCATGTTCGCGATCGCCCGCAGCGAGTGCGCGGGCATGTGTGTCCAGACCCGGATACGCCGGAAGCAGGCTTGGATGAATATTCAGCATCCTCCCCTGCCAGCGCCCTACCAGATAGGGGGTGAGCACACGCATATAGCCCGCGAGGCAGATCGCCTCTACGCCCGCATCCGTCAGGGCCTTGTCGATAGCCTTTTCGTGTCCGTCGCGATCTTTCGGGAAAAGGCGGTGGTCGATGGCCATGGCATCAAGCCCGGCCGCGCGCGCCGTTTCGAGACCGGGCGCATCCGGGTTGTTGCTGAGAACGAGGGCAATGCGCGCCGGATAATCCGGCCGCGCGCAAGCCTCTATCAGCGCATTCATGTTGCTGCCACGCCCGCTAATGAGAATGGCGATGGGCGTTTTCTTCATCGAGAGAAATCGACCTTGCCGTCGAGGGCATAGCGCGGGCCGTTCGCCGTGATTTCGCCAATGCGATAGCCCTTTTCCCCCCGCTCTTCGAGCAGTGCCAGCACCTTGTTCGGCTCGGGCGTGACCAGCACCATGCCGATACCGCAGTTGAAGACCTTGAGCATTTCGTCATGCGCCACATTGCCGGTCTGGGCGAGCCAGCGGAAAACGGGTGGCACAGGCCAGCTATCGGCCTCGATCTGCACGCCGAGCCCCTCGGGCAGCACGCGCGGCAGATTGCCGGGCAGACCGCCGCCGGTGATATGGGCGCAGCCATGCAGCAGACCCGCCTTGTGCAGCGCCATGACCGTACGGACATAGAGCGCGGTTGGGCGAAGCAGGGCTTCGGCCAGCGTGCTGCCGGGCTCGAACGGGGCTTCGCTGTTCCAGTCGAGGCCGCTCATGGCCTTGATGCTGCGCACGAGCGAATAGCCATTGGAATGCACGCCCGAAGACGGCAGGGCAATCAGCGTATCGCCTTCGGCAATGCCTGAAGGCAGAAGCGCCGTGCGCTCTGCCGCCCCGACGCTGAACCCGGCGAGGTCGTAATGGCCGGGGCCGTACATACCGGGCATTTCAGCCGTCTCGCCGCCAACCAGCGCGCAATCCGTATCGCGACAGGCCTGGGCGATGCCACGCACGACGCGGGCGGCGTCTTCGACAGCCAGCTTGCCGGTAGCAAGATAATCGAGGAAGAAGAGCGGCTGTGCGCCCTGCACCACTAGATCGTTGACGCACATGGCCACGAGATCGATGCCGACCGTGTCATGCTGGCCACTCTCGATGGCCACCATCAGCTTGGTTCCCACGCCATCGGTGCAGCTCACCAGAATGGGGTCGTTGAACCCGGCAGCCTTGAGGTCGAATAGCGCGCCGAAGCCGCCGAGCCCGCCCATGGTGCCGGGTCGGTCGGTCGATTTCGCGGCGGGCTTGATTGCTTCGACCAACGCGTCACCGGCCTCGATGTCGACACCGGACTCGCGATAGCTCGCAGAAGGAGAGATTGGGTCGGTCATGCTGTCGCCTCGCTCGAAAAACCTGGCCGGTTGCGTTACTATCCGCCCTTACTACTGGAGCCGACCCGGCTCGGAAAGGACCGGAACGGCTATTGGATGGACAAAGAGGCGGGAAATGACGGTTTGGCGCCTGCGAATGCAGTCAGGCAGCTCGCTCTGGCGCTTCGTCCGCCAGCGAGCGTCGCCGCGCGCCATTTCGTCCCGGCAGCGTCCAACGCTCAGGCGCGGCTCTGGCTGAACCAGACGGGCTGGCCGGATAGGCGGCTTCTGCTTTGCGGGGCTGATAGCTGCGGCAAGACCCATCTGCTGCATATCTGGGCTGCGCGACGTGGGGCACGGGTGTTGGATGCAGCCAGTCTCGATAGAGCCGAAATTGGGGCCCTTGCCGAGACGCCGCCCAACGCTCTCGCGCTCGATTCAGTCGATAGGGTGACTTCGGAGCGCGCCCTGCTGCATCTCCTCAATCTGGCTCGTGAACATCGCATCACGTTGCTGATGGCCTCGCGTGTTTCGCCAATGCGTCAGGCCATCATCCTGCCCGATCTGGCGAGCCGGTTGCGGGCAGTGACGATCGTGCCGGTTGCCTCGCCTGAGGATTCGCTGCGTTTTGCCCTGTTGTTGCGGCTGATTGCTGAGCGTCAGATGATTGTCTCGAAAGCGATTCTCGACTGGCTTCTGCGCCATTTGCCGCGCACGGGCGACGCTATTGTGGCGGCGGTGGAGCGTCTCGATAGTGCCGGTCTCGCCCATGGCAGACCGCTCACCCGTGCACTGGCCAGAGAAGTGCTTTCAGGCCTGCTCGATGAGGGCGAGGAAGAACCGTTCTGCTGACACCGTCTTTATGACGATTGGGTTAAGGGGTTTGACGTACAGCCTGTCCTGCGCCGATGCTGTGCCCCTCTTGCGGATAGAAACAGGGAACGCATCGCGTGACGTCGTCTTCGGAAAAAGAGTCTAAGGCTGCCCCGGTCAAGGCACCCCGAACTGCCCGAAACAGGCGTTCAAGCCCAGCCCGGACGGCGAGGGCCGTAGCGCGTATCCCCGATCCGGGGATCGTGACCTCGCCCGCGCGCTTCATCAATCGTGAGCTTTCTTGGCTCGATTTCAACCAGCGCGTGATTGAGGAAGCGGAAAACAGCCGCCATCCTTTGCTTGAGCGACTGCGCTTTCTGTCGATCAGCGCGAGCAATCTGGATGAATTCTATTCGGTGCGTGTTGCCGGGCTGGTCGGGCAGGTGCGTGAGGGGCTTGTCGTTCCCTCTGCCGACGGGCTGACACCTGCGCGTCAATTGACCAGCGTGCGCCGAAGCGCTGCCAAACTCTTTGCCGCCCAGCAGCGAATCTGGCGCCTTTTGCGTGGCGAGCTGGCCCAGGCCGGTCTGCGTCTGTGCACCCGTGACGAGTTGACCGAGGCGGAGCGCGAGAGCATTGCCGCGAAATTCGAAGACGAGATCTACCCTGTTCTGACGCCGCTTGCGATCGATCCGTCTCATCCCATGCCGTTCATTCCCAATCTGGGAATGGCGCTGGCCCTCAGGCTGAACGACCCGTCCGTTCCCGGTTTTTCCATGGACGCGCTTATTCTTTTGCCGCAGCAGATCGATCGCTTTATTCGCCTGCCAGCGCCGCATAAGGAAGAGCCGGATATTCGTCCCGATGTGCGCTTCGTGCTGCTCGAGGATGTGATCCGTCTTCATATCACGCGGCTTTTCCCGGGTATGGAGATCGCAGAAGGCGGCGTGCTACGCATTATCCGTGACTCGGACGTAGAATTCGAGGACGAGGCGGAAGATCTCGTTCTGTCTTACGAGACAGCACTCAAGCAGCGTCGCCGTGGCGTCGGCATCCATCTCGCGCTCGACGCCTCCATCCCGGAGGGGATGGGCCGGGAATTTGCCGAGGAACTGGATGTCGCCAAGGATGACGTGGTTATCCAGCCCGATATCATCGGTGTGGTCGATCTCAAGCAGATGATCGTTTCCGATCGTCCCGATCTGCTGTTCAAACCCTACACCCCCCGTTTCCCCGAGCGCATCCGTGACTACGACGGCGATTGCTTCGCCGCCATCCGCGCCAAGGATATCGTGGTGCATCATCCCTTCGAGAGCTTCGATGTGGTGGTGCAGTTTCTCAAACAGGCCGCGCTCGACCCTAATGTCGTGGCCATCAAGCAGACGCTGTATCGCACCTCCCGTGACAGCCCGATCGTGCGCGCCCTGATCGAGGCGGCTGAACTCGGTAAATCCGTCACCGCGATGGTCGAATTGCGCGCGCGCTTCGATGAAGAAGCCAATATCCGGCTGGCGCGCTCGCTTGAATCCGCCGGGGTGCAGGTGGTGTTCGGCTTCACCCATCTCAAGACCCATGCCAAGCTGAGCCTTGTGGTTCGGCGTGAGGCCGGGGGGCTGCGCTCTTATGCGCATTTCGGCACGGGCAATTACCATCCCATCACCGCGCGCATCTACACCGACCTCTCTTTTTTCACCTGCGACCCCCAGCTTGCGAGCGACTCGGCTAAACTCTTCAATTACATGACCGGCTATGCCACCCCGGTAGACATGGAAGCTCTGACGTTTGCGCCCATCACATTGCGGGACACGCTGATGGATTTGATCGACGGAGAGATCGAACACGCCAAGGCGGGCCGCCCGGCAAAAATCTGGCTGAAAATGAACAGCCTTGTCGATCCGTCCCTGATCGACGCGCTCTACAGGGCGTCGCGTGCCGGGGTCAAAATCCTGGCAATCGTGCGTGGTATCTGCTGCCTGCGTCCGGGCGTGCCGGGTCTGTCGGAAAATATCGAGATACGCTCCATCGTCGGGCGTTTTCTGGAACACGCGCGGATTTTCGTCTTCGGAAACGGACATCGTATGCCTTCGCACAAGGCGAAAGTGTTCATTTCCTCGGCTGACTGGATGGGCCGAAACATGGATCGGCGCGTCGAAGCCATGGTGCCGATCTCCAATCCGACGGTGCATGCCCAGATCCTGGGTCAGATCATGACCATGGATCTGCGTGACACGCTTCAAAGCTGGGTGCTTTCCTCAAGAGGGGATTGGCACCGCGTGGCTCCGGGGGCTAATCCCTTCTCGGCGCATGACTATTTCATGCACAATCCTTCGCTCTCCGGGCGTGGCTCGGCAGCAAGGGAGAAACCGCAGGACAAGGATGCGGGCCGACGCGAGCGGCCCGAGCGCATCCGCGAAGATTGAGAAAGAGGGTAGAGAGTGACCGGTTCTGACGCGCCCCAAGGCCATCATCGCGCAGCTATTGTCGATCTCGGGTCGAATTCGGTTCGACTGGTTGTATTCGAAGGTGTCACCCGCAACCCTATTCCGATCTTCAACGAGAAGGCGACCCTGCGCCTTGGGCGCGGACTGGAGCAGACCGGCCGGCTGAACGAAGACGGTCTGCGCCTGTCACGCGATGTCATGAGCCGCTTCAACGCCATTGCGCGCGCGATGGACGCCCATCCTTTCGAGGTGCTGGCAACGGCGGCGGTACGCGACGCTAGCAATGGTCACGAATTTGTCGAGACCTTGCATGAATGCATGCCCGATGTGCCGATACGCATCCTGTCGGGCGAGGAAGAAGCCGATTACGCTGCAACGGGCGTGCTTTGCGGTCTTCCCGATGCCGATGGCGTCGTGGCCGATATCGGTGGCGGTTCGCTCGAACTGATCCGCGTTGCCAATGGCCGTCACCATGAGGCCTGCACCAAGCCGCTTGGCGTTATTCGTCTCTCCGATCGCTCGGGCGGCGACCTCAAGCGGGCACGTGAAGTGGTGGAGGCCGATCTAGACGATGTGGACTGGCTGCCTGCGCTCAAGGGCAAGCCTCTCTATCTTGTTGGCGGCGCGTTTCGCGCTCTGGCGCGATTGCAGATTGCCCGTACCCATTATCCGCTCAATATCGTCCATCTCTACACGCTCGGCGCCGATGAGGCCCGCGAGATGGTAACATGGCTCATCGATACGCCGCGCAAAATGCTGGAGAAAATGCCGGGCTTCCCGCGCAAGCGTTTGGATGACGTGCCTTTTTCGGCGACGGTTCTGCGCCGTCTGATGCGTATCGTGCAGCCTTCGCAGATCGTGTTCAGCGTCGATGGTCTGCGTGAGGGCTGGTATATGCGCAAGGTGGGGCAGGCCGTGGCCTCGCTCGATCCCTGTCGTGCTCTGGCTGACGAGGCCTCGCAGCGTCTCAGCCGCAGCATGGAGCTTCCGGGCGATCTGGTGCGCTGGACGGCACCCCTCTTTCAGCATGAAACGCCGTCAGAAACGTCGCTGCGCGACATGGCGTGCCGTATGTCGGATATCGGCTCTTTTGATCACCCGGAATATCGGGCAGCGCAGACCTATCTGCGTGTGATGCGTATGCACGGCGTGGGCTTCGATCATCAGGCTCGAGCCTTTGTCGCCATGACGCTGGCCGTGCGTTATGAGGCCGATCCGACCGATCCGCTGATGGAAGTTTCGCGTCGCCTGCTTGCGCCGGATGACTGCGACCGCGCCGTACAACTCGGTTTCGCGCTGCGTCTTGCCTATACGATTTGTGGTGGCACGGCTGCCTTGCTCAAGAACACGGCGCTCGCGATCGAGGACGGCACACTCTGGTTGAGTCATGATGCGCAAAGCAGCTTCGCTGCCGGAGGGGGAGTGAAGCGCAGGCTCGATCGTCTTGCCCAGAGCATGACACTTTCGGCCCAGACACGCACATGCTGAGCGCTCGTATCGCGTCAGGCCTGACGCTGCTTTATGGGCTTCTGACCGGGGGCGCGTCTCACCCCCTGGCTGCGACCGTCGTTCACAAGGATCATGACCCTGATGTCTTGTGGAAGATCGTGAATCAGAAATGCGCGCAGGGTACGAAGCCCTGCACCATATACGATGCGTCGCGTCATATTGCGTTGCTGCATTCCATTGAAGGACGCGGACAGTATCTTCTGATCCCGACCGACAAGGTGACCGGGATGGAAAGCGCGGCTTTGTTGCAAGCCAGCCAGCCCAATTATTTTGCCGAAGCCTGGTCCTATCGCAACCGGGTCGGCGTCTCCTACGGCACGCCCATTCCCGAAACGATGCTTTCTCTGGCGATCAACTCAGCGAAAGGGCGTTCTCAGAACCAGTTGCATATCCATCTGGATTGTCTTGCGCCCGAGATAAGAGAGACGCTGGATCGTGATGCAACGCGCATCGGTCTCAACTGGACCATGCTGCCCGAGGCTCTCGATGGTCATCGATACCGGGCGCGCTACCTCACCTCACTCGATCCCTCGCCGTTCCTCGTTCTGGCGTCGTCGCTTCAGCATCCTGAGACGGAAATGGGAGACCACACCCTCGTGGTTGCCCCTCTGCGGTCTGGCTACGTCCTGCTTGACGATGTGGCGCAGGGAAGCGATCGCGCCTCTGGCGAGGAATTGCAGGATCATGCGTGTCACGCCGTCATGAAGACACCTGAAGTCAAGGCACCTGCCGCCAAGGCGGGATGATCCGTGGAGCCTGCCGCGCAAAGGCTTGAACGACTTTCAGCTCTGACCTGATTTTTTCAGGCTAGACGGCTCCCGGAGTGCGAAAGTGGCTGGTCCGACTTCGCGGTTCAGGCGTGCGCAGAGCCTTGCTGTGGGCCGAAGGCCTGGCGTCAAATGCGCAGAGCCCATCATGACCGTAATGGCTCGGTTCGATCCCGTCCCTCAGTGCTGGCAGCCCTGAGGGACGGGTAAGACGCTTCAGTCGATGGTCTTGAGGATGCGACGGATGGTCTCGAAAATCCGGTCGATCTCGTTCTTCTCGATAATCAGCGGCGGCGAGATGGCGAGAATATCGCCCGTGTAGCGCAGCAGAAGCCCGTCATGGAACGCGCGCTCGAAGACTTCAAAGGCACGTGTGGTCTTGGCGTTTCGCGGTGCCAGCTCGATACCCGCCACGAGACCTTCATTGCGGATATCGACCACATGCGGCGCGTCGCGCAGTGAATGGGCCGCCTCTTCGAAATAGGGAGAAAGCGCCGCTGCGCGCTCGAAGAGATGCTCTTCGGCATAGGTGTCGAGCGTTGCAATGGCTGCGGCGCAGGCAATGGGATGCGCCGTGTAGGTGTAGCCATGCGGCAGGTCGATTGCCTCGCGCGGCCCTTGCATGAAGGCGTCGAAAATCTCGTCGGACACGATATTGGCGCCCATCGGAATGGTACCGTTCGTGATGCCCTTCGCGACTGTCATGATATCGGGCACGACGCCATATTTCTCGGCGGCGAAAGACGCGCCGAGACGACCGAAACCGGTAATCACCTCATCGAAAATCAGCACGATCCCATGCCTGGTGCAGATCTCGCGCAGGCGCTTGAGATAGCCCTTCGGCGCGGGCAGAACGCCGGTTGATCCGGCCATAGGCTCGACGATGACGGCGGCAATATTCGACGCGTCATGCAACGCGACGATGCGCTCCAGGTCATCGGCCAGTTCGGCGCCGTGTTCCGGCAAGCCACGCGAAAAGGCGTTACGACGCAGGTCGAGCGTGTGGGGCAGGTGGTCGACGCCGGTCAACAGCGAACCATAGAGCTTGCGATTGCCCGAAATACCCCCCACCGAGATGCCGCCGAAGCCGACGCCATGATAGGCGCGTTCACGACCGATCAACCGGGTACGGGTACCTTCGCCGCGCAGACGATGATAGGCGATGGCAATTTTCAGCGCGGTATCGCCAGCCTCCGAGCCCGAATTGCAGAAGAACACATGGTTCAGCGGGTTGGGGGCAAGGCGGGCAATACGATCGGCTGCCTGAAAGGCGAGGGGGTGGCCCATCTGGAAAGCCGGGGCGAAATCGAGGGTTGCGACGGCTTTCTGCACGGCCTCGACAATGCGTGGCTGGCCGTGACCGGCATTGACGCACCATAGCCCGGCGCAACCATCGAGCACTTCACGCCCTTTATCATCGCGATAATACATGCCTTTTGCAGAGACGAGCATGCGAGGGGCGTCACGGAACTGGCGATTGGCCGTAAAAGGAAGCCATAGGGCGTCGAGATTGCTGTCGGCGTTGTGGGAGTTCATGGCCTTCTTTCCGGCTCCTGTTGTGAGATATCTCGACAAAACCGTCGCATGACCGGCACGATCTGCAAAGTAAGAAGAAGTTGCGTGAGCTTTAAATATTCTGGAGGCATGATGGCATCGCCGCGTACCGCATTATTGTCACTGGCTGTCGGCGCTTTCGCGATCGGTACCACCGAATTCACCCCGATGGGGCTACTGCCCGTTATCGCGCAGGATCTTCATGTCAGCGTGCCGAAAGCCGGGGGGCTGGTGAGTGCCTATGCGTTCGGCGTCATGATCGGTGCGCCGATCATGACGCTTCTGCTGGGCGCCATGTCGCGCAAGGCGGCGCTGATCGGATTGATGGGGCTCTATATTCTCGGCAATCTCGGGGCAGGGCTGAGTCACAGCTACGCGCTACTCATGTTCTGGCGTGTGGTGACGAGCCTGTCTCATGGGGCCTTTTTCGGTCTCGGTGCCGTTGAGGCATCGAGCGTCGTCGCTCCTGAAAAACGCGCCTCTGCCGTAGCATCGATGTTTCTGGGGCTGACGATTGCCAACATCTTCGGCGTGCCCGCCGCGACCTGGCTGGGCGATACGATGGGGTGGCGAAGCGCGTTTCTGGTGACGGCTCTTCTGGGCGCGCTGGCTGTGCTGGCCCTGAGCCTTGCCTTGCCCCCGAGGGGCAGTTCACCAAAGCCGGATATTTTCGGCGAATTGCGGGTTCTTATGGGCGGGGAAGTACTCCTGGCGCTCACAGTCACGACGCTCGGCGCCGGGATCATGTTCGTGCTTTACACCTATATCGCGCCATTCCTGCACAGCCTTACCCATGCCAGCGACGCGCTCGTGACGCTGGCACTCATGACCATCGGGGTAGGATTCAGCATCGGTGCGGCGCTGGGCGGGCGCCTTGCCGATCGCTCCACGCGTTTCGCGCTTCTGACCACGTTGCCCGTTCTGGGGGCGATCATGCTGGTCTATCCGATACTGGCCGTGTCGCCTTATGGCGCTATTAGCGGCATTCTGGTCTGGAGTGCCGCGTCTTTCGCGATCATGCCCGCCTTGCAGATGCGCACTATGCAGGCAGCGCGAGAAGCGCCGGCGCTTGCCTCATCGGTCAATATCGGCGCGTTCAATCTCGGCAACGCGCTAGGCGCCTGGCTTGGCGGGGCCGTGCTCTCCCACGGCCTGGGCTATAGCGCGGTCTCCATGAGTGGCACCGCGCTGGCGTTGATCGCGTTTCTGATCGTGGTTTTCTGCAGGCGTGGCTCAGCCGCCGTCTGATCTCGGTGCCGGATCGAGCTGGCGGTCGGCAATGAGGAGTGTCTGAAGCAGAACATTGGCGCCTGAGGCGATGTCTTCTTTAGTGGCGGACTCGCTTTCATTATGGCTGATGCCGCCCGCGCAAGGCACGAAAATCATTGTGGTCGGCACGATCCGCGCAAGATAGGCGGCATCATGCCCCGCGCCGGACGTGATTTCGCGTGAGGGCAGGTGCTGGCTGCGGGCTGCGAAAGACACCGCGTCGACAAGGCGTTGGTCGAAATGAACGGCCGGCGAATCCCAGATTTCACGAATCCCGATACTGACGCCGTATTCCCGTGACAGTGCGCCAGCGCGGTCTCGAAAGCTGTTTTCCATGGCGACCACCACATCGTCATTGGGGTCGCGCAGATCGACGCTGAAAATGACTTCACCGGGAATGGTATTGCGGCTGTTCGGCATGACCGTGACCATGCCAACGGTCCCCACGGCGTGGGGAGGGCGGTTCAGGGCAATTTCCTGCACGCTGGCCATGAGACGCGAGGCGGCCTGAAGCGCATCGGCGCGCATGGTCATGGGTGTGGTGCCAGCATGGGAGTCGCGCCCCGTCACTGTCACCTCATACCAGCGCATGCCCTGAACGCCTGTCACAACACCGATCGTGCAGTGCTCGGCCTCGAGAACAGGGCCTTGTTCGATATGGAGTTCGAGATAGGCAGCGAGGGGATGGGCACCACAGGACTCACTTCCTGCAGCTTCGATGGCAGTGAGCGCGTCATTGAACCGCGTGCCCTTTGCGTCGGTGCGGCTTTTCGCAAAATCAGGCGTGAAGATTTTCGCGAATACACCTGAGCTCAGCATCGCCGGGGCGAAGCGTGCGCCTTCCTCATTCGTCCAGTTGACGATCTCGACAGGATGGCGCAGGCGGCGCCCGGTTTCCTTCAAGGCGCGCAGCACAGCGATGCCGCCCAGAACCCCGATAATACCGTCGAACTTTCCACCGGTAGGCTGGGTGTCGAGATGGCTGCCTATGGCGATGGGTGCAAGACCCGGTTCGGCACCCTCGAAACGGGCAAACTGGTTTCCCATGTCATCCGCCGTTACCGTCGCCCCCAGAGCCGCGGCTGCGTCAGAAAACCATCTTCTGACTTCACGGTCTTCCTCGCTTAGGGCAAGACGACAGATCCCGCCTCTTTCGGTGGCGCCAAAATGCGCTGTCTCCATGATGTCATGCCACAACGCGTCTGAGTCGATGGCGCTGTTGCCCATGAGAAGGTGATCCTGATCCGTCATATCGCGATCCTTCTTCGATTCTCTTTTCATGATTTCCAGGCGGGAAATACCTGGCCTTGGCGCCTGAAGCGTATTGATGATGTCACGCAGCGCAGCCGCGATGCGAGCCGGAGCATATCGCACAGGTGCAAACCGACAACCGGGGGAGAGGCCGTCGGGATGCTACGATAGCGTGAGCTACACGCGTTGAAGTTCCTTATATGTCGCCGAAACGAGTTGTTGGGCATTAATTCATATAACTGTCCGGCACCATCGCTCACCCGGATCGTAGCGCCATATATGCAAGACCAAGCTACCCGGATTTACCCGACGCCCGGCGGGGAGCTGACGAACGCAGCGAGATTGCGCGCGTGGAAAGCGTTTCCCACGTGCCTTCCCCGCGTGTCGCCCTGCGCGTGCCCGGAGCGGTGCGGGCTCGGGTTGCGATAGAGCCAGAGCGTCAATATCGCGCCCGGCTGGGAAAACTGTTTGAAGGATTCCTTCGCGACTCACGGACGAACCGCGGCGGTAAGAGAAGGCCAACAGGCCTGCGTAAGAAGCTTTTTCTCCGGGCACAGGCCTTTACCCAACCCGGCGCAGCACCAGGGACAGAATGGTCTCAGCGGCCGAGGCGAAATCGCCCTCGTCGAGTGTCTCTTTTCCGAGCAGCGCGGTGACCTGAGGCTGCATATCGGCGTACCATTGCGTCATGGCCCACAGACAGAAGAGGAAATGCGTCGGGTCGCCCTTGGGTATTTCTTCACGGGCCATCCATGTCTCGAAGGTCTCCTTGAAGGGGTGGATCGCCTCCGGCAGCGTGGTTGAGAGATAGCCGCCGAGATGACGCGCTCCGCCCAGGATCTCGTGAGCGAAAAGTCGCGACGCGTTGGGATTGGTACGGGAAAAGGCGAGTTTGGATGCCACATAGCCCCGCAGCGCGGTGTCGGCGGATGAATCGGGGCGAAGCCATGTCTCGCAATCGCCCAGCCACTCCTGAACGGTGCCGTGGAGGACCTCCTGGTAAAGTATTTCCTTGGTAGAGAAGTAGTAATGGATATTGGCTTTCGGGATGCCTGCCTCTCGCGCTACCGCAGCGATGCTGGCTCCACTGAAACCGTGTTCAGAAAAGATTTTCTGCGCCGCCGCCAATATGGTGACGACTGCTATTTCGCGCGGAACACCCAAAACAAACTCCTGATCTCGAGAAAATCAACGTTTACAGATAGTTTGTAAGCGGGTTTCTTACAAGTAGTTGCGAAAATATTGGCTGACCGATGTGATGATAGACATTACAATCATGTGAGATCGTAAGTTTGTTATGGTATGGACGTTAATCGTAAGATCTGTTGCATTCAATAAATACGGCATCAATACAGGACAATTTTGGTATACCATCTGCGATCGTTTTTTGCGCGCGACGAAGAGGGAGGTTGCGCTCCGCGCCCCGGAACGCAAAGATAATGTCGAGACCGTAAAGGATTGTTATGCAGGAGTTGGTCATCAAGTGAGTTGCGCGACAGTTCAACCATGCCGTTCCGTCTTCGCACGGTGGCTGCCGACGCGCCGGGGGGCGTTTATCGCCGCCATGCTTTGTATCGGCACGCCCTATGCCGCTGCTCGGGCTATGCCGGCGAATGTCGGCGATGCTGCCATCGCTGCTACCGCCTATCATGACAGCGGCGCCTATGAGCGAGATTTCGCTTCTGTCATTAATGAGGCTGCCGATTGGGTGCGCCTGCGCGCCCCGCATGTGAGTCGCCCCGCGCTCGTTCTCGACATCGACGAAACGTCCTTGTCGAACTGGCCCGAAATGGCAGCCAACCAGTTCGCCTATTTTCGTGAAGGCCGCTGCGATGCGCTGCCAAAGGGGCCTTGTGGTGTCGAGGCATGGGAGCAGGGAGCAACGGCCGCAGCGTTCGCTCCCACGCTGGCGCTGTATGCCATGGCACATCAGCATGGTGTCGCCGTGTTTTTCGTGACCGGGCGCTACGAGCACGAGCGCGGCGAGACGGCTCATAATCTAGAGACTGCTGGCTATCTGAACTGGGCCGGCCTCATCCTCCGCCCTGATGGCAGCCATACGCCCTCGGCCTCGGACTACAAGCGGGCGGCGCGCCAGAAAATCGAAGACGACGGCTATCACATTATTGCCAATATCGGAGATCAGCCCTCTGACCTCACCGGTGGGCATGCCGAGCGCGGCTTCCTCCTTCCCAACCCCTTCTATCGGGTGCCCTGACATGCAGAACGACGCGCTCAAAAGCCTCGCGGCAAAGGTCCATGAGGATCTCGAAAAAATTGCCTATGCCTCCGGGCCATGGGTCTCGTCGGTTGTAACCCATCATGGCGAGCCGGTTCTGGATGTCGCGGTGATTGGTGGCGGGCAGGGGGGGCTGGCCACCTGCTTCGCCCTGCGGCGCATCGGGGTGCATAACGTCAGGGTGTTCGAGCGCGCGCAGCACGGCAAGGCCGGCCCATGGGTCACGTTTGCCCGCATGATCACCCTGCGCACGCCCAAACATGTCACTGGCCCCGATCTGGGCATTCCTTCCCTGACCCCGCGCTCGTGGTTCGAAGCCCGTTACGGCAAGGAGGCCTGGATCTCGCTCGACAAGATCGACCGCAAAGACTGGCAGGCCTATCTCGACTGGTATCGTGATACGCTTGCCCTGCCAGTGCAGCATGATCGTGAACTGGTCGATGTCGTCTGGCAGGACGGGTTGCTACACCTCACTTTCAGGGCGCAGGGCGGCGAGACGAGCAAAGTCTGGGCGCGTCGTATCGTTCTGGCTACAGGTATTGAGGGTAGTGGGTCGTGGCATGTGCCCGAGTTCATTCGCGACGCCGTTCCTGCCCATCTCTACGCCCACACGCATCAGGAGATCGATTTCGAGGCGTTGCGTGGCAAGCGGGTCGGGGTGCTTGGCGGTGGCGCCTCGGCTTTCGACAATGCGGCGACGGCGCTTGAAGCCGGGGCGCAATCGGTCGCTGTCTGCATCCGACGCAAGACACTGCCGCGCATCAACCCCTATCGCTGGATGGAAAATGCCGGGTTCCTCGGTCATTTCCCGGCATTGCCGGATCTGACCCGCTGGCGTTTCATGCGCCGGATTTTCGACCTCAACCAGCCCCCGCCTCAGGATACCTTCTGGCGCTGCAGCCGTCATGACGGATT
This sequence comes from Asaia sp. BMEF1, assembly GCF_051628905.1. GTDB lineage: Bacteria > Pseudomonadota > Alphaproteobacteria > Acetobacterales > Acetobacteraceae > Asaia. Next base: position 656,595 of record NZ_CP157575.1, on the reverse strand, counting down.
CAGCTTTCATGGTGACACGCCCTGGCTCGCGGCGCGTAGCGAGGGCGAGACGGTGATCGTCAAAACCCCGCATGGCGAGCAGGCGTTCGATTTCCTGATCATTGGCACGGGCTTCGTGATCGATTTCGGCAAGCGGCCAGAGACGGCATCTTTTGCACCGAATATCGCTTTGTGGGGCGACCGGTTTTCTGCGCCGGAGGGAGAGGAGAGCGCGGTGCTCGATTCGTATCCCTATCTTAGCCCGCAGAGCCAGTTCCTGCCCCGCGACGCGACGCATCCCGATGCGGCAATGCTGGGTGCGATCTATAACTTCACTTTTGCAGCCATGCCGAGCATGGGGCTCTCAGGCGCCTCGATCAGCGGTATGCGATATGGCGTCGACCGGCTTGCCCGCGCGATTGCTTGCGATCTCTTCGTTCAGGATGGCGAGAAGCATCTCGAGAGCCTGCTTGCCTACGATGCTGAAGAGTTGATCAGCCTTGGACGGCAGGGTGAGGAGCAGGCATGACCCCGGAGGAGCAACTTGAGGCACGCGCCGCTGCGCTCGATCTAAATGTTCCGGTAGAATATCGTTCCGAAATTATTCGTAATCTCGCGCTTATCGGTCAGTATGAGGCGCTGGTGAAAGCCGTCGACCTGCCTGAGAGGCTGGAGCCCGCTTTCGAGTATCATCCATGAGAGCGACCGAACTGGCACGGGCTGTCAGGGCAGGGGAACGCTCGGCAGTTTCTGTCATCGAGCTCTGTCTCAACCGCGTGACAGCGCGCGATGCGGGGTTCAACGCGGTCACACGTTTGCTCGCTGACCGGGCACTGGCTCAGGCCCGACGCATTGATGAAGTCGTGGCCAGTGGAGGCGATCCTGGGCCACTGGCCGGTGTGCCTTTCGGCATCAAGGATCTGTTCGATGTCGAAGGGCTCGTGACGCATGCGGGGTCGCGCGTGCTGGCCGACGAGCCTGCGGCGAGGCAGGATGCGGTATTGGTGCATCGTCTGATCGAAGCCGGAGCGATTCCTCTCGCCACGACGAATATGGACGAATTTGCCTACGGCTTTGCCACCGATAACGCGCATCACGGGCTGACGCGCAACCCGCACGATACGACCCGCCTTGCAGGCGGCTCTTCCGGTGGGTCGGCTGCCGGTGTCGCTGCGGGGTATTTTCCGCTTTCGCTCGGTTCGGACACGAATGGTTCCATCCGCGTTCCGGCCTCGCTCTGCGGCGTGTGGGGATTGCGTGCAACCCAGAACCGTCTGCCGACTGAGGGATCTTTCCCTTTCGTCGCGAGCCTCGATACGGTCGGGCCGTTTACCGCCAGCGCTGCCGATATGCGTGTCACGATGGAAGTGCTGGCAGGCGAAACACTCGCTCGGGTCGAAACGGATGGGCTGCGTCTGGCACGGCTCGGCGGGTGGTTCGCCACCGACGTTTCGCCAGAGATGCAGGCGGCGCTCGACGAATTGTGTCGCGCTCTGCAGGTTAGGCGTGAAATCACACTGCCTGAAGTCGCGGCAGCGCGTGCGGCAGCCTTTGTAATCAGCGCATCTGAAGGTGGCGCACTGCATCTCGACCGGCTGCGCCGTCAGGCGGCACTATACGACCCTGCGGTGCGGGATCGGCTTCTCGCCGGGGCGCTGGTTCCGGCGCCTAGCGTATTCAGGGCGCATAAATTACGCCGCTGGTTTAGGGCGCGGATGCATGAAGCCTTCGAGACGGTCGATCTGCTGATCGCGCCAGCCGTCATCGGTGAGGCACCGCTTATCGAGAACCCGTTTCTCACTATCGGCGGCAAGCCCGCGCCGGCACGTGCGAATCTGGGTCTTTATACCCAGCCTCTCACGGTGGCAGGCTTTCCGGTTCTTACAGTGCCGCTCGCGGTTGAGGGGTTGCCGCTCGGTGCCCAGATTGTCGCACCCCCGGGGCGTGAAGACCGGTTGATTGCTTTCGGTGAAGCTCTTGAGCGGTCGGGCCTCGCCCGTGCGCGAATTCTGGAGGATTGATGCTTTTCAGTGCGCGCTCCCGCAAGGGTATGGTCACGGCCCCTCATCATCTAGCTGCTCAGGCGGGGAGGGATATTCTCAAATCGGGCGGCAATGCCGTCGAGGCGGCGGTCGCTGTCGCGGCAACGCTCTCCGTCGTCTATCCGCATATGACGGGGCTTGGCGGAGACGGGTTCTGGATCATCCGCAGGCCCGATGGCGAAATGCTGGCGATCGATGCCTGTGGCAGGCTGGCGCAGAATGCCACGCCCGAACTCTATCGCGGTCTGGACGCAGTGCCCTGGCGGGGTGGCCTTGCGGCCAATACCGTGGCGGGAACCGTCGCCGGATGGAGCCGGGCCCTTTCTTATGCTGGCGGCAGCCTTCCCCTCACGACGCTTCTGGCCGACGCGATCGACCACGCCGAGCAGGGTATGGTGGTGACGGAAAGCATGGCCGGGCTTATGGCCGCGCATCTCGATGTGCTCAGCTACATGCCCAATTTCAGCGGATTGTTTCTGCCTTCCGGCGAGATGCCGATAGCAGGCAGTGTCCATCGCAATCCGGCGCTGGCGCGCACACTCAGGCGTCTTGCGACAGCGGGGCTGGGCGATTTTTATCACGGCAAGCTTGCCGACCTGATCGCGGCGGAGCTTGCTTCCTGCGGCTCGCCCGTCGGACTCGGCGATCTCAACCATCATGAGGCAGTCGTCTCGGCCCCGCTCGAGACGAGTCTGCATCACGGGCGGTTCTTCAACGTCAATCCGCCGACTCAGGGAGCGGCGTCCCTGCTCATTCTGGCGTTGGCGGAAAGGCTGGGCGTGACCGGCGCCGACACGGTCGAGGATATTCATCGCTGGGTGGAGGCCACGAAAGCCGCTTTCCTCTGGCGGGATCGCGAAATTGCCGATCCGGCGATCATGACCGCTTCGCCTCAGGCTCTGCTGTCGGATGGGGCTGCCCTCGACGCCATGGCGGCCAGCATCGATCTCGATCGTGCGGCGCCCTGGCCGCATCCTGCACAGCAGGGCGATACGACGTGGTTCGGTGTGATGGATTCCGAAGGCTGGGCGGTCAGCATGATCCAGAGTCTCTATTTCGAGTTCGGCTCCGGGGTCGTGCTGCCTGAAACCGGGCTGGTCTGGCAGAATCGCGGGTCGAGTTTTGATCTGAGGCCGGGGCGTCTGCGCAGTCTCGCTCCCGGCCGCAAACCTTTCCATACGCTCAATCCCGCCATGGCCGCGCTCAATGATGGCAGTCTGCTTTCTTATGGTACGATGGGCGGCGAAGGACAGCCCCAGACGCAGGCGGCCATCGTGGCGCGCAACGTCATAGCCGGTTTGAGTCTGCAAGAGGCCATTACTGCCCCGCGCTGGCTGCTTGGCCGCACCTGGGGTGAGACCACGACCACGCTCAAAATGGAAACGCGGTTCGCTCCTGAATTGCTCGAGGGTTTGCGCGATCTCGGTCACGACGTCGAGAGCCTGACGCCTTATGCGACGGCCATGGGTCATGCGGGCGCCATTCGGCGCTATGAGGACGGCACGATGGAAGGCGCAACCGACCCGCGCAGCGACGGTGGCGTTGCGGCGCTTTGAGCCGGATGAGGGATACAGGCATGACAGAGGATTATCCACGCGATCTGCTGGGCTATGGCGCTCATCCCCCTGAGGCGGATTGGCCTAACGGGGCGCGTATCGCCGTGCAGTTTGTGCTGAATTACGAAGAGGGCGCTGAAAACAACGTTCTGCATGGCGATCTCGGTTCTGAGGCGTTTTTGTCTGAAATGGTGGGAACGCGCTCTATTCAGGGTGCGCGCTGCATGCAGATGGAAAGCCTCTACGAATACGGGTCCCGCGCCGGTTTTTGGCGTCTGCACAGGCTGTTTACGGAAGCGGGCCTGCCGTTGACCGTTTTCGGTGTCGCCATGGCCCTCTCACGTAATCCAAATGCCGTCGCCGCCATGCAGGGGGCAGGATGGGAAATCGCCTCTCATGGCCTGCGTTGGATCGATTATCAGGATATTCCCGAAGCCGAGGAGCGCAGGCATATCCGCGAGGCGATCAGGTTGCACAGGGAGGTTACGGGTGCTGCGCCTTGCGGGTGGTATCAGGGCCGCACCAGCCCCAACACGGCGAGACTCGTCGCAGAGGAGGGGTGCTTCGTCTATGATGCGGATTCCTATGCCGACGACCTGCCATATTACGATCGCCGTTATGGCAGGGCGCAGCTTATCGTGCCCTACACGCTCGATGTGAACGATATGAAGCTGGTGGCGCTGAACGGCTTTACCGAAGGCGAGCAGTTTTTCCGTTACCTGCGCGATACGTTCGACATGCTCTATCTCGAAGGAGGACGGATGATGTCGGTGGGTCTGCATTGCCGTCTCGCGGGGCGTCCGGCGCGTGCCCTCGCGCTGAAACGCTTTCTCGATCATGTGCGAGCGCATGAGGATGTCTGGGTCGCAACCCGCCTCGACATTGCGCGTCACTGGCTGGAGAAGCATCCCGCATGATCGGCGCCACAAGTTGCGAGGATTTCGTCGAGCGTTTTGGCGATCTCTACGAACACAGCCCCTGGATCGTTGAAGCCGCGTGGCCGTACGTGCCGTTCGACGATGCACCGGCATTGATCGCGGTAACGTCGCGCATCGTGCGTGAGGCCTCGCCTCCAAAGCAGAAGGCGCTGGTCAAGGCGCATCCCGAGCTTGCCAGAAAATTCGGTGTCGATCCCGATCTAGGAGCACTTTCGGCAGCCGAGCAGGAAGGAGCCGGGCTCGACCGGCTGACCGAAGCAGAGTTCGTATCGTTCCGGGCCTTGAACGAAGCCTATCAGGCGCGCTTTGATATGCCGTTTGTCATCTGTGTGCGCCGGGCGACGAAAGAGCGCATGCGCCAAGAAATCGAGCGGAGGCTCGAACAGACACCGGAGGCAGAGCTGGCCGAGGCGCTCGACCAGATCGACCAGATTGCCTTGCTGCGCCTGAAGGACAAGACAGGATCATGACCACACTTTCCACTCATGTGCTCGACACGGCGAGCGGTCGCCCGGCTGCCGGTATGCGCGTGACGTTGTTGCATGACGACCGCGTTCTCTTCGTTGGCGTTACCGATAGCGACGGGCGTTGCGCCGACCTTAAGGCCATTGGCGTGACAGCGGGGGCTTATGTTCTGCGTTTCGCAGTGGCTGCCTATTTCCGAGCCCATGGGCATGCGCTGCCTGAACCGCCCTTTCTGGATGAGGTGCAGATCGATTTCGGCATGACAGGGGCTGGCCATTACCACGTACCGCTTCTGGTCTCGCCGTTTGGATACTCGACTTATCGGGGTAGCTGAGAACGGACGATTTTCAAGTTGCGACGCAATTAGACGTAAAAAAAGGGAAGGAGGGCCCGCGGCCTTTCTTCCCTTTTTGCTGTAGGCGCTAGGCCGTGCGACGCCCCCGCAGGCAGTCACACTGCAGGGCGGTTTGTGTGAAAATTATGCCTGCGGGTCTCGCGCCAGCACGACCTGTTACTGCCTTCGAGGATGGTCGCATTCCAGACGCGGTTCAATGAGGGCTAAGCCCCGTCTGAAAAGTTTCTGAACGTAAAAAAAGGGGCGGAATACGCCCCTTTTTCTACAACCATGACCGGAGGTTAAAAATCCTTGCTGACCTGCAGCCAGAAATTCCGGCCCGGGACGAAGGAGCCATAGGTTGAGGTGTCTGTATTGTTTGCACCATTTGCGAAGAAAGGCGGGTTTTTGTTAGTGATATTGTTGATGCCGCCGGTGAAATTCCAGCTCTGCACGTGGTAACCTAGGGCAATGTCCTGCTGAACCATGGCAGGCGTTTTCACCCGGCCGTAGCCATCTGAAAGCTGCAGGAACGAAGAGCTGTCGTTCCAGTGAACGCCGCCTGTGTAGTTCGCCATATAGGTGATGGAGAACGGGCCGTGCTGCCACGAGACGGTAGCGTAGTCGCGCCAGCGTGGATTGGACGTACCACCCGGGTAGTAGATGGCGTTCGTGTAGTGATAATATTGACCACCCGGAACGAGCTGTTGCGAGTAATTGACAAGGTTCTGCAGGCTGTTGCTGACCGTCAGCGTGTCCATACGTGTCAGGCGGATGCGGTAATCGAAGTCCCAGTCAATGCCGCTGGTGTTGGTCGTGCCAAGGTTCTGCAAGACGGCCGAGACCTGCGAGATCTGTCCATTGGCTGAGCGGTTGACAAGACTGCAGAGCGCCGGGTTGGAGCCGTTATAGCAGTTGTTCAGGATATAGTTGGTCGCGAGTGTGCCAACCGACGAGCTGACATTATAGTGCCAGAATTCCACAGAGGTTGAGAGGCCCGGAATCCAGCGCGGTGTCAGAACTGTACCGAATGTATAGGTTCGTCCGGCTTCAGGCTGGAGCTTTGCATTGCCGCCCGAAACAGTCGCGACCTGGCCTGAGCCCTGTTGCTGGAAACTTCCCGGATTGGCAATGCCTGCCTTCATGCAGTTGGCAACAATCGTCGGGCTGGAGGCTCCTGCGCAGGGATCGAGTGCCGTGGCGTAGCCGAGAGATTGTGCACCGAACAGTTCATAGACCGAAGGCTGGCGGAACGACGTCCCAATTGTACCGCGGAAACGGATATCCCGCGTCGGGGCCCAGTTGATGGAGGCTTTCCAGTTTTCGACGCCACCAAAGGTACTATAGGACGAATAGCGTCCCTGAGCGTCAATGTTCAGATCCTTGGCGAGGAACGTATCACGCAACAGCGTCGCCTTGCCTTCAAGATAGCCTTCCGTGACGTTGAAGCCACCTGAAGTCACGCCCTGTGGATTGGTCAGGGCGACCCCGGACTGGACGTTGGGGTCTGGCACATAGGTCAGCTGCTCGCCACGATGCTCCATGCCAAGAGCGATACCCAGATCGCCGCCATGAGCCCATGGCATGGTCGCAACATGATCGTTATGGATGCGCAGGTTCAGGTCGCGTAGCTGCGAGTGCCCGTTGCTCGTCGTGTTGAGGTTGGAATAGCGCGCGGCGTCAGGGGAAAGGCTGGCGAACGGGCTGGACAGGACACATCCTGCGGCGGCGCTGCATACGCTCGGGTTGTAAATCATACCCGAGTTCGGATCGCCGAATGCTGTAGGCTGCAGACCATAGGTGTTCAGCAGGGCAGGATAGCTGCCTATGTTGCTCTGCTGGTATTTGTACATGTTGGCGCCATAGGTGTAAGACAGATCATACTTCCATCCTCCGTAGATACGGCCCTGCGCACCGACCTTGGCGGTGAGCGTATCACTGGCGGTCTGCGTTTCACGTGGTCCCCATTCTGTCATACGCCGCAGCATCTGCAGATCTTCGCCAGCTGTATTGCCCGGGTAACCAGCCGGGATTGTGATCGCGGTCGGATACGGCCCGTCCTGCGGCACAGCGCCTGAAACCGGCTCTGCCGCCATCTGGGTCATGCTCGACGAATGGGAATACAGAACATTCGAATAAAGGGTGAAATGGTCATTGAAATCGTAATGGGCGTCGCCGCTCAGCGAGGAATCCTGAAGCTGGTTGGTCAGGAAGCTGTCATGAGCGAAATTGTAGCGTTTTGTCCCGGAGACGAGATTGCCCTGGTTGTCGCTTCGATAGGCAGCCCCGGAATCCAGTCCGTAAAAGGAGCCATAGGGTGAGTAGCTCGAACCGAAGCGGTTGTTTGACGGGTCGGCGTCGTCACCGATCTGCACATTCCGCGACCAAGAGCGGTTGCGCTGACGGACGCCGCCTTCAGTGGAATACTGGCCGAACAGGCTGACATTGCCCTTGCCGTGATCGAAGTTCCAACCCTTGAAGCCGGAGATCATTCCTTTCGGGGCATCGCCATGGCCGGTAATCCCGCCACGGACAGTAATGTTGCCGGTATCCAGGTCATGTCGCAGCTTGATGTTGATAACGCCCGAGACAGCATCGGCACCGTAGAGTTCGGAGCCACCATCCTTGAGGATTTCGACGCTCGCAACCTGCTGTACAGGGATCGAATTCATGTCGAAGCAGTTGCTGGAACTGTTCAGCGCGGCGCGCTTGCCATCGATCAGGACCAGAACACGGTTCGTTCCGAGATTACGCAGATCGGTGCAGCTGACGCCGCCACCACCATTGGTGTCTGTATTCTGCTGGCTGGATGAGCCTACAGACGGCAATCGCTGGAAGAAATCCGACAGCGTGGTCGCGCCTGTCTGCTGGATCTGCTTGGCTGTTACGATCTGCACCGGGTTGGCGCTGGTGTTGTTCGCCGTGCTGAGCGCCGAACCGACAACGATCACTTCTTCAGATCTGCCGCTCGGGCCGAAGGACACGCTCCTGGTCGCTGATGGATCGCGCAGCGCATTCTGCGAGCGGCTCGGCACCATCGTGGTGGCCGGCGCGGTTTGTGCGCCTAGGATGGGGCCGTTCGTTGTGCTGCGTGCGACAGTGGTTTTGTGCTTGGTGGTCGCTTTAACCGCTTTGCGATGATGCGTGCCGGCTGAGGCGGTCTGCGCATGGCCGCTTGTCATGGTCGCGGCAGGCGAAAGGAAGATTACAGCGCCAAGAAAAAGACGCGCTCGCCCTCGCAGTTTAACGGTTTTCATGAAAATTAACCCTCGGAATGACTCTGTGTCACGAGGCTGCGGTTTCTGTCATATCATTGCAAGAGCGTTATCGTTTTGTGACGTTGTATTGCGCGTTCAAGTGACGGGATGTTGCCAATTTGCATCATTCCGTGTCGCATCCATCCGCGCCGGATCCTTCTTCGATGCTGCCATTCACAGGAAAAGCTTTTATTTCCGCGGATTAGCGTCAAAGGAACCTTTGCGGCGCATCTGTGACACTTCGAGACACAGCTATGCCGGGTAGGCGAGAGTCGCATGGCTGCGCTTTGATGAGGGCGCGTAATTGATCGTTGCAAATGTACGGCGCTTTGCAGAGGCAGACCGGCTCAGTAGGATTTGAGCAGCCTGTCCAGATAATCCAGCTCGCTCTGGGGACGTGTCCTGTCGGCGTCTCTGCGGCGCAATTCACGTTCGATTTCGCGCGCTTTCTCACGGCTGTCAGCGTCGGGTACTGTGCCATCCGTATCCGCCCCCGAGTGCCCCTTGCCGAGCTTGCGGCCCAGTGGATCACGATCGGATTTATTGCCACCGTCACCCTCGGAGTCCTCGTCGTCACTATCGGCCTGATTCTGATCGCCCTTGCCTTTTCCACCCTGGGCATGGTTGCCGGTTCCCATGGTCGGCAGGAGGGCAAGCGGACCGCCACCGTGATTCTTGCCCTTCTGGGCCTCGCTCATCTGCTGACCCGTCTCGGCAAGATCCTTCAGCACCTTACGGATCGCGATCTCGGCGGGACCATCCTGTACGTTGGCCAGAGCCTGCCGAACGGCATGCATATCCTTGTCTGCTTTAGCCAGCCCGTCCATGGTTTTGCCCGTCAATGATTTGATATCGTCATTGAGCAGCTTCGCCACCATTTGAAGCGCACGTTGAACAGCGTGATCGTCGCGTCTCTGTTCGTGCTGCGCCGTCGTTTCTTCCGCAGACAAAACCGGTGCTGGGGCAGGCGGGGGCGATTGGGGTTCGTCCATATCAGGGGGCGGTGCCATGCCCAGTCGTTTCAGCAATTCTGCCGTCGACATGGTGCTGACATCCTGGTTCTGATTCTGCTGCGCATCGCGCGCATTGCGCTGCCCAATCCCGAGGCGCGCCTGAACATGGTCGAGCAACGTGGTTTCACGTCGTACCAGATCGTGCAGCGTTGCCTTCTGCGCCTGGGCCCGCGCACGGGCCTGCATCTGCTGGGCAATCTGGGCCAGGTCCTGCGGCGTAGCCGAGCGCATGCGCTCGGTCATTTTCGACAGATCGTCGAGGCGTTTAAGCGCGTCGTCGGAATGACCATTGGCTGCGTCCGATTGCAGACGGCGCATAAGCCTCGAGACAGGATCGCTGCCGTCACCCGCGTCACCACCCATATCGGGGATGACGCTGCCGAGCTGCATGCTGCGCTGCATGAGAGCCTGCATGCGCTGGTCGAGCGCCTCCTTGAGACGCTTCATCCGCGTTGCCAGTTCCTGCTGTTCCGCCTCGCTATGTCCGTCCTTGCCGAGGGCGCGCATGTGAGCGATCTGATTCTGAACCGCTTTTTGTGCTGCACGGATTTCGAGATTGGCCTGAGCGGTTTCGCGGTCAGAGTTGCGCAGGTCTTCAAGATACAGCGCAACAGCCCAGCACAGACCGAGCGTGTTTTCTCGCGCGCGCTCCGTATACGGGTCGTCGAGCTGGGCGGCGGCATAGAACAGAGCGAGCGTGCTGCCCGTCTCGTCTGAAGGCAATGTCTGAGCGAGTGTTCTGAGTTCGTCCGCTGTTTGCGCTGCGGTCTCGCGCTCAAGGCCGAAGCGATGCCGCAAGGCGACTAGCGCCCGAGCAATGGGGTCATGAAACGCGCGGCTAGGCAAAGTGAGCTTTTCGACTGGGCTGGTCGCCTGTCGACCGCTTCGGCTGGTAGCGTGCAGCCTGATCGTTACCGCTTCACCTGCCCAGAGCGACTCGGTGAGATCGGCCTCGAAAGCGCCCTCCGCTTTGTGGGGCTCGCCTTTCAGCGGTATTGCCAGATCGATCAGGGGAAGCGCCGGTTTGGCAGCGAGCCCGATCTGTGCCTCCAGCCGTGCCACGCCATGGGCTTGGGCTACCTGCCAGGGGAGCACGATGTCCGGGCTCTCCTTGGCGACGGAGGGAGGGGCTTTCCAGCTGACTTCGGGCGCAAGATCGGGCTCGATGGTGAAAGTCCATTCGCCGATCGTTCGGCCCCGCGACCGCACGGAAAGTCGGCCGCTATGGCTGAGACGCGTGACGAAGCTCCAGCTGCCGGGGTCGAGCTGTTTGATCCCGACATCGCCGATATCCACCCCGAGCAGATGCGGGCCGGAGCGCGCGCCCGTAATATGGATGGTCAGCTTCGCATCCTGAGGAATACGCGGCGGGGTTGTTTGTCTGGAGAGAAAAATCGGGGCGCCGGGCGCATAATCCGGAAGGTCCACCCAGGCTTCGATCTGGGGCAGAGGCACGTCGATATCGTCGACACCCGGCAGAAAGGCGGCTTCGAGCCGCGAAGGTGCGGCAGGTCCCGCAAGTATGGCGGCACTCAGCAGGGCTGCGGCGAAACCGGCCCAGCCGATCTTGCGCTCGAATGTCCAATGAAGTCGTGGCAAGCCCGTGCGAAGCGTGCCGATACTGCCACGCAAACGCTCCATATGGCGTTGCCAGAGCGCTGTTTCCTCTCCATCTGCGGGAAAATCATCAAGAGCGGCAAGCGGCTGGTGGCGCAGGCCGGAGCGCGTTTCGATACGTCGGTCGATGGCGCTGCGACGTGGTGGGGGCAATCGGGAGAGGTGGCGTGCCGCCAGAGCGATAGCGCCACCGCCCACCCCGGCGAGAAGAAAGGCATGTAGCGTGTCGGGCAGGGATTGCGGCACGCGTAACAGACCACTCAGTGCGTAACCACCGACGAGCCCGAGTGGCCATTGCACCGCTGACCAGGCAGACTCTACCCAGAGCACGCGCCGCGCCCGGTGACGTGCGCGTTCGACGTGTTTTTCAAGCATGAGAGGAGACTGTGGCGCGGGCTGAGCCATGCTCATTCAGAATCCAGCCACTCCGGGATGATGTCATCTGCCCATAACGCCTCAACAGGCTGCCGGGGTCGCACAAGTTTCCACTGACCGTTTTCGATCATCACCTGTGCTGCGAGCGGGCGGCTATTATAGGTCGAGCTCATGACGGCACCATAGGCGCCGGTGTCGAGCAAGGCGAGCGCATCGCCTGGACGAACTGCCGGAAGGAGGCGGTCTTTCGCAAAGACGTCGCTCGATTCACAGACCGGTCCGACAACCGTTTGCGGGCCGGTTTCGGCATAGGCAAGGTCGGGGGCGAGCGGAACGATGCCGTGCCAGGCGCCATATAGGCTGGGCCGGGCCAGATCGTTCATGGCGGCATCGACGATCACGAAATCGGAGACGCCGTCGCGCTGCGCCTTGAGGTCGATTACCGAAGTCAGCAACACGCCCGCAGGCGCGGCGATCCACCGGCCAGGCTCGATAGCCAGTTCAAGATCGAGCCCGCCGAGCGTTTCGGCAATGGCGCCCGCGAGCGCGGCCGGGGGCGGCGCCAACTCGTCACGATAACGCACGCCCAGACCGCCACCGCAATCGACGGCCTTTACGGTCAGGCCCTGAGCGCGCAGATCGATGACGAGTTCTGCGATGCGCGCGTAAGCGGCCTTGAACGGTGCCGGGGAGAGAATCTGACTGCCGATATGGGTGGCAAGGCCGCGTATTTCGATGCCGGGTAAAGTGCTTGCTTCACGATAGAGAGCGATGGCGTCGGCCCAGTCGATACCGAATTTGTCGCCCAGACGGCCTGTGCTGATCTTGTCATGGGTCTCGGCGTCGATATGCGGGTTCACCCGCAACGCCACCGGGGCGGTGAGCCCAAGTCCGCGCGCGAGGCGTGAAAGCCGACGCAGCTCTTCGGCGCTTTCGACATTGATCTGGCCGACTCCCTCGCGCAGCGCCATGGTGAGTTCGGGATCGGTCTTGCCGACGCCCGAGAACACGATGTCGGCTGGAGAAATGCCTGCCTGAATTGCGCGCCTGAGTTCGCCGCCGCTTACGACATCGGCGCCGCACCCTTCCTGTCGCAGTACGCTCAGCGTTGCGAGATGGTCATTGGCCTTGAGGGCATAATGAAGCGCAACATCGAGCCCGCGTTCGGTGAAGGCTTTTCTGAGATTGCGCGTCCGCCGCCGCAGCGTGCCTGCCCCGGTTACCCAGCATGGTGTGCCAACCTGTTTCGCAATGGTCTGCAAGGGAACGCCCTCGAACAGCAGACCATCCTGCCCGTCCATATGCAGGGAAGGGCGTGACGCGAGAAGGTTCATGATATCAGGGTCGTGGCGTGTCATGTCGGTTAGATTACAAGGGCAATCAGCAGCTTCCAAGCTGGGATTATGCCAGGAGAGGGGAATAATGATGAAAGACGCACTGATCAGTGCCGCGCTCGATGCCCGTGCGAACGCCTATGCGCCGTATTCACGCTTCCATGTCGGCGCTGCGCTGCGCTGCGAAGGCGTGATCTATAGCGGGTGCAATGTCGAAAATGCCGCCTACCCGCAGGGAAGCTGCGCCGAGGCAGGCGCGATTTCGGCCATGATCCTTGCGGGTGGGCGACAGATCGACGCGATCGTGATCGTTGGAGGCGGCGAGGCGGCCTGCACGCCGTGCGGCGGCTGCCGACAGCGTCTGCGTGAATTCTCGTCATCGGCCATGCCTGTGACCATGGTGAATGCTCAGGGCACCGTGTTGCTGGAGACGACGCTCGGCGATCTGCTGCCATGGTCATTCGGGCCGGAAAACCTGGCGTGATTCGTCTTGTGCCGGTTCGGCGGGTTGTGGGGGCTGCCTGTCTCGCATCGCTGGTATCTGGCGGTGCTTTCGCTGGTTCTGCTCGTGCGGCCCCTGTGGCCTTGCCGGGAGTGGGCGCGGGCGCGCGCCATGCTGTCGATGTAGACCATGAGCCATGGCGAATTCTGGGGCGGGTGCAGACCGAACTTGGCGGGCGCTGCACCGGATTCATGGTGGCGCCTTCCGTGATCATGACCGCCGCTCATTGTCTCTGGCGCGAAGAGGCGGCAAATTTCGTCCAGCCTTCAAGTATTCATTTCATGCTCGGTTACGACACAGGGTCATGGCGGACCACGGCGCGCGCGGTGCGCTTCGTGATTGCGCCGGGCTACGACCCCTATCATCCTTTACGTACCAGCCAGGCCGATCATGCGACCGTTATTCTCGATCATGCACTCGTCAAAACGAGTGACTTGCTGCCGGTTGTCGCGGCTGTGCCCGGCGCACCAGCCATGCTGGCTGGATACCAGCAGGACCGTAAGGAACTCGCCATCGGCGATCTATCCTGTCATATCGTTCATGTACGCGGTCAGTTGATCGACCACGACTGTGCCGCCACGCATGGGGCGAGCGGTGCGCCCCTTCTGGTTCAAGAGGACGGAAAATGGGGCATCGCAGGCATAGATGTCACCGCGCGGGAAGGGCAGGGCGGAACGGCAGTCGGCTTTGCAAGCGAGGCGATTTCTAACGAAACTGTTAAAGAGAAGTAGCGCGCTGTTCTTTGAACCCTGGGGCGTTCGCACCGTTAACGGGGTTCGAATATTTTCCGAAGGACGTGGCAGTTATGTCCGTAGAGGCTCTTCACAGCGCAGGCATTGTCAGAACAGCTCCCAAGGCACCCACTGTGCTTGTGGTCGAAGATCAGGCCCTGCTTCGTCTTTACGTATCCGAAATGATAACGGAGGCCGGCTACACTGTCCTCTCCGTAGAAAATGCCGATGAGGCGCTTTCGGTGATCACGAGCAACCCGGATATTCGCCTCGTTTTTTCCGACTTCGAAATGCCCAGCGTCATGAACGGGCTCGATCTCGGTCATTATCTGTTCAAGACCCGTCCCGATGTCGCTTTCGTCCTAACTTCGGGGGCGAAGATGGATGAGGGTTTCGCCCTTCCACCGCGTGGCTTGTTCGTCTCCAAGCCTTTCCTCGAAAGCGATGTCTGCTCGGCCCTCGCCCAATTGGTGCATTAGGCACGACGCAACCCTGTTTCAGGGTTGGGCCGACAAAGGAGCACTCTTCGAGCCCAGGTTCTGGCGCCACCACCTATGAAGTTAGGCATGTTCGTTTAGTCGGGTTGTCAGCGACGCGATTGAAAGCCTGCTGAGACACCGGGAGAGCGATGAAGCCGCCTGAGAGCGTGGGCGCTTCGATAGGTTTTCGCCTCAGCCGATGGTCGTCACCATCCGCGCGCTTGTTGTGCATCGATTGTTGTGCATCGATGCAGTGACTTGTCAGGACTGATGTATCGTCATGACAGATCCGTCTGTCGCTCCTGGTCCGTCGATCGCGGATCTTCGGGGACAAATTCCGATCGACCCTGCTTGGCCGTTACCGAAATTCGAGAGTTCGCGTGTTTGGGAGTTCGCGTTTATGCGGCTTCCAAAGTCCGAACTCCATCGCTGCTTTCCGCCTAAAGTCGTGAGCCCGCATAGGGCCTCCTGAGGAGACGCATGGCTCACTCTCATCTGAGCCGGGGCGACGACGTATTACCGACCAGGCCCGCTTTGCCCCGAGTGTCGGGGTGAGAACGATTCAGGGAAGAATGGGTCGGATTGGAGGCTTGTTTCCAGCGACGAGCCAGCTGGATCTCGGCAGAGACCGTGGCGCATGAATGCGGTTAAATCCGCAGTGCGGCGTGTGAGCTGATGACGTCGGATTTATCGAAGGAGAATGGCGCACCCGAAAGGACTCGAACCTCTAACCCCCAGATTCGTAGTCTGGTGCTCTATCCAATTGAGCTACGGGTGCGAAGTGATCACTTGCATGATCACGATATATACTGGCGCACCCGAAAGGAATCGAACCTCTAACCCCCAGATTCGTAGTCTGGTGCTCTATCCAATTGAGCTACGGGTGCGTCGTGGGGCGGGTTCTACTGTGAGTTTACAAACCCCGCAAGAGGGAAAAAGAATTTTTTTCAATCAACGGTTTGGACGGGTCATGACGATATGGGCGCGGCATGTGGGCGAACCATAGATGCCGCCAATGGCATTGCCCACAGGGTAGCCGTTGAACACGATGCTATAGGGCTTGCGCTGTGCATCCTTCATGTCGAGCTGCGCATGAAAGTGCTGTCTGTCGGCCCCACGGGCGCCCTTGAGAACGAGAGCATTGTCACCCGGCGTGAAAGTGATGGCCTGCGTGCCGATCTGAAGGGTCGAATTCGTATCGACGGGACAGTTGCCCTGATCGGTGACGAGCGCGCCAGTCCAGAGGCCGATAGGATCCTTGCTCGGAGGCTGCGGGCCTGAGCAGGCCGAGAGCAGAAAGACCGCGCCCAGAAAAGCCGCGCCGGGCAGGTGGCGAAAACGGGAATGCGACATAACGATCTCGTCTGAATGAAGGAATCATGACATTAAGAGGGGCTCAAACGCGTCGTTTGGGATGACGTTGCCCTGCGAACATCCTATACGATGCCCACAGAATATGCCCATGCACGACGTGTTGAAAGAGCGCCATGACCGACATCGCCCCGCTGAACGCCGATAATCTGGATCAGCAGCTTCATGAGGATCGCATCCTGATTCTCGATTTTGGCAGTCAGGTGACCCAGCTCATCGCGCGCCGCGTACGTGAGAGCGGCGTCTATTGCGAGATCTGGCCTTTCACCGCAACGGAAGAAAAAATTCGCGGCTTTCGCCCGAAAGGCATCATTCTCTCTGGTAGCCCCGCAAGCGTTCATGACGACAACGCGCCGCAGATTCCCGATGTCGTGTTCGATCTCAATATTCCCGTCATGGGCATCTGCTACGGTCAGCAGGCCATGTGTGCCCGTCTGGGCGGCAAGGTCGAGACGCATGAGCATCGCGAATTCGGTCGCGCTCATATCGAAATCGCCGAAGATTGCGCGCTTTTCCGTGGCGCCTGGTCGCGTGGTCATCGCGAGCAGGTCTGGATGAGCCATGGCGACCGCGTAACGGCACTTCCCCCCGGCTTTCGCGCCGTTGCCTGGTCTGAAGGCGCGCCCTTCGCGATCATCGCCGATGAGGGCCGTCGCCTCTATGGCGTCCAGTTCCACCCCGAAGTGGTGCACACCCCCCATGGTGCCGCACTGATCAAGAACTTCACCCATGAGGTCGCGGGCTGCAAGGGTACCTGGACCATGGCCGGATTCCGCGATCTGGAGATCGCCCGCATTCGCGAGCAGGTGGGCACGGGTCGGGTAATCTGCGGTCTGTCGGGTGGTGTTGACTCGTCGGTCGCCGCCAAGCTGATCCATGATGCGATCGGCGATCAGCTGACCTGCATTTTCGTCGATCCGGGCATCCTGCGCTCGGGTGAGGCGGATGAGGTGGTCAAGACCTTCCGTGGTCGTTTCAATATCAGCCTCGTCCACCGCGACGCGTCTGACCTGTTCCTGAACGCGCTGGCTGGCGTTACCGACCCGGAAGTGAAGCGCAAGACGATCGGTCGTCTGTTCATCGAAGTGTTCGAAGAGGAAGCGACCAAGCTTGGCGGTGCGCAGTTCCTTGCACAGGGCACGCTTTATCCTGACGTTATCGAATCCATCAGCTTTACCGGCGGCCCTTCGGTTACGATCAAGTCGCACCATAATGTCGGTGGTCTGCCCGACCGCATGAACATGAAGCTGGTCGAGCCGTTGCGCGAGCTGTTCAAGGACGAAGTCCGCGCGCTGGGCCGCGAGCTCGGTATTCCCGAGGCAATTGTCGGCCGTCACCCTTTCCCGGGGCCGGGGCTGGCTATTCGCATTCCGGGTGCAATCGACCGAGAGAAGCTCGATCTGCTGCGTAAGGTCGATGCGATCTATCTCGAAGAGATCCGCAATGCCGGACTCTACGATGCCATCTGGCAGGCCTTTGCCGTGCTGCTGCCTGTGCGCACCGTCGGCGTGATGGGCGATGGCCGCACTTATGATCAGGCCTGCGCTCTACGTGCGGTTACCAGCACGGACGGTATGACAGCTGAGGTCTACCCGTTCGATTTTGGCTTCCTGAACCGTGTGGCCGGTCGCATCGTCAACGAAGTGCGCGGTATCAACCGCGTGACCTACGACATCACGTCGAAGCCCCCCGGCACGATCGAGTGGGAATAAGACCGGCTGATACGGTGTCTTGCGGAGGCGGGACGCCGTATTGGATGGCTGCCATAAGCCCAATCAGCGGGAGGTCGTGATGACGCGCGATATTGTTCTCTACGGAATCACCACCTGCGACACGGTGCGCAAAGCGAGAAAATGGCTCGAGGGGCGCGGGGTCGCCTTCATTTATCACGATCTCCGCAAGGACGGTCTGAGTGAGGCGGATCTGGCAGTTTGGGTGAAGGCACTGGGGTGGGAGGCGCTGGTCAATCGGTCCGGTACGACTTTCCGCAAATTGTCCGATGCCGAGAAGCTGGTGGCAAGCGAGGCGCAGGCCGTCTCATTGATGCTTGCCCACCCGACGATCATCAAAAGACCTGTTCTGGTGCGGGGCGGTACGGTGACGCTCGGATTTAAGCCAGAACTTTACGAAAAGATTTTTTCCTGAGGGCTGCTCCTCGAGACGAGGCCAAGGGCGGAAGAAATCACCCTTCCAGTTCGCTGTCCCAGTAGAGATAATCGCGCCAGCTCTCATGCAGATAATTCGGCGGAAAGCTGCGTCCGTTCTCCTGCAAGCGTCGCGTCGAGGGCTGGACCGGGCGGATGCGCGGATGCATGCCGATCTCGGATGGCAGTTTCGAGCCCTTGATCAGGTTGCAGGGGCTGCATGCCGTCACGACGTTCTCCCAGGTCGTGCGACCGCCTTTCGCGCGGGGTATGACGTGATCGAAGGTCAGTTCATGCGTGGGCAATCGGTCATGGCAATATTGGCAGGAAAAATTATCGCGCAGAAAGACGTTGAACCGCGTGAAAGCCGGGCGTCTGGCTGTGGGGATATATTCCTTGAGGGCGATGACACTCGGCACGCGCATCACGCAGCTTGGGGAATGAACTTCGATATCCTCATATTCGCTCAGTACCGAAACACGGTCTAGAAACACCGCCTTGACGCTTTCCTGCCATGACCATAGCGATAGGGGAAAGTATGAAAGCGGACGAAAATCCGCATTCAGAACAAGAGCAGGGAAATGCTGGGCGGTGGCAAGCATCGATCGCATCCTCTTTTACAGGGCGGCACGATCGGATTATCTCAAGCGCGACGGGAAACCAGCGCCTATAGATACGCGCCGTCTGTCTTATGAACGTGACTATTTCAGCTTTCAGTGAGCAGGGCAAGCGAAGGTTTGATGACAGGATTTCGCACACGTTTCGCGCCGAGCCCGACCGGCTATCTGCATCTTGGTCATGTCGCCTCGGCCTGCCATGCGCGTGAGATGGCAGGCGCGCAGGGCAAGTTTCTGATTCGTATCGAAGATATCGACATGCAGCGCTGCCTGCCGCGTTTCGGTCAGGCTCTTCTGGACGATCTGCAATGGCTCGGTCTCGCAAGCAGCGAAGCGATACTCAGACAATCGGATCATCTTCCCTTCTACCGCGCGACTCTCGATCGCCTGCGTCGGGAAGGTCTGGTCTATGCCTGCACCTGCTCCCGCGCGCAGGTGCAGGCCAGCGCGCAGGGGTTTGCCCCGGATGGCAGCCCGGTTTACGGCGGTCCCTGTCGCGAGGCGGTGCATAGGCCGAACGGGCCATACGTCTGGCGGCTGAATATGGAAAAGGC
This sequence comes from Asaia sp. BMEF1, assembly GCF_051628905.1. Taxonomy (GTDB): domain Bacteria; phylum Pseudomonadota; class Alphaproteobacteria; order Acetobacterales; family Acetobacteraceae; genus Asaia. The sequence continues at coordinate 637,287 of NZ_CP157575.1, read as the reverse complement.
TCTCACGCGGCTGGGCGTTACGCCCTCATGGCAGGAACTGGACGGCCGGCGGATCGTGGGGCAGGCGGCCGCTTTCGGCGATGTCGTGCTCGGGCGCCGCGATAATGGGGTATCCTACCATCTTTGCGTCATATGTGACGATGCGCGCCAGGGGATTACGCTGGTGACACGCGGGGCAGATCTGTTCGAGGCAACGTCAGTGCACCGCGTTTTGCAGGAGCTGCTCGGCTTTCCCGAGCCGCTCTACGCCCATCATGGGCTGATCTGCGACGAAGCCGGAAGAAAGCTCTCAAAGCGCGATGGCGCGGAAAGTCTGCGGGCCTTACGTGAAAAGGGCCTGACCGCACCGGAGCTGATCGCTCTAGCGCGGCGGGTTTTGAGCGCTGGGGAAATTATTCCGGTGGGTAGGAATGTGGATAGGTGATGACGCTTGCCGGGCCGGGGGCATGGGGCGCGCCTTTTTTACCGCAGCCGGTCAGCATGACCGCGCCGAGCAGGGAAAGGCAGAGCAGGCGGGCTGAGAGTGTCATGCAGCATTTTCCTGAAGGCGTGTCAGCCAGGCCTGTGCGGCGCGGGTGACGTTTTCCGGGGCGGTGCCGCCCTCGCTGGTGCGCGAGGCGAGAGAGGACTCGACGGTCAGTACATCGAAGATGCTGGCATCGATCCGGGCCTCGACGCTCTGCATTTCCTCAAGCGTGAGATCGGCCAGATCGCAGCCCTTGGCCTCGGCCATGCCGACCAGACGCCCGGTGACGTGATGCGCCGTGCGGAAGGGGAGGCGCGGCACGCGTACCAGCCAGTCAGCCAGATCGGTGGCTGTGGCGAAACCGGCCCCCGCGAGGGCGCGCATTTTGTCGGTATTGGCCGTCATGTCGCGGATCATGCCGTCCATGGCGGCCAGCGACAGGGTTGCGGCTTCGGTGGCGTCGAAAACCGGCTCCTTGTCCTCCTGCGTGTCCTTGGCATAGGCGAGGGGCAGGCCCTTCATGACCATCAGCAGGCCCATGAAATCGCCGGTGATACGCCCGACCTTGGCACGAACCAGTTCGGCGGCGTCAGGGTTTTTCTTCTGCGGCATGATGGATGAGCCCGTCGTAAAGCCGTCGGAAAGACGCACGAAACTGAACGGAGCAGAGCACCAGAGCACCAGCTCTTCGGACAGACGCGACAGATGCATGCCCAGCAGAGAAAGTGCCGAGAGGTATTCGAGCGCGAAGTCACGATCGGAGACGGAATCGAGGGAGTTCGCCGTGGGGCGGTCGAACTCCAGCAGGGACGCCGTGAAGCGACGGTCGATCGGAAAAGACGTGCCAGCCAGTGCTGCCGAGCCCAGAGGGCATTCGTTCAGACGCGCGCGGGCATCGCGCAGGCGGTCGCGGTCACGAGACAGCATCTCGACATAGGCGAGCAGGTGATGACCGAATGTGACCGGCTGCGCCACCTGAAGATGAGTGAAGCCCGGCATGGCATCGGCTGCGTGTTGCAGTGCGCGCGTGGCGAGAGAGCGCATGAGCGCCGTGATCTGACCGCTGATGCCGTCAATGGCATCGCGCACCCAGAGACGGAAATCGGTTGCTACCTGGTCGTTGCGCGAGCGTGCTGTGTGCAGGCGCTTGCCAGCCTCGCCGATACGCTCGGACAGACGCGCCTCGATATTCATGTGGATATCTTCGAGGTCCTGCGAGAACTCGAAATTGCCTGCCTCGATGTCGCTGGCGATGCCATGCAGCCCGTCGCGGATTTCCTGTTCCTCGGCGGCAGTCAGCAGCCCGACCCGTGCCAGCATGGCGGCATGGGCCAGCGAGCCGCGTATGTCCTGACGCCATAATTTCCGGTCGAACTCGATCGAGGCGTTGATATCGGCCATGATGGCGGCAGGGCCAGCGGCGAAGCGGCCGCCCCATTGCGGGTTGGCCAGTCTGGTTTCGGTCTCGGTCACGGGGTTGTCCATGGCGTAGGGATTATGGTCAAGAAGACGCTAACCTAGTCAGTCAGCATGGTGCGCGCAATTCATGAGCGGTTTTCTGCCTCTTCTCGGCCCCGAAGATCCGGCGCCCTTCCGAATCACGAAGGCGACAGCCGAGGTTCCGTTCGTGCTGGTCAGCGATCACGCAGGCCGTGCCGTTCCGCGCTGTCTGGATCGTCTGGGTGTGGATGAGCCCGAATGGGAGCGCCATATCGCCTGGGATATCGGCATTCATGGTGTGGGCGTCGCGCTTTCACGCCTGCTTGAGGCCGATCTGGTCGAGCAGGTCTATTCGCGCCTAGTCATCGACAGCAATCGCGCGCCCGGTCATCCGACCTCCATCCCGGCGGTGTCTGACCGAACCGAAATCCCTGCCAACAAGGCACTGTCAGCCGCCTGTCGGGCGCGGCGCGAACGCGAGATACTGCACCCCTATCATGACTGCATTGCGGAGATCCTGCGTGCCAGAAAGGGGCCGACGGCGCTGATTGCCCTGCACAGCTTCACGCCAGCCATGAACGGTGTGGCGCGCCCGTGGCATGTCGGCATTCTGCATCACCGCGATACGCGCTCGGCAACAATAATGCTCGATCTGCTGCGGCAGGAGGGCGATCTCTGTGTGGGCGATAATGAACCCTATGTTCTGACAGCTACATCGGATTATACCGTGCCCTATCACGCAGAGCGGGCCGATCTGCCCTATCTGGAGATCGAGATCCGTCAGGATCTGATAGAAGACGAGACAGGACAGAAATCTTGGGCACAGAGACTGGCGCGGCTATTGCCGCTCTACTGGAACGCCATCTCGAAGGAGGGCTGAGCCTCGACGAGGCCCGTGCGGCGCTCGGGGTGCTTTTTCTCGAGGGTGTGCCGAAGCTCGCCGCCGTAACGGGGTGGCCGCTGACCTATACCCGCTCGCCCATTCTCCATAATTACTGGTGCGCCCGCTACGGTATCGATGGGCTCTATCTGCGCCTGCCGCTCGCGCCCGAGCATTTCGAGCGAGGTATCCGCGCCTTGCAGGCGCTCGGCTTTGCCGGGCTCAATGTCACGATTCCGCATAAGGAAGCCGCTTTTGCGCTCGTCGACCGGCATGGTGCGTCGGCGCAGCGCGCAGGTTCGGTCAACACGCTGGTTTTCGAGCCCGATGGGCAGATACGGGGCGAATGCACCGATGGGTTGGGCTATCTGGACTCTCTGCGCGAGGCCGGGGTAACCCTGCCCCGCAAGGCACTGGTTCTCGGGGCGGGCGGAGCCTCGCGCGCGGTCTGTGCCGCCTTGCTCGATGCCGGGTGCACGCTCGCTCTGGCCAATCGTACCAGAAGCCGTGCAGAAAATATCGTGGCGGCGCTTGGCAATGGGGATGTGATCGACTGGTCAGGCTGGACAGACTGCCTTGCCGAATTCGACCTGCTGGTGAACACCACCTCGCTCGGTATGGCGGGGCAGGAGGGACACGACTGGGCAAGCTGCCTGACAAAGGCCGATAAGGCGCTCGTGGTATCGGATATCGTCTATATGCCGCTCGAAACGCCGCTTCTGGCTGCCGCACGGGCCCGTGGCCTTAAAGGTGTCGACGGGCTCGGCATGCTGATCAATCAGGCACGGCCGGGTTTCGACGCCTGGTTCGGCGTCTATCCCGAGGCTGACCCCGTTCTGCGCGCCCGTCTTGTCGAGACGCTTGAGTGACGGGGTTGCCGCGCTGATATGATCGTTCTGGGTCTCACTGGGGGGATGGGCGCTGGCAAGACGACCGTGGCGCGCTTCATGCGCCGGGCGGGCTGGCCCGTTTTCGACGCCGATCTGGCCGTGCATGGCTTGCAGGCGAAAGGCGGCAAGGCCGTTGCCGCCATTGCGCAACGCTGGCCGCAGGCTGTGCGTGACCATGCGGTCGACCGTGTGGCGCTGCGTCAGGCCGTCATAGGGCATCCGCAGGAGATCGCCGCGCTTGAAGCGATCATTCACCCTCTGGTGCGCGATGAGCGACGGGCTTTTCTGCGGCGTATGGCGCGGCGTGGGGTCAGAATCTGTGTGCTCGATATCCCGCTCCTGTTCGAAACAGGCGCCGATCGCGATTGCGATGCCGTAGTCGTGGTGACAGCGCCTCTCGCCGTGCGTCTGCGTCGTGTCATGAGGCGCCGATCGCTGAGCGGGGAGCAGGCCCGTCAGCTTCTGGCGCGACAGATGAGCGACCGCGAACGTAACAGACGCGCCGATCATCTGTTGCGCAATGGGCTCTCGCGTGGCCATACCGCCCGGCAACTGAAACGCCTGATAACGAGTCTGGAGAGAGCCCGATGAAACGGTCGATCCTTTTCGATACGGAAACCACGGGGCTGGACCCGGCGACGGGAGATCGCGTGATCGAGATCGCCGCTTTGGAGCTTATCGACGATCTGCCGACGGGCGAGAATTTTCATGTGCTGATCAATCCCGAGCGCGACGTGCCGCCAGAGGCGAGCCGTGTGCATGGCTTTACGCTCGACGATCTGCTCGACAAGCCGAAATTTGCCGAGATAGCGGACGGATTTCTCGCTTTCATTGGTGAAGACGAAATGATCGCGCATAACGCACCTTTCGATTTCGGCTTTATCAACGCGGAGCTGAAAGCCTGCGGCAAGCCGCCTCTCGACCGCAAGCGCATGGTCGATACGCTCGAAATGGCCAAGAAGCGTTACCCTGGCCTGCCCAACTCGCTCGATGCTCTGTGCCGTCGCCACGACATCGATCTTTCGGCACGTACAACCCATAATGCGCTGCTCGATTGCAAGCTGCTCTCCGAGGTCTATCTCGAATTGATGGGCGGTCGTCAGCGCGGGCTCGGTCTTGCCGTCTCGGGTAGCGGCGGCGGGGTTGCCACCTATCGTGCCAATGCGGACCGCAAACCGCGCCCCATGGCACCGCCGGACGAGGAAACGATGGCGGCGCATGAGAAATTCGTGTCCGGCCTCAAGGAGCCGATCTGGCGGCAATGAAACGGATCCTGTTCATCACGGCCAACCGCCTCGGCGATGCGGTTATTTCCTCGGGCGCACTGGCGGAGTTGATACGGCGCTACCCCGAGGCGCGCTTCACCATAGCCTGCGGGCCTGTTGCTGCGTCCTATTTCGAGGCCTGTCCGCATGTCGAGCGCGTGATCGTGGTCAGCAAACGGCGCTACGATCTGCATTGGGTGTCTCTGTGGTGGGCCTGTTTCGGCCGGTGGTGGGACATGGTCGTCGATCTGCGCGGTTCGGGCGTGTCGCTTTTTCTGCCGACGCTGCGTCGTCGCATTCTGCGGGGCGGTCGCAGACCGGGCGCGCGTATCGGTCACCTTGCAGCACTGTTTCGCGACCGACCGTCGCTCTTGCCTCAGGCCTGGTCTCGCCCCGAGCAGACCGGCCTTGCAGGACAGGCGCTGCCGGATAGCGGACGTTATTGCGCTCTGGCACCCACAGCTAATTGGGATGGCAAGATCTGGCCTGCCGAGAAGTTCATTGCGCTCGGTCGCGCAATGCAGGCGCACGGCCTGGTACCCGCTATTTTTTACGGCCCCGGTGAGGAGGAGCGTGCCCGCGCCATGCCCGTTCTGGTCACGCTGGAGGGTGCTGTCGATCTCGGGGGGCAGGCCGAACTTGGGCTTGTCACGGCGCTGCTTCGGCGCTGCGCGCTTTTCGTGGGAAACGATTCCGGGCTGATGCATCTCGCGGCGGCGGCGGCTGTGCCGACGCTCGGATTATTCGGCCCGAGCCGCGCATCGGAATACGCCCCGACCGGACCGAAGGCGCGTTTTGTCGCGGCCCCAGGTCCTGAGGGCGAAGCGCCGATAGCCGGGCTTTCAACCGAGCGTGTCGTGCAGGAAGCTTGTGCGCTTCTGGCGGATGAAGGATAGAACAGTCATGAGCCAGACGCGTCTTCTTCCGTCTTCTGCGTTGCGCATCGCCCATGTCATGGCTGGCGCCCCGAGTGGTGGCGCCGAGCTGTTTTATGAGCGTCTTTGTATGGCGCAGCACGATTCCGGCCATGATGTGCGTGCTGTTCTGCGTCGTGACCCTGCGCGTGAATCCCGGCTGAAAGCCAATGGCGTCAGGACCGAAGCGATGCGTTTTGGCGGGCGCCTCGATTTTATGACGACGCCGCGGCTGCGTCGAAGCCTTACGGAATTCGAGCCGCAGATTGTCATTGCCTGGATGAGCCGCGCCGCGCGTATGCTGCCCAAAGGCCCCTGGCCGATGGCCGGGCGTCTGGGCGGATATTACGATCTCGCCAATTACCGGCGCTGTTCCGATCTCATCGGCAACACGCGAGGGCTCGTCCGCTGGATGATCGCCGAAGGCTGGCCCGCGGATAACGTGCATTATCTGCCCAATTTTGCGGCGGATCTGGCGAGTGTGACGCCCCAACGCCCTTCCTGTGTGGCAGAGGGACAGAAATTCATTCTGTCGCTTGGGCGACTGCACCGCAACAAGGCTTTCGATGTGCTCATACGCGCCATGAAGGCGCTGCCTGGCGTTCATCTCGTGATCGCTGGTGAGGGGCCGGAGCGCGAGGCCCTGACGGCGCTCGCCGCGAGCGAGGGCGTGTCGGATCGCGTGCATATGCCGGGCTGGGTGCAGGATAGCGGTGCCTGGTTGAAAGCCTGCGATCTTCTCGTCTGTCCGTCGCGTATCGAGCCTTTGGGCAATGTGGTGATCGAGGCGCTTTCTGCGGCGCGCCCTGTCGTCGCCAGCGCGATTCAGGGCCCCGAAGAGGTATTATCGGGCACAGAAGATGGTCTCTTGTCGCCTGTGGAGGACCCGCAGGCACTGGCTGAATCCATCGGACGCGTTCTCGAAACGCCGGCACTCGCCGCGCGTCTTGCCAGCAACGGGCGGGCGCGTTTCGAGCGTGAGTTCTCGGCCCCGACCGTTCTGGCACGCTGGGACGCGTTTTTGTCTGCCATGGCATCGCGTCAAGGCGGAGCCCGCTAGCGCATGTGCGGCATTGCGGGCATTGCCTGTCTACCCGGTCACAAGCCCGACCCGGTCATTCTGAAGCTCATGGCCCAGGCGCTGCGTCATCGCGGACCCGACGGCGAGGGGTTTTACGAGACGGGTTCTGCCGCCTTGGTGCACAGGCGTCTGTCGATTGTCGACCTTGAAGGCGGTGCCCAGCCGCTCATTCAGGGCTCGACGGCTCTGGTTGCCAATGGCGAAATCTATAACGATCCGGCCTTGCGCCAGAGATTGGTCGATGCGCCATTCAAGACGGGGAGCGATTGCGAATCCCCGCTTTTTCTCTGGCCGCTCGACGATACGCAGTACACCTTCGAACTACGTGGCATGTACGCGATTGCCCTGCTCGATGAGAGCGGCCCCCAGACGGTTCTTGCGCTCAGCCGTGATCCGTTCGGTATCAAGCCGCTTTATTATGCGCAGGTTTCGAGCGGGGTGATTTTCGCTTCAGAGCCGCAGGTGTTGCTGGCTACGAATTTGCTGCCGCGTGCCATACGGCCCGTGGCACGTGATCAGCTTTTGCAGGCGCAATTCGTCGCCGGGCGCGAGACGATCTATCCCGGCATCATGCGCGTCCTGCCTGGCGAGACCCTGCGCTTTGTCGATGGCGCCCTTGAGCGGGCAACGAAACGGCCCGCCATCCATGGCCGGATCGAGAAGGGGCTGACGGAGGAGACGGCGCTCGCGCGTCTCGACGCAGCGCTGATGGATAGTGTTCAGGTGCATGAGCGCGCCGATGTGCCGTTCGGCATGTTCCTGTCCGGCGGGATCGATAGCAGCGCGGTGCTTGCTGCCATGACGCGTCTGGGTAATGGCGCACCTCTGGCCTGGACGGCGCGTTTCGATACGGGTGCCGTTGATGAAAGCGCTCAGGCGGCGGAACTGGCTCGCAATATGGGCGCGCAGCATCAGATTCTGACCGTGTCCGAAGCGATGGTCTGGCGTCATTTGCCGCAGATCGTCGCCTGTCTGGATGACCCGGTGGCCGATTACGCCATTATTCCGAGCTGGTTTCTGGCGCGTGAGGCGCGCAAGGATGTGACGGTCATTCTCAGCGGTGAGGGGGGCGATGAATTGTTCGGCGGCTATGGCCGTTACCGTCGCGCCATGCGCCCGTGGTGGCGTGGCGGGCGTCTGCCCTGGCGTCGCGGGATGATGGACGGAATCTGTCCGCTCGAAACCGGCAAGGCATGGCGTGCGGATTTCGCTCCCCAGTTCGAAGAGACGCGTCTGCGCGCCGTACAGGCGCTCGATCTGCGCGAATGGTTGCCCAATGATCTGCTGATCAAGCTTGATCGTTGCCTCATGGCTCATGCGATCGAGGGACGCACCCCGCTTCTGGACCCGGCCCTGTCTGCGCTGGCCTGGTCCTTGCCCGATGCGCTCAAGGTTCAGGGCAAGCATGGCAAGTATCTGCTGCGCCGCTGGGTCGAGAAACATGTGCCAGATGCTACGCCTTTCGCACCCAAACAGGGCTTTACCGTGCCGGTCGGGGAGTGGATTGCGGCGCAGGGCGCACGTCTCGGTTCGCTCGTTGCAAACAGCGCTGCCTTCAGGGGAAGGATGGCGCCTGAGACAATCAAGGCGCTTTTCACGCGGGCTGCGGGTCGGCGCGAGCGTCACGCCGCCTGGGTATTGCTTTTCTACGCCCTGTGGCACCGCATCCATATCGAGAACGGATCTTTCGAAGGCGACGTCTTCGAGACCCTTGCGGCTTGAGGCCGCTGCCCCTGAATTGAGGAGACAGCCATGCATTACGATCTGATCATCAGGCACGGTACCTGCGTTTTCCCGTGGGGGGAGGCGCAGGCCGATCTCGGCGTGAAAGAGGGGCGTATCGCGAGCCTCGCCGTCACCATGCAGGATAGCGCTGCGCAGGAAATCGATGCGACGGGGCTGCATGTCCTGCCTGGCATGATCGACAGCCATGTCCATCTGCGCGATCCGGGGAATGCGGCCATCGAGTCCATTGCCACAGGTACGCGCGCCGCTGCCTTGGGCGGCATCACCATGGTGTTCGATATGCCGAATACCTCGCCCTCGATCACCTCTGCCGAGACGATTGCCGACAAGCGCCGCACCGTGGCCGAAAACGCGCTGATCGATATGGGGCTCTATGTCGGGGCCACGCGCGCCAATACGCCGCAACTGGCTTCGCTGGAGCAGGAAGAAGGCATTTGCGCCATCAAGGTTTTTGCCGGGTCATCGACCGGCGATCTGATGATCGAGGATGACGAAGGCATCGAGGCGGTTCTGCGCAGCGGGCATCGCCGTGTGGCCTTCCATTCGGAGGACGAATATCGCCTTCAGGCGCGCAAGCCTCTTTTCGAAACCGGCATGGCGCATGTGAACCACATGATCTGGCGCGATGAGGAATGCGCCTTTCTCGGCACCCGACGTATCACGGCACTTGCCCGCAAGACGGGCCGCCCCGTGCATATCCTGCATACCTCGACAGCAGAAGAGCTTGACTGGCTGGCGGCGCATCGGTCGCATGTCAGCGTCGAGGTTCTGGTCAATCACCTCACGCAGGTTGGGCCGGAATGTTACGAAACGCTCGGTGCCTATGCCGTCATGAACCCACCCATCCGCGACCGGCGTCATTACGATGCCTGCTGGGCTGCCGTGCGTGACGGGCGTGTCGATGTGGTGTCTTCCGACCATGCGCCTCATCCTCGCGAAGCGAAGGAGAAGCCGTGGCCGCAATGCCCGGCAGGGCTGACAGGCGTTCAAACGATTCTGCCGGTTATGCTCGACCATGTGAATGCCGGGCGGCTCAGCTTGTCCCGTCTGGTCGATCTGATGGCGGCAGGGCCTGCGCGAATCTACGGTTTGCAGACCAAAGGGCGTCTGGCGGTCGGTTTCGATGCCGATTTCACCTTGATCGATCTGAGGGCCGAACGCGAAATCCGCAATGACTGGATTGCGAGCCCGGTCGGCTGGACGCCTTTCGATGGCAAGCGCGTGACGGGATGGCCGGTCGGCACGATCGTACGCGGCACGATCGTGATGCGCGACGATGAAATCGTCGCGAAGCCGATCGGACGTCTGGCCCGATTTGCGCCGTAATTATTGCGCAAATTCGTCCCCTGTTTCTCAACCGTAACCGGCAGCCTCCTCGATCATGAAACGTCACTTCTTCTCGCTTCTTACCGCTTCGTTTGCCTGTGCCAGCGTAAGCGCCTCGTTGGCGTTCGCTGACCCGCGGGCCAAATGCGGGCAGGAACCCTCAGCGCCAACCGTTAGCGCGACAGATACGGCGCATTACAATGCGAGCGTCGACAAGTTCCAGGCGTATGAGAAAGAGGCGCGCAGCTATAATAGCTGCGTTGCATCAGCTGCGCAGAAGGAAGAGCAGGCGATCAGCGAAGACGCCCGCGACCGCATCGCCAAGATCCATGCCGTCAGCACAGGCGTTCAGCAGCGTATCGCTGCTAATTTCAGCCATATCTCTGCCGATCTTACAGCCGCGGGCAAGAAGCTCGCCAAGCACTGAGCCTCGCTCACGATGCCTGCGGCGTGAGGTCGCAGCATCGGGGTTGGCTTCGAAGGGTGGGGGAGACCCCACCCTTTTTGCATTCAGCCGACAAGCTGCGGTGCAAGGGCGCCGATATCGTGAAAGACCCTGCGAAACCGCGTTTCGTCTGGCGTGCCGCCCGAAGTATAGGCCGTCATGATGACGGATTTACCCGGCTGACCTTCCGGAGCGGCAAAGGCGATATCGGCAGAAATATCCTTGCCGTTATTGCCTGTCTTGTCTCCAGCGATCCAGTGAGCCGGCAATCCTGCGCGCAGGCGATGGGTTCCGGTGGCGCAACTGATCATCCATCCGCGCAGAAGCGCTGCGGAGTGAGGATGCAAAAGCGTGCCGTGGATCAGCCTGTGCAACGTGCGCGCCATGGCAACGGGGCTTGTGGTATTCGCCTGCGGGTTGGCTGACGGGCGATTGAGCTCGGGTTCGAACGCGTCGAGACGCGTGACGTCATCGCCGCTATCGCGCCAGAAACGCGTCAGCGCGGCTGGGCCGCCGATATGGCGCAGTAGCATATTGGCACAGACATTATCGCTCATGGTGACAGCGCCGGCACAGAGAGCGGCGAGGCTCAGGCTACCCGCGTCGCGGTTCTGCCTCGCGACCGGCGCCCAGCCCGCCTTGAAATCGGAATCGATGAAAGCGAGCCGATGGGTCAGGTCGTCTTCGTCCCTGTCGCAACGCCCGAGCACGCAGGCCACCAGCGAGGCCTTGAAGCTGCTGCACATAAGGAACCGCTCTTCGCCACGCCAGGAGAGGGCCGTGCCTGTCTCGGGGCAAAAGAGATGAGCGCCTATACGACCGCCTGAATCCTTCTCGAACCGACGGGCGATTTCCGCAAGCGCATCATGCTGCTCTGACTGGATGCTGCCTGAAGCTGTCTCGGCTGCGAAGGCGCTGCGGGTGGTGATCCCGATCAGGGGAAGGCTGGCGAGAAAGCTTCGCCTCGCCATCTTCATATCGGGCGCTGGACGCATTGAGGGGGGCTCTCCTGTGACAAAAGGTCTCTCTTAACGGCAGCTTATGGCCGAAGTTTGACCGATGCGACAACAGAATGACAAAGCGATTTGCCGCATTGTCGCGGCGTCTGTATGCTCCTCGCGATAGTGTCGCAAGAGGATCACGGTGGCAGACGAGTTTTTCAGTCAGGCCCAGGCGGAAATGCGTGCAGCTGAGCTGCGTGCAACCGCCCGGCGTTTCGGAGGTGTAGCGATCGGCGCGGCACTGATCGCATTGATTGGCGTCGGTGGATGGCAGTGGCAGGTCCATCGTCATCATCTGGCTCAGGCAGAGGCCTCCGGGCGCTATTTCACGGCGATCGAGGCGCTTCAGGCCCCTCAGCCCGACGCGGCGCTGCGCGCGCAATCCGAAAAAGAGAATCAGGCTGTTCTCGCCGATCTCGCTTCGAGCGCACCCGGTGCGACACGTGGCTTTTCGGCGGTTCGTCTCGCCCAGCTTCTGGCGCAGAAGGGTGACGTGGCCGGAGCCAGAAGGACATGGCAAGGCTTGATCGACACGCAGGATGCCGATCCGTCTCTCAAGGCGCTGGCACGTCTGCTGCTGCTCAACAGCCATATCAACGATGCCGATGTGACCGAGACGCGCAAGCAGCTTGAGCTTCTCGCTGCCAATACCGGGCCATGGCGCGCCTTTGCGCAGGAGAGTCTGGTCGCGCTCGATTTGCGCGCCGATGCGACACCCAAGCAGCGCGACGAAGCTCACAGTCTCCTGCTGGGCCTGGCCCAGTCTCCCGATGCGCCTGACGGTGTCAGACAGCGCGCTTCCATTCTTCTGCAAACCTTCGGCGGAGCCGGCTGATGCCTATCGAGAACAAGAACATGTTGCGTCAGCCCGGTCGTCGCTTTTTTCTCGGCTCGGCTCTGGCAGGCACGGCCCTGCTCTCGGGCTGCGGTATTTTTAAGGACGATCCCAAGCCTATTCTCGCAGGCAAGCGTTATGACGTGCTTTCCACCGGCGCAGGTCTGGTAATCGACGAAGAGGATCACACGCCCATCGTGCTGCCGCCGGCCCAGGCTGTCTCTGCCTATCCTGTCGTGGGGCGCGTGCCCGATCATCTGTCGGTAAATACCAATTGGGCCGGACCGAACCTCGCTTGGTCGCGGTCGATCGGTCACGGTGTATCCGAACCGGCCTTCCTGCATTTTGCCGCGCTCGGTCCGAACGGACGTGGCGCCATACAGTCGCCCCCGGTCATCGATGCAGGACGTATCTATACGCGTGATGGTGTCGGCACGGTGCGCGCCTGGACCTGGCCTGCCATGAGCCCGCTCTGGACGTTCATTCCTAAGGGAAAGAAGTCTCGTTCCAGCGATATCGGTGGCGGCTTGGGCGTGTCTGGTGACACACTCTACATTGTCGATGGTGTCGGTCAGGTCATCGCGGTTGTTGCAGAGACCGGCAAGGTGAAATGGCGCGCCGAGACGGTGGTGCCGGGCCGCTCTGCGCCGACCATTGTCGATGGACGCGTGTTCTTCGGCACGATCGATGAGCGTCTTTTTGCGCTCAACGCCGAGACCGGCGAACAGATCTGGACTTATCAGGCTACCGAAGCCGACACCGTCATTTTCGGGCAGGCTGCTCCGGCCGTCGCCAACGGCATCGTTGTTGCCGGGTTCGGCAGTGGCGATCTCGTGGCTCTGCGTGCCGAATCGGGCGAACTCGTCTGGAGCGATTCGCTCGGCGGCTCGAACGGACGCGGCGCCATGCTCGATCTGGCCTGTGTCCGTGGGGCGCCAGTCGTAAAGGATGGCACGGCCTACGCGGTTTCGCTGTCGAAGGTGCTGGTGGCCATCGACATGCGCTCGGGGCGCCGTCTCTGGGAGCGCGAGGCCAGCGGGCAGAACACGCCACTGATCGTTGGTGACTGGGTCTATGTCATCTCGTCCGACCAGCAGCTCGCCTGTCTCGACCGACTCTCGGGTCACGTGCGCTGGATTCATGATCTGCGTCGCTTCAAGAACGAGACCAAGCAGAAATACGCTGTGACCTGGCTTGGCCCCGTCATGGGCGATGGCAAGCTTGTATGTGTCTCGTCGCTTGAGGAAACCGGGCTTCAGGTCATTGACGCCGTGACCGGCAAGGCTGATGCCCCTCTCAAGACCAAGACCCCTACTCTGGTCGAACCCATCATCTGTGACGGCAAGGTGCTTGTGCTGTCTACGGATGGCAATCTGAACGCATATGGTTAATCCGTGACTGACTCTCTTTCTCTTCCGCTCGTCGTTATTGCCGGGCGTCCCAATGTCGGTAAATCGACTCTCTTTAACCGGCTGGTAGGGCGTCGTCAGGCCATCGTGTCTGACATGCCGGGCGTAACGCGCGATCGCAAGGAAGGAGAGGCACTTCTTCGCGGGCGCAAGGTCCGTCTGATCGATACCGCCGGTCTCGAAGAGGCTGCGCCCGACACGCTCTATGGCCGCATGCGTGCCTCGTCTGAATCCGCTGTGGCTCAGGCCGATCTCGTGCTGTTCTGCATCGATGCGCGTGCAGGTGTGACACCTGCCGACAAGCATTTTGCCGCCTGGCTGCGCAAGCAGAACAAGCCGGTGCTACTCGTGGCGAACAAGGCAGAAGGGTCTGCGGCGACCAATGAGGTCATCGAGGCCTATTCGCTCGGTCTGGGCACGCCGCTTGCGCTTTCGGCCGAGCATGGCGAAGGTATTGCCCATCTCATGGGCGAGATTGCCGACCGTCTGCCCGAAGGTGAGCGCGTACGCGTCAAGACGCGCTCGCGGTCGAAGCCGGTGGATGACGAAACCGAAGAGCTGGAAGAGCGCCCTGCGGGGCCGTTGCGTCTGGCCATTGTCGGGCGCCCCAATGCGGGCAAATCGACACTGCTGAACTGCCTGCTCGGGGAAGAGCGTATGATTACCGGGCCCGAGCCCGGCCTGACCCGCGATTCTATTTCCGTTTCGCTTCATGACGAAATCGGGCCGATCCAGCTCGTCGATACGGCAGGTCTGCGACGCAAGGCGCGCATCGAACAGGATCTGGAGCGTATGTCCGTTTCGGCGTCTATCGAGGCGCTGAAAATGGCCGAGGTCGTTGTCCTGACGCTCGATGCGACGCTCGGCGTGCATGAGCAGGATCTGCAGATTGCGCGTCTGATCGAGCGCGAGGGCCGTGCCTGTGTTCTGGCGCTGAATAAATGGGATGCGGTCGAAGATCGTGCCGTTACCCGTCAGGCCATTGCTGACCGTATCGAAACCTCGCTCGCCCAGATGCGCGGTATTCCGGTCGTGACATTTTCTGCGCTGACCGGGGCAGGGGTCAACAAGCTCCTTCCTGCCGTGCGCCGCGCGCATGAGGTATGGAACAGCCGTGTGACGACAGGCGAGCTCAATCGCTGGTTCGAAGGCGCGCTCGAGCGTCACCAGCCGCCTCTGGTGGATGGGCGCAGACTCAAGCTGCGCTATATGACGCAGGCCAAGTCGCGCCCGCCGACCTTCATTCTGTTCGGCACCCGTGCAGAGATGCTGCCCGATGCGTATAAGCGCTATCTGGTGAATGGGCTGCGCGAGACGTTCCATCTGCCGGGTACGCCTATTCGTCTGCAGTTGCGCGGAACGAAGAACCCCTACGCAGAGAACAAGTCATGAGCCAGACGGCGCTTGTTCTGATCGAATACCAGAACGATTTTCTTTCCGAAGGGGGCGCCCTGCATGAGGGCGTCCGGGCTGAGCTTGTCCGTACAAATATGCTTGCTCATACCGAAGCGCTGGTCAGAGAGGCCCGCGATAAAGGCGTGAAGGTCGTCTGGGTGCCAATCGAATTTGCGCCCGGTTATCCTGAGCTTTCTACCGTACCTTACGGGATTCTGGCTGGCGTGAAGGCGACGAATGCGTTTCGTATCGGCAGCTGGGGCGCGCAGATCGTGGAGAGTCTCAAGCCGCAAGAAGGCGATATCGTGATTGCGGGCAAGCGCGGTCTTTGTGGTTTTGCCAGCACCAATCTCGATTTCGTTCTGCGTCAGAACGGGATTACGCGCATCGCTCTGGGCGGGCTTCTGACCGATTGCTGCGTCGAATCGACGATGCGCAGCGCCTATGAGCGCGGCTATGACGTCGTGACGCTGACTGACTGCACCGCCACGCTCTCTCAGGCCCAGCATGAAGCGGCAATCGACTTTACTTATCCGATGTTTTCACACCCCATGAACTCGCAGGTCTTTCTCGACACCCTTTTCTGAGCGAGACCGGGCGGTCGCCACTCATTGCGCCCTCAGTGCCCGATATAGCGCCCCGGTCGATGGTAGACGATCAGGATTCCGCTCGTGGCAGCGGCGCTGAGCAGGGAAAGCAGGATCTTGTGCGCTGGCAGGAAGAGCGCCGAGATCGCCATGATGACGATATCGATTGAAATCTGCACGCGCCCTGCATTGATGCCACGCGTCTTTTGCAGCCAGAGCGTGACGATACCGGTGCCCCCCACCCCCGCCTGATGCCGGGCCAGGCAGAGAATACCAAGCCCGATGATCGTCCCTGCAAAGAGGGCGGCGAAGAGCGGATCGATCTGCGACACGGTGATGACGCGGGGCATAAGACCGGCAAAAAGAGTCACGCCGCAGCTTGCGATCATGGTCTTGACCGCGAAAGCCGGACTCATGGCGCGCAGGGCGAAGGCCAGAAACGGGATGTTGATGAGCGTGAACAGCATTCCCGGCGAGATCGGCACAAGGTAGGAGAGAAGCAGGGCTATGCCAGCCATGCCTCCCGTCACAAGTCCGGCCTTGTGCAGACAGACCAGCCCCATGACGATCAGCGAGCAGCCGATCAGAAAGGCGTAGACATCCTCGGCAATCGTGTGACGCAGTCCCGGCGCATAAGGCGTCGTCACGTCTTCCGTCACGTCTTCCGTCACGTCTTCCGTCACGTCTTCCGCCACGTCTTCCGTAACGGCGAACTCAGGAGTTGGGGCGTCACCGGCGTCAAAGAAAGGCCGTTCTGCGCAGGAAGAGGTCATGGCGAAATCGATCCGGTTGATAATGGATGGCGAGAATGCCGGCGGTCAGGGCCTCTGGTACGGATCAGTCGCGGCGCCTTGCGGTGGTTGGGCGCTGCCCTGATCTGATCTCGACCCTTGGGGGCTTCGTGTGCGTGTCAGGCTGCAGAGAATTTCTGCAATTTTAGCTCCGAGTGACGACAAGAGTGGGCGAGCCTGAGCATCGCGGGACCCAATAGCTCGGCTTGACTGCCTTCCCTTCCAATCTGGCCAGAGCGGTCTGGGCATCCCGCCGTAACAGCCAGACGTAAGGAGGGAACGGGCGGCCGAAACATCATCGCTCGCTGACAGAGGCTCTACCGAAAACGTGATCCATAAGATAATATGATCTTCAAATGGAGAAGATAGGTAAAAGATTATGATCTCTCCGCAGGTCACCTTTCGCGAGCTGAACCACTTCCTCGCCGTTGTTTGTCAGGGTGGGTTCGTGAAGGCGAGTGAGGCGCTCCATATCAGCCAGCCGTCCATTAGTCAGAGTATCCAGACACTCGAGGCCAAGCTCGGGGCAAGACTGATCATCCGCAGCAAAAAAGCGGTGATCCTGACTGAGAAAGGGGAGATCTTCCGGCGCTATGCTGAGCGCACGCTCCGGGAAGAGATCGTGCTGCGCGAGACGCTTTCGACTGAAAGGGAGAGTCTCGAAGGGCCTTTGCGCGTCACTGTACCGCCTGCCATTTCCTCGATCTGTTTTCCGGGCATCATCGAGAGCTTTTGCAGTCAGTATCCCGGTGTGATGCTGGAAATAGACGAATGCCCCTCTGACAGGCTGATCCCGAGACTACGCGGCGGGCAGACCGAAATTGCCGCCCTCATTCTTCCGATCAGCGAAAAGGATCTGCACCTCTATCCGCTGGGACGCGACCATCTCTGCCTCGTCGTGCCTGACCAGCATCCTCTTGGCGCAAGCAGGAGCTGTCGTCTGGCCGATATCGTGGCCGAGCGCGTCGTGTTGCTGAGAGAGGATTTCAAGATCAACAGCTTTATTGCCCAAGCCTATGCCGAACATGGGGCGGTGCCGAAAGCGGCAGGACGCACAGGCGATATCTATCTGTTGATGGCTATGGTGCGCGCCGGCGTCGGGCTGGGCATCGTGCCGTCGGCCTTGTGTCGCGGGGGATGGATGGAGGGGCTCAAGGCCTTGCACCTGCTCTCGCCCACCATGGGTTTCGAACTCGCTCTGGCGACGCGACGAGACCATGTGCTGTCACGAGCGGGAGAGGCATGGCGTGAGGTCTGTATCGACCACTTCACCCGGTCCATCCTCGCGGGAGAGGGACCGGGTATCGGCGGGCAGAGTGGTATTTAGATGAACATCGAGACGAGTAGGCAGAAGCCGAGACCGAGAAAGGCGATCAGTGTCTCGATGATGCACCAGGTCTTGATGGTCTGAGGCACGGTGAGGCCGAGATATTCCTTGATCTGCCAGAAGCCTGCATCGTTCATCGGGCCGAAGGCGACCGAGCCTGCACCGGTGACGAGCACCATAAGCTCGGGTGAAACGCCGTGGCTCTTGAGCAGGATCGGCCCGGCGATGCTCGAAGCGGTACTCATGGCGACCGTGGCCGAACCGCAGGCTACGCGCACGATGACGGCCAGAAGCCAGCCGAGCACAAGAATGGGCACGTTGAAATCGAGGGCTGTGTCGGTGATGACCTTCGACACGCCGCTATCGACCAGTTCACGCCCGAAGCCGCCGCCTGCACCGACCAGAAGCATGATGAGCGCGGTCGGGCCAAGGCACTCATTGGTAAATTTGAGAATGGTGTCACGCGAGAAGCCGCGGGCGAGACCCAGAACGTAGAAAGAGAGAATCACGGCCAGAACGAGCGCGATATCGGTATTGCCGATGAAATGCAGCGCCGTATTGAGGCTCTTGCCCGGCGATGAAACGCGATCGGCGATCGACGCGATCAGCATGAGCACGACAGGCGAGAGAATGGTGAAGACCGTAATGCCGAAGCCCGGCATGTTCTTTGGCGGTTCGCGATTGACGAATTGCTCGGCGAGCGGATTCGCTTCTGTCAGCGGCACACGCGGTGCGATGAAGCGGGCGTAAAGTGGGCCTGCGATAATGGCGATGGGCGTGCCGATCAGAATGCCGAGAAAGATCGTGTGGCCCGTATTGGCATGATAGGCCGAGAGCGCCAGCAGCGTTGCGGGGTGCGGCGGGATCATGGCGTGTGTGACAGAGAGCGCTGCGCCCATGGGCAGCGCGACACGCAGCAGCGGTGTGTCGGTGCGCGCGGCCAGCACGAAAGCGAGCGGGATCAGCAGCACGAAGCCCACTTCGAAAAAGACGGGCAGACCGATCAGCAGGCCGATGACCATCATCGCCCAGTCGACGCGAGACCGCCCGGCCCAACTCGATATGGTCAGCGCGATCCTGTCCGCGCCGCCGGACTCCGCCAGCATCTTGCCCAGCATCGTGCCAAGCGCGATCACGGTGCCGACATGGCCCAGAACATGGCCTGCGCCCTCTTCGAAGGATTTGACGACCTTGTCGGCCGGCATGCCCGCAATGAGCGCCAGAGCGAGCGACGTCGTGAAGAGGACAATAAAGGGGTTGAGCCTGAAATAGGCGATGAGAACGACGATCGCGAGGATCGCGGCGGAGGCGAGGGAAATGGCAAATAGCGCAGACATGGCGTGATCTCGGGACCGGAAACGGATTTCTGTCAACGTGTTGCGACGGTTAGGATGTTCACATATTGGGCAGGAATCTTACAAGCCGCGTCAGGGCTCAACTCGTGTGAGAAAAAATCTGGATCGATCCAACGCCGTCATCTGCCATGAAACGAGTCGCAATGCCGTGCAGGCATGGCGCCCCGGCGCGAACCGGATTATGCACGAGGATCATTTCGCCTCTGGCGCCGCGTCATGCTTCCCTTTTTATCGGGTGACTTGTCTCATCTCTTAAGGGCTGAGGGCGCCCAGACCGAGCAGGGAGATCTGGCATGCTGATTCGCACCGACGAGAAAGCGGATATCGACACTCCGACCGGCAAGATGCGCGTGCATCTTTTTCGCCCGACGAAAGCGGGGCGCTTTCCGGCCATTCTGCTGTTTTCCGAAATCTATCAGGTAACCGCCCCGATCGAGCGTCTGGCAGCCATGATTGCCGGTCAGGGCTATATGGTGGCCGTGCCCGAAGTCTATCACGAATATGAGGCGGCAGGCTGCGTTCTGGCTTATGACAAGCCCGGCACGGATCGTGGCAACGAGCTGAAATACACGAAGCCGGTCGGGCAGTTTGACAGCGACAATGTCGCGCTCATCGACTGGCTGCGCGGTCATGAGGCGTGCAGCGGTCGCTTCGGCGCTTTCGGTGTCTGCCTGGGCGGGCATCTTGCTTTTCGTGCGGCGCTCAACCCTGCCATCGAGGCGACAGGCTGCTTCTACGCGACCGATCTGCATACAGGCACGCTGGGCGGTGAGCGCCATGATGGTACGCTCGCCCGTGCTTCCGAAATCGGGGGTGAGATCATGATGGTCTGGGGGCGTCACGACCCGCATGTTCCCTATGAGGGAAGGCGTCAGATCCGCGACGCGCTGGAGCAGGCCGAGCTGGCGCTCGAATGGCACGAAGTAGATGGCCAGCACGCTTTTCTGCGCGACGGTGCACCGCGCTTTGACGCAGCACTGTTCCTGCAGGGTATGAGCTGGACCAATGCGCTGTTTCAGCGTGTCTTCATGGCACAGCCCTGAGCGATGGCCAATGTGCAGCACGGTGACGGGCTTTATGGCTGGGAGCGCGCCAAGGCGATGCTTGCCGTGGCGCTCGCCGTGCTGTTGTCGGTTCTCGATTATGCGGTAGCCAATGTCGCTCTACCGAGCATCGCCCATGATCTGCATATCGCCTCTTCGCAATCGATCTGGGTGATCAACGCCTATCAGCTCGCGTCGCTGTCGATGCTTCTGCCACTGGCCTCCATCGGTGCGCGCATCGGCTTTGCGCGTATGTGCAGGGTAGGGATTGCGATTTTTCTGGTGGCATCCGTGCTTTGCGCGCTGTCGCACAGCCTGCTCGAACTGGCTCTCGCCCGCGCCTTGCAGGGTGTGGGCGGTGCCAGCATCATGAGCGTGGCCATTGCGCTCATCAGGTTCATTTATCCCAAGGAAGCGCTCGGCAAGGGGCTTGCCCTGAACGGTCTCATCATCGGCACCGGGGTGGCACTCGGCCCGACTGTGGGTTCTCTCGTCATGTCCGTGGCTGACTGGCCGTGGATTTTCTGGATCAATGTGCCGCTCGGGCTGTTCGCACTCCTCATGGCGAGCTTCGCCCTGCCGGTCACGCCGCGTTCCGAGCGGGCGATCGATCCTGCCGCCATCTGCCTGACCGTCGCGGCCTTCACGTTCACCGTTATCGGTATCGACGATCTCGTGCATGGCGGGCTGTTTACCGCCGTGGCGCTCTCAGGTGTCGGTATCGCCTGCTGGATAGCCCTGCTGCGTCATCAGCGCGGCAGTAGCGAGCCTGTCGTGCCGGTCGATCTGCTCGGTGTGCCGTCTTTCCTGATTGCTTTCATTGTTGGCATGACCGGGTTCGTCGCCTCGAATTTTTTCATCATCGCCATGCCTTTCACGCTCGAAACGGTGTTTCATCGGCCGGTGACCGTGACGGGGTTTCTGATTACCCCCTGGGCCGTCGGAGTGGCAGGCATGTCTTTCCTGATAGGGCGCTGGACGGACAAAATTCCGGCAGCGCAGCTTTCGAGCCTAGGCCTTGCGATAACAGGATGCGGTTTCGCCCTGCTCTGGACGCTGCCCAGCGATGCCTCCAATCTCGATATCGCCTGGCGCACCTTGCTGGCGGGTTCGGGCTTCGGCATGTTCCAGCCCCCGAATAATCGCGTCATGATGCTCGCCGCGCCGCGCGGCCGCGAAGGGAGCGCGAGCGGGCTCGTTTCGGTCGCCCGGCTGGGAGGGCAGACCATGGGCGCGTTGCTGGTGGCGAGCGTGTTCCGCTTCAGCGCCCATGCCTCCACTCTCTGCCTGCTCTGCGCCATGTTCATCGCCTGGCTTGGGGCAGGGCTCAGCCTGGGGCGCACGATACGGCTCGGCCCGAAGCGCTGATCGCTCAGCTGTGAGGCGCCAACGCGTCCGCTGCCGGGTTAGGGTGGTCGTTCCACCGGGCAAGACCGGCAGGTGAGCACGAAAGAAGAGAGTAAATGAACGGCCTTGTGCGTCGCGCGAAGATATTTGCGACCAGAGCCCACGCCTCTATCGGGCATAAGCGCAAATATAATGGGCAGGATTATATCGTCCATCCCGAGGCGGTTGCGCTGATCGTGGCGACCGCTGGCGGTCGGCCCGAGGCTGTGGCGGCGGCCTGGCTTCATGACGTCGTCGAGGACACGCCCGTAACTCAGGCTGAGATCAATTCTGTTTTTGGCCCCGATGTCGGGAGCCTTGTCGAAATGCTGACCGATATCAGCCGCCCCGAAGACGGCAATCGCGAAGCGCGCAAGGCGATTGATCGCGCACACTCCGCGCGCGCCAGCGCCGAGGGGCAGACGATCAAACTGGCAGATCTGCTGGATAATGCCCGCTCGATCATTCGTCACGACAAGGATTTTGCCATCACATTCCTGCGAGAGATGAAGCAACTCGTGCCACTTCTGACCAAGGGGGATCGCAGGCTTCATCGCGAACTTGGCGAGGTTCTGGACGGGTGGGAGAAATCGCGGCCATGACGCCCGTTATTCGCATGGTTGCGGGCTCGCATCTCTACGGCACCGACACAGCGGCGTCGGATACAGATCTCAAATCGGTATTCCTGCCCTCAGCACGCGATATCCTGCTGCAATCCTGTCAGGATGTTGTGGTGACGCAGCGTGAGAAGCTTCACGGCGAACGTAATCAGGCGGGCGATGTCGATGAAACAGGCTTTGCGCTGCATCGCTTTCTCGATTTTCTAGGGCAGGGCCAGATCGTCGCACTCGATATGGTCTTCACGCCCCCCGAATTCTGGTTGGGGGTGGTCCATCCGGTCTGGCATCGCATCGTAGAGTCCCGTCTCTCGCTGATTGGGCTGAGTGCGGCGAGCTTTCTTGGTTATTGCCGTGCCCATGCTGAGCGCAACGGTGCACGTGGCGCGCGACTGGCAGAATTGACGCAGATGGCGCGCTTTATAAGGGAAGAGCGCGTTTCCCACGGGGGTGTTGGTCGTCTGGAAGATATCGAGGCAAGGCTGCGCGGCTTCATTGCCTCCTCGAATTTTGTTCATACTAAAATCGTCTTGATCGATCAGCCGGGTCCAGATGGGGGAGTGGCGCATCTGAGTTGCGCCGGGCGCAAGACGCCTTTCAGGACGAAGCTGGGCGATGTGGAGGCGCTTCTGGCTCATGCTGCCGCGAGTTACGGTGCCCGTGCCAAAGCATCCAGCAAGGGTTCAGACGGAAAAGCACTTAGTCACGCCTTACGCGTGGGCTACCAGACCCAGGAATTGTTGAGCACGGGCCATATCACCTTCCCCCGCCCGGAGGCGGCGCATCTGCGGGCGATTAAATGTGGGGAACTGAACGACGACAGTGTGAAGGAAGAAATCGACCTCTTGATGCAAAAGATCGAGGCTCTCGCATCGTCGTCGAAAATGGTGGGTGCCGAGCATGATAAGGCTTTTCGAGATGAAATAATCATGGACTGCTATAAAGAAAAACTATTCAAGTAATAAAAGTTCCACTATTTTCATATAAGTATAAACTTATGTATTCCATTGTCTCATAAATCCGGCGAAGAATGTGGGGCATGGTTCTGGTTGAGGTGATATTTGGAAATAAGCTGATCCCTGGAAGTAGATGCGTCATGAAGACCCGTGACGGCCATAGATGCGGGAATTTTCAAGAAAAGATAAGGTAGGATTTGTAGAATACTTGCTAAATGGGGCGGCAACATCCAGCGGAATCTTACTGATGAGGGATCTATTTCCCAATCATGGTCAATTTTTCCGGTTCATCGGCCCCGGCGAGAGAGCGATAGAACTTGAGGTTCCAAACGCTCATGGTATCTGGGTCATTCAAAACGATCAGAGAGTGACGTTTTCCGAAGTGTGAGGCGGAGGGCCGGGTTACGTCGGTTTGCGATCCTCGCATGGCAAGATGCGGCATAGCCGCGTCTCTCTTGCCGTCTTGCCTTCCAGTTCCATCGTTGTCGGCAGGGTAGCTGAAATCAGGATTTCAATGCCGTCCTTTGGCGCATAAGGGCGTCCCGGATCGGCCATCCAGACTTCCATACTCTGCGCACAGCGACGCAGCCACGGGATGATGCGGTCAGCCATCTGCTGATTATAGCAGACGTCACCGCAGAGCAGCAGGTCGATGGCGGGTATCGTGCCGATCTGGTCGCCGATGAGCGGGGTCACGCTCAGCCCGTTCAGTGAGGCGTTGAGTTGCGCGGCGTGCAGCGCGAGCGGGTCGATGTCGTTGACCAGCACCTCGCTCGCACCAGCCTTGGCGCAGGCAATTCCGGCGAGACCGCCGCCACAGGCGAAATCGAGCACTCGCTTGCCGCGCACGCTTTCAGGATGGTCGAGAACCCATCGTGCCAGAAGCTGGCTGCCCGGCCAGGCGAAGGCCCAGAAGGGGGGCTCGATATTCAGCTCGGCGAGATGCGCTTCGGTGGCTTGCCAGATCGGCGTGATTTCCGTTGCCAGATGAAGGCGCAGTTCCGAGACGAGAGGCGCTGTCTCGATGGCGGTCTGGCTGGCGATGAAAGCAGCAGGGTCTTTCATACAAATTCGCGCCCGAGAATGAGGGCGAGGGCGAGGATAAGCCCGAAAGGCACGTTCTGACGAAACAGCTTCAGGCAGAGCGCTGGGTTGTGGATGTCGAGCCGCGTAACCTGCGTTAGCAGGATGAGGCAGGCAAGAGCCGCAATCGGCCAGGCAAGCCAGTGCAGATGACCCAGAGCCATGGCGGCAGCGAAAAGCAGGATCGCCCCGCCATAGCAGCTTGCGATGAAGCCCCGAGCCTTGGCAGCCCAGAGACGCGAGGTGGAGCGGACGCCGATACGGGCATCGTCATCCATGTCCTGAAACCCATAGATCGTGTCGAAGCCGAGCTGCCACACGATCGTGCCCGCATAGAGCAGGGCGCAGACCCAATCGACTCGTTCTGCACTCGCGGCATAGCCCATGGGCGCGCCGAAGCCGAAAGTGAAACCCATGACAAGTTGTGGCCACCAGGTGACACGCTTGGCTGCCGGGTAGAGCCCGACCAGCAGCAAGGCGAGGGGGGCGAGCGCCCAGCAGATGAGCGGCAGCTGGAAGAGCACCAGAGCGCCGATCATCAGCAACGCTGCCAGAACAGCGAGCGCCTGTTTGACCGAAAGGCGCCCGCTTGCCAGAGGGCGCCCTGCCGTGCGGGCAACCTGCGCGTCGATCTTCCGATCCCAGATATCGTTTACGACGCACCCGGCGGAGCGCATCGCCAGAGAGCCGATCGCGAAAAGAAGGATCAGCGCCGCTCGGCGCAGAGGCGTTGCACCCTGGGCCAGTTCGATGCCCCAGATTCCGGGCAGAAGAAGCAGCCATGTGCCGACAGGCCTGTCCAGACGGGCCAGCAGCATATAGGGCCGTAATCCTTCAGGCAGACGGGCAACCCAGCCATGCGCGCGTATATCGGTATGGGCTGCGGCCTGGCGCATCATTCGGGTCTCCATGTCGTCATGACGGTTCATTGCGTCTATGAAGGACAGACGTCAATCACGCATCAAGAGGGTCTCATGCAGGACGCGCCCCGGCTTTATCTCGATCTGCCTTTTCCCCCACAGGGCGAGGGGGTCGTGCTCGACGCCGATCAGATGCGCTATCTGGCCACCGTGCTGCGCCTGCAAAATGGCGATATCCTGCATGTCTTCAATGAAGTGGCGGGAGAATGGGAAGCGCGTCTGGAAATCCAGCGCAAGGACAGGGGACTGGCGATGCTGGCCGCTCAGGTCAGACCTCCCGAACCAACGGTCGGGCCGGTGCTGGTTTTCGCCCCGCTCAAGCGCGATGCGACCGATCTCGTTCTGCGTATGGGAACAGAGATGGGCGTGACGCGATTCTGTCCCGTCATCACCGAGCGGACCAATACCCACAGGATCAATGCCGAGCGTTTTCGCGCCATCGCCATAGAGGCGGCAGAGCAATGCGAGCGCCTCGATATTCCCCAGATCGACCCGCTCAGGCCTCTGCCGCAGCTGCTGACTGAATGGGAGGTCGACCGTCCGCTCTTTGCCGCGCTGGAACGACATGAGTGTGCGAACGTTGCGCAGTTGCCGGGCGAATATGCGCTTCTCATTGGGCCGGAGGGGGGGTTTTCAGAAACAGAGCGCCGTCTGTTGAACAAGCATGACGCGATTATTCCGATTTCGCTCGGAAAACGCATTCTTCGGGCAGATACGGCAGTTGTTGCAGGTCTTGCCCAGTTGGCGTTTCGCACTTCGCAGTCCATATAGGACGAAACTCATCAGTTTCTTTTTCCAGAAATCCCCTGAGGCTCCAGTAACGCCCATGTCCAATCCAGGTGACCTGAACGACACGCCCATCGAGAGCAAGGCTCAGCTCGTCACGCTTCTTGCCGATGGCGCGAAGCCGCAAGCTTCCTGGCGTATCGGCACCGAGCACGAGAAATTCGGCTTTGTTCTGCCTGACGATCAATCCGGGCGTGAGGCCTATAGCCCGCCTGCCTACACACCGGACGGCATCGAATCGCTGCTGCATCGCTTCAAGGGCGATGGAAGTGCATGGGAGTCGATCGAGGACCACGGCAAGCTTATCGGCCTGAAGGGGCAGGGCGCCCATAAAGGGGAATCGGTGTCGCTCGAACCGGCAGGTCAGTTCGAGCTTTCAGGCCGCCCGACAGCCGATCTGCACGAGACCAAAGCCGAGATGGACGGGCATTTTGCGGATCTGCGCGCGCCTGCAAAGGCGCTCGGGCTCGGTTTCGCGCCTCTCGGCTTCCAGCCTCTCTGGTCGCGTGACGCCATGCCGCTCATGCCCAAAAGCCGCTACGCCATCATGCGCCGTTACATGCCACAGGTGGGGACGCTCGGTCTCGATATGATGACACGCACCTGCACGGTGCAGGTCAATCTCGATTTCGGCTCCGAAGACGACATGGCGCGCAAGATGCGCGTTTCGCTGGCGCTTCAGCCTATAGCCACCGCCCTGTTTGCAAACTCGCCCTTTTACGAGGGCAAGCCCAATGGATTGCTCTCGAACCGGGCGCATGTCTGGACCGATACCGATAACGCGCGCTCGGGCATGCCAGCCTGCTGTTTCGAAGACGGTTTCGGGTTCGAACAGTATGTCGACTGGGCGCTCGATGTGCCGATGTATTTCGTCATGCGCGATGGCGAGATACGCGACGTAGCCGGGGCGTCGTTTCGTGACTGGCTTGCCGGCAAGGCGCAGCCGGCATTGGCCGGGTTGACGCCTACGATGGGCGATTTCGAAGATCACCTTACGACCGCTTTCCCCGATGTCAGGCTCAAGCAGTTCCTAGAAATGCGCGGTGCCGATGCCGGTAGTCCGGCGATGATGCTGGCGCAATCGGCTCTCTGGGTCGGGCTGCTCTATGATCCGGCGACCCTCGCCGCAGCGGAGGCGCTGGTGCGCGAGCAGGATTGGGCAAGCTATCGCGCCCTGCGCGCCGCAGTGCCGGAAAAAGCCATGGATGCCGCCTTCCCCGGTGGGCTGCGCGCCCTCGCGAAGCGGGTGATCGCGCTGGCTGAGCAGGGGCTGGTTGCGCGAAAGCTCGGTGAGGAAATCTATCTGGCCCCGCTTAAGGCCATCGCCGATGGTGCGAAGACCCAGGCCGAGCATTGGCTCGCGCGCTACCATGGGGATTGGCAGGGCGATGTCCGATTTATTTTCAACGAAGCTGCTATCTGACGGATCGGCCATGACTTT
The DNA here is from genome assembly GCF_051628905.1 of Asaia sp. BMEF1. Lineage (GTDB taxonomy): Bacteria > Pseudomonadota > Alphaproteobacteria > Acetobacterales > Acetobacteraceae > Asaia. Next base: position 609,902 of record NZ_CP157575.1, on the reverse strand, counting down.
GCGCTCTGCCTGCCTGCTCACCGGTCTGGCCGGTCTTCTTCTCACGCCGATGCCGGTCATGGCACAGGCCAAGCCTGTCGTGCTGCGACCGGCCGATGCGGGCTGGATCGCCCGCGTTCAGGATGCGCTGAACGGCATTCATGCCATAAAGGCGCGTTTTCAGCAGATTGCGCCGGATGGTGGTCGCTCGACGGGCACGGCCTGGCTGGATCGTCCAGGGCGCATGCGTTTCGATTATGACAAGCCAAGCCCGCTACTGCTCGTCGCCAATCAGGGGCAGATCGTCTATCAGGATCGCGAACTGGGCCAGGTCACGACCCTGCCGCTCGACCGTACGCCGCTCGGCCTGTTGCTGCGCCCTGATCTGCGTCTGTCGGGAGATGTGACCGTCACCGGGTTCCAGCACGACAAGGGGCTGGTTCAGGTCACTCTCGTGCGCACGGCAACGCCCTCGGAGGGCAGTCTGACGCTCATCTTCGCCGACACGCCGCTGACGTTGCGCTCATGGGTGGTGAAGGACGCACAGGGACGCGAGACGCAGATCGATCTTTTCGATGTGGCTTCCAATCCCAGCCTGCCGGACTCGCTTTTCGTCCTGCCCAAAGAGCAGGACTGACCGCGCCTTTCTCGGCTTGACGCCGGGTGACAGTTTATTCCTTCCCGAGTTCAAGGGCGCGGGCATAGACGACGCGCTTTGGCAGGTTGATGGCCCCGGCGACAAGGGCTGCGGCGTCCTTGACGGAATGTGTCTTCAGCGCCGAACGCAGGCGTGAATCCAGATCCTCTTCCGAAGGGGCTGAGTCGCCTTCGAAAGGCCCCACCAGAACGGTAATTTCGCCACGTGGCGCGGTCTGGGTGAAATGGGTCTGGAGTTCGGTCAGCGTGCCGCGTCTGACTTCTTCGAAACGCTTGGTGAGTTCGCGTGCAACCGCTGCCTGACGGTCGGCACCGAACACGGCGATCAGATCCTCGATCATATCCAGCAGCCGGTGGGGCGCCTCATACCAGATGAGGGTCGCACTGAATCCTGCCTGCTCTGCGGCGCGTAATACGGCAAACTGGCTACGTCGAGCCGAAGATCGCGATGCGGCGAAACCGCTGAAAAGATAGGGGTGAGGTGGCAGGCCCGATAGCGTAAGCGCGAGCGTTGCCGCATTCGGGCCGGGTACCGCGCCAACGTTCAGCCCTTCGGCTATGGCGGCGCGGGCCAGTCGAAAGCCCGGATCGGATACCAGAGGCGTTCCCGCATCGGAGACCAGCGCCATTCTCGCTCCCGATTGCAGCCGACTAAGCAGGCCGGGAATGCGGCCCTCTTCATTATGATCGTGAAGAATTTGTGTCGGTGTGGAAACATTATAGGTTTTGAGCAGTTTCGCTGTTACCCGCGTGTCTTCGCAGAGAATGACATCTGCCGCGTTCAGCGTGGCGATGGCGCGGGCGCTGATATCGCCCAGATTGCCGATGGGCGTTGCGACCAGTGTGAGGCTACCTGCCGCAAGGGTCGCAGAACTGGAGGAAGTGTCATAAGCATGCTGCGGACCATCAAGGGTCGAATCGTCAACAGGAGTATGGGTGCAAGATGGTAAGTCGGACATTCGGTCCCCGTCAGCGCGTGGTTTCCTTCACATCGCTCAGGTCGGCCTCTGCATGCAAGGTTTGCGCACTGGCCGGTGTCGCGCTGCTCGCCCTGAATGCCTGTAGCGGGCCAGAGACGGCCCCTCCCATCAGTGCGCCCTCTGGCGCGGCTAAGCAGGATACAAACAAGAAGATCGGTCTGCTGCTGCCGCTCACGGGGCGTTTCGGCAAGCTTGGCCAGCAGATGGCCAATGCCGCTCATATCGCTGTGCCCGAAGGTCATGGTGTGACCCTCGATATTCGCGATACCGACGCTCAGGGGCAGACGGCTGAAGGCGCTGCCCGCGCGGCGATCGATCAAGGCGATATGGTCGTTCTCGGGCCGCTCACCGCGCCGCAGACGGCGGCGGTGGCCGCTATCACGCAGCCCGCGAATATTCCCGAATTTGCCTATACCAGCGATCAGGCGCAGGCCAGGCCGGGTGTGTGGGTCATGGGCGTGACGGTTGAGCAGCAGATCGAGCGTCTCGTCGATGCCGCAGCACAGGAAGGCCGCAAGACCTTCGCCGCTTTTCTTCCCGATAATGCGCTCGGTCATGCGCTCGGTGACGCGCTTCTCAAAGCCTGTACGGCAAAGGGACTGGCCGCACCGCAGATCGTCTTTCACACCGATGTTCCCGATTCGATCACGGGCGGGCTGAAGACGCTCGCCAATTTGCAATTCCGTCAGGGGCAGGTGACGCAGCAGGCTGACGCTGCAAAGCAGGAAGAGCCTGACGCGGTCAATCCGCTCGGTGCGGCAGAGGCTCCTGTCTCGCCATCGACGCCAACCCGCCCGGCCATGACGCCTGCAACCCCCGGTGGTGCACCCCCTCAGGCAGCCCCGGGACCGATCGCTCTGCCACCGCCGCCTTTCGACGCGCTTTTGCTCGGAGACACTGGCCTGCAACTGGCGACTGTCATCGACGGGCTCAAACAGGCTTCTGTCGATCCGCACCAGACGCGCATTCTCGGACCGGCTCTATGGAGTGCCTTTGCAGCGAAGCTCGGCGCTTTGCAGGGCGGCTGGTTCGCGGCTCCCGATCCGTCATCGCGTACCGATTTCGTTCAGCGCTATCGCAGCCGTTACGGCTACGCGCCGTCGGTGCTGGCCAACGTAGCCTATGACACGGCGACCATGGCGGCCGTGCTTAGTCAGAATCCCGATGGGTTCTCGCAGAAATCACTTCTCAGACCTGACGGGTTCGCAGGATCGGACGGTACTTTCGTGCTTCAGCCCGACGGGACTGTGTCCCGTGGGCTTGCGGTGTTCGAAATCCTGCCGGGCGGGGGGGTGAAGATGGCCTCTGCTGCGCCGAGAAGACTGCTGCGCAACGCGCCCTGACAGTCTCAGGGCCTTCATCGCCATCTCATCGCCCCTGATATCAATTGGGGGCGATAAGCGAGGCTGCTCAGGCTGCAGCGATCGACTTAAGCGGGAGCACAGGGCGCACCGTATGCAGGGCGAGCTCTAGGCTGGCATAAACGCCCAGCTCATGCTCGCGAATATGGTCGATCAACACCCAGCGCAGACCGCGTGGCTTGATCATATAGGCAGGGTCGGCATTTTCGCGAACCCAGATCAGGATATGGGCCACGGCTTCATCGCGCCCTTCGAAACACTCGGTTTCGATATCGGCGTCGCACAGCCCCATGGCCAAACCGGCTTGCAACCACTGCGAAAGATACTCGCGATGACGGGGCAAGACGCTGAAGCGCAGCGGAATCACATTGCTGAGAGGTGCTGGAGTTTCGTTCTTGGGAAACGGCAGCGTCTGGGCCATACGTTGCGTCCTCATTTCTGGTGCAGTCATGAGGCTAGACGGCAAAAGCTGCCGGTCTCAACGTAAAATTACATCCAACGCACATTTTTTGTCATGAGAAAGAAGCAGTGTTGCATAAAAGCAATGGTTTGTTTCGCCCGCGCGCAAATTGGGTAATCGAAATCAATACTGTCTTTTTTGCCGATATATTTCGTATTCTTCCTTAAATTACGGCAATAAAGAGAGGATTTTGTCTCTGCAAGAGTTATCGCGCGCGCAAAGGATACTTATAGATATAAGTCTGCTTGGGTTCAACGCGGTTTTCTCGCGTAGAGTTCTTTGGGCCATCTGCGATGCAGCCATAGCCAGCATCCGGGTATTTCCCTGATCCAGTTTTCCAGACAGTCATTCAATCGCTGTGTCAGTGACCCGATCTCATCTTGCCTTGACATGGACCGGCCGGGCAGCAGGACAGGTCCGACCTCCAGATGGAGACGCGCAGGGCCGAGCCTGATGATTCGCCCGGTCACGATCGGGTAGTCGTATTTTACCGCGAAGGTAGCCGCAGCTGAGGCTGTCATGGCAGGCAGGTTGAAAAACCGGCACTCGATGCCGTCATTCATTTTCTGGTCGCCGAGAATCCCCAGATGCCCGCCTTGCGCAAGGTGGCGCAGAGCAAGCCTCGCGCCTTTTGCTCCTTTGGCAAACATCGGCACGTCTGCCCCCATGGCGCGCGAGCGCAATCCTATGATCAGCTTGTCGATCAGGGGGTTGCTTGCCGCGCGATAGAAAGAGGCAAAGGGCAGCCCATGGCGTGCGACGACAGGCGGTAGCATCTCCCAGTTTCCGATATGTCCGGAGAAGAAAATGACTGGTCTTTCCGCCTGCGCCATTTCTTCCAGGATATGGGCATTACTGACGCTCCAGCCCGGCCCTGTCGTCGTATCCTGCTTCAGCCGGGCCAGATGGGGAAATTCGGCGACGGTGCGACCGAGATTGTCCCAGACATCGACAATGATCTGCGCGCGTTCAGCCTGCGTCTTTTTCGGTAGGGCGAGAGCAAGATTGGCATTGGCCAGGCGCGAGACCGGCAGGCGAGGGCCTATCTTTCGGGCGACCCAGCCTCCCAGATTGGAGGCAGTCGCGGGACCGAGGCAGGAAAGCCCTGCGAGAAAAAGGCGCGCTACGACATATTCGGCACGATGCAGCAGGGTAACGACAGGTTTTTCGCTCATTGGGCGGCTCTACACATTCGCCATTAGCAGGTCCAGCAGCCTCTCGGGTGCTCCGGGATCGGCCCAGAGCAGTTCGACATCGATCACGACGACATCGTCGCGCAGCCAGTCGGGCAGCTTGACCCAGTCCTTTCTCGTGGTCACCAGAACCGCGCCGGGCTGGTGCGACAGCACAGAAAGGCGCCGACAGTCGCGCTCGCTGTAGTCATGATGATCGTCAAAAGCGATCATGCGCATGGGAGCGGCACCGGCATCGGTGAGCATGTCGAAAAACTTGGCAGGGCGCCCGATGCCCGCGAAAGCGATGACCTGCTTGCCCTGTAATCGCCTTATCGCGGCCGAGGGAATCAGCTTTGCAGCAAGGTATGGCAGGTGAGGGGGCAGGCGTGCCGCGAGCGCTGTGTCGTCTCGCCCGATGAGTACGACAGCATCTGCCCGCTCCAGGCCTTTGGAGGCAGGCTCGCGCAGGGGTCCGGCGGGCAGCGTACGCCCATTGCCCAGACCCGTGCTGCCATCGATCGTAATCAGTCTAAGCGTCTGGCGGAGTGTGAGATTCTGAAGACCGTCATCCATGACCAGACAGGTCGCGCCCGATTCGGCGGCGAGCCGTGCTGTCTCCGCACGGTTGGCGCCGATCCAGACCGGGAATTGCTGGGCCAGCATGAACGGTTCATCGCCGACATCGCGTGCAGTGTGGTGGGCGATGTCGACGCGTAGCGGTCCTTGCAGTCGTCCGCCATAGCCGCGGCTCAGGATATGAGGCCTTTCGCCTCTGGCTTCGAGACGGCGGGCGAGGTCACGCACGAGGATGGTTTTGCCCGTGCCGCCAACGCTCAGATTACCGCAACATAAAACGGGCAGGGGAGAGACGGCAGGTGACACGCCAAGCTTTCGGAAATGCGCGAGCGCCCCAAGAACCAGGGACACAGGCATGAGGGCTTTGGCCTGCCAGCTCGGGTTCTGCTCTTTCCAGAATTGAGGGGGACCGAGTTTCACACGCACAGCGCGTCAATCCTATCGAGCAAGGCGGCGGGCACGGCCTCGTGTGAGGCGATCGCCGCCTGCGCCTGTCGGGCCTTGGCTTGCCATGCTGTCGGGTTATTCACCACTGCGTCGATCCATTCAGCCAGTTCTTTTTCACCCTTTATAGCCGTTACGAAGCCAGCGAGTTGCTCGTAGGCGGGGCGAAAATTGTCGTGGAATGGCCCTGTTGCCAGAACGACATCGAGCCGTACGGGCTCGAAAGGATTGTGCCCACCACCGGGCGGCAGAAGCGAATTGCCGATTAGGGCGCAATCCGCCAAGCTGTAAAACAGCCCCAGTTCGCCCAGCGTGTCGGCAATCCAGACCGGATCGGCTTCAGACGGTTTTTGTCCCATCGAGCGGCGCGGCGGAGCCGGGGCGATGAGGGCGGCAATCTGCCCCGCACGCACGGGGTGCCTCGGGGCGATGATCGTAAGGAGGTCTGGCAGGGTGCGTCGTGCCAAGGCAGCAGCGCGCAGAATGATGTCGTCCTCTCCCTCATGGGTAGAGGCCGCCAGAAAGACTGGTCTGTTTCCGATATGAGCCCGTAGCGCGCCGAGCTCTTCCCGATCGACCGCAGGCGGTGGCGCATTCTGTTTGAGGTCACCGAAGCACAATACATCGCGCACGCCCAGCGTCGCAAAATGACGCGCATCCTCTTCACCGCGGGCTGCGACAAAATCGAGGCGCTTGAAAAGCGGCGGTGCAAAACGTTTTATTTTTTGCCAGCGCTGCCACGAGCGCGTGGACAGGCGACCATTGAGAACGCCGACCGGAATGGCGCGTCGGGTACAAGCCAGAATGATACCGGGCCAAAGTTCGCTATCGGTCAGGAGCAGGGCAGAGGGGCGCCAGTGATCGAGAAAGCGCTTTGTCCAGAGTGGCACGTCATAGGGTATAAACTGATGGATCAGTCTTGATGCTGCAGGCCCCGCCTGACGCTGATAGCCAGCGATGACATCCGCGCCGCTGGTCGTCGCAGTGGTGACCAGAAAGCGATGCGCCGGGTGACGGGCCGCCAGTGCGTCGATCAGGGGCAGGATCGAATGCGTCTCGCCAACACTTGCCGCGTGGAGCCAGAGAAGCGAGCCGCCGGGGCGCGGTAGCCGGGTGCGACCGCGCCTCTCTGGCAGGCGGTCGAGCCGTTCCTTGCCTCGCCTGAGTCGTATCAGCGACATGGCGCGCAGTCCCGGGAGCAGGGCCATGCCCAGCGCCATCCACAGACGATCGGCGAGCCCGGCGCGGCCCAGAGCAAGACTGTTTTCCGCACGGGTTGAGAGCGTCTTCAGCCTTGTAGCGATTTCATCGCCCGTCATCGGATGGGTGCAGGGCGCCCCGTAAAGCAGATAGCCACGCCCGAAAGGCACCGGCACGCGCAGTCTGTCCCAGCTCGGCAGGGTGAAGCCCGTGCAGGCGGCGCCGATGGGAACCAGAGGTTTGCCCGTGAGGCGCATCAGAGTCTCGGTGCCTGCCTGTACGGTCTCTGCCGGTCCGCGTGGTCCGTCTGGCGTAATCATGAAAATTGCGCCGTTCCTGAGAGCGGTAAACGCCTCGCGCAGCGCCCTGCTGCCGCCCTTGTTCTTGCCGTTGCGGTCGCTCGACCCTTCGATGCTCGCAATATTCCACGGGGCGATGAGATCGCTGATAAAGCGCCCATCGCGGTTACGGCTGATCATGACCGTGATCGGCAATTCCGGTTTCTGCTGATGCGCCCAGCGGCACATGGCCGGCAGCATCAGAAGCGTGCGGTGCCACGCCGCTGTGATGCACCCGTCGGTCGGGCGCTCGGGTGTCTGCAAAAGCGAAGAGAAGGAGTCCGGCGCGCCGGTGATAGTCCAGCGCGTCGTGCGCATCGTCAGGCCGACATAAAAGCGCGCCATGACGAGAAGAGAACGGCCCGCCGCGCGTTTCAGGCTGAGGCGATTCATTCGGCGTCTGAAAGGAAAGCGCGCATAGCGCGGCGGTAGCATGTCCGACGCGCTATGGCAAAAAACCTCAGCGGCTCATCAGCACGGTCAGTTCTGCATGTTCAAGAATATGACGTGTGGCGCCCCCCAGAATCATCTGGCGCAGACGTGAATGCGAATAGGCTCCCATCGTCAGCATATCGGCGCCGAAATCGGCGCAGGCGGCCAGAATGCCAGCGCCGACATCGCGATCGATCCCCTTGAAGACGCGGATTTCTGCATCCACACCATGCAGCTTGAGATAATCCTGTACCGTGTCTGCTTCAGGCCCGCGCCGATGATAATCCACGCTCGTCAGGATCTGTACGGCCTCGGCACGTTTGGCGTAGGGCACGGCACCACGCAGGGCCGACGCAGCCTCTGCCGTGCCGTTCCAGGCGATACAGAGACGTTTGCCTGAGCTCACCGGGGGGCTGGGCGGTGCAATGACGAGCGGGCAGCCACTGTCGTACAACACAGCATGCAGTACTTCTGACGCACGGGCGTTATCATTCGGGCCGAGATGCGGCATCAGGGTGATGTCCGACAGGCGCGCGCGCCAGGTGACGGCCTCGTGCTCCGAGCCGGTCAGAAATTCCAGCGAGGCGCTCAGACGCGACTGGGCAAGCGGGTCGTTTTCCAGAAAGCCCTTTTTGGGTTCGATGTCGTTCTCCTTGATGAACGCGTCGAATTTCAGGCGCACCTGCAACATGCGTCGATGCGCCTCGTGCTCGGCTGCTTCCATCATTTCATGAATCATGGAGCTGGACAGGCCTTCGCCCGTCAGGGCAGCCACTTCATTAGGGTCATCACCGACGAGCACAGTCGAAAGATGGGCATTGAACGCACGGGCATGGAGAAGTCCCACGCGCAGGACGGCATCGATATTGCCTGCGCCATTCAGCGGGACGAGGATGTTTCGGACGTCGTTGGCCATGGGGACTCTCGCTAGATGTTCTGTGGTGGGAAAGGCGGATCGCCCTCAGGCAACCCGCGATGCGTCGGGATGTCAGGGATAAAGGCGCGTTACCGCCCAGTCGTTCTCCTGTCGGGTCCAGGTGGCACGGTCATGCATGCGATAGGGCCGGTCCTGCCAGAACTCGATCTGGTCCGGCACCAGTCTGAAGCCTGACCAGTTGTCAGGGCGCGCGGGCTCCTTGCCCTCATAACACTCTGTGATCTTTCTGATGCGGTTTTCGAATTCTGCACGATCGGCCAGCGGGCGTGACTGGTCGGAAGCGATGGCGCCAATGCGCGAGTTGCGGCTGCGGCTCGCGAAATACCGGTCGGCCTCTTCGTTGCTGACCGCTTCGACCGCGCCTTCGATACGTATCTGCCGGCGAAGCGACTTCCAGTGGAACAGAAGAGCGGCATGGGGATTAGCCAGAAGCTCCCCTCCCTTGCGGCTTTCGAGATTGGTATAGAATACGAACCCGCGCTCGTCCGCTCCTTTAAGCAGGATCATGCGCACCGACGGCGCACCTGATGGCGTGGCGGTCGCGATCGCCATGGCATTGGCGTCATTAGGTTCGCTGGACTGCGCCTCTTTCATCCATTCAGCGAAAAGCACGAACGGGTCTGCGTCGAGTGGAATAAGAGGAAGGGTGGTTTCGTCAGGCATGACAGGGGCCTCCTGCTTGAATTCGATCCGTCTTTGCTGCCCCCTCTAACGTGTCATCTCCAGACTTGTTTGCGCGGCGGGCATGTGCGACGTAGCGGATCGTTATTATTTCTTTTTCTGACATTAACCGGGATCTGCCTCATGTCCACCGCTTCGTTCGATCTCCCCACCGGGACGCTGATGACGGGCAAGCGCGGCCTTGTGATGGGCGTCGCCAATGACCGCTCCATCGCCTGGGCCATCGCTTCCGCCTGCGCCGCTCAGGGGGCGGAGCTCGCCTTTACCTATCAGGGCGAGGCATTGGGCAAGCGCGTGAAGCCTCTCGCAGAAAGCGTCGGTGCGTCTCTGGTTATCCCTTGCGATGTCGGTGATGACGCCGATATCGACCGTGCTTTCGATGAGATCGAAAAGGCATGGGGCAAGATCGACTTCGTTGTTCATGCCATTGGCTGGGCCGACAAGCAGTTCCTGCGCGGGCGCTATGTCGATACGCCCCGCGATGCCTTTCTCAAGGCCATGGATATCTCCTGTTTCTCCTTTACAGCAGTCGCTCGTCGCGCCGCAGCGCTGATGGCGGATGGCGGGTCGTTGCTCACGCTTTCCTATCTGGGGGCCGAGCGGGTCATGCCACATTATAACGTCATGGGTGTGGCCAAGGCGGCGCTCGAGGCATCGGTACGTTACATGGCGGCCGATCTGGGTAAGGACAATATCCGCGTCAACGCGATTTCTGCCGGCCCCATCATGACTCTGGCAGCAAATGGTATTGGCGATTTTCGTTATATCCTGCGCTGGAACCAGCTCAATTCGCCAATGGAGCGCAATGTGTCGCTCAAGGATGTGGGGGGCGCCGGGCTTTACTTCCTGTCCGAACTCTCTTCCGGCACAACGGGCGAGATCCATCATGTCGATTGCGGGTATCATGTGGTGGGCATGAAAAACCCGAATGCACCCGATATTGCCGTCGTGTCTTCAGAAGGCTGAGATGTCGGATAACAGTTTCGGTACGCTCTTCCGGGTTACGACCTGGGGCGAAAGCCATGGGCCGGCCATCGGTTGCGTGATCGATGGTTGCCCTCCTGGTATTGCCCTGTGTGAAGCCGATATCCAGCCCTGGCTGGATCGTCGTCGCCCCGGTCAGTCCAAATTCACCACACAGCGTCAGGAAGCGGATCAGGTGCGCATCCTGTCGGGTGTGTTCGAGGGCAAGACCACCGGTACGCCGATTTCGCTGATGATCGACAATACCGATCAGCGGTCGAAGGATTATTCCGATATCGCTTCGCGCTATCGCCCGGGCCATGCCGATGTCACCTATGACCTGAAATATGGCCATCGCGATTATCGCGGTGGTGGGCGGTCTTCCGCGCGTGAGACGGCTTGCCGTGTTGCCGCTGGCGGTGTGGCGCGCCGTGTCATCAACGAACTCCTTGGGCAGGAGGCGCAGATCCGCGCTGCTCTGGTTCAGGTCGGCGGGCTTGCCATTGATCGCACGCGCTGGGACTGGGACGAGGTGTCGAATAACCCGCTTTTCTGCCCTGATCCGATAACGACCATAGAATGGGAAGGCCTGCTTGCCAGCGTTCGCAAGGACGGATCGTCCATCGGGGCGCTGGTCGAAGTCGTCGCCGAGAATTTTCCTCCCGGTCTGGGCGCCCCCCTTTATGGCAAGCTCGATGCCGATCTCGCTTCGGGGCTGATGGGGATCAATGGCGTCAAGGCGGTCGAAATCGGCGAAGGTTTCGGCGTTGCCACGCTGCGCGGGGAAGACAATGCCGACCCCATGCGCATGCATGACGGTGTGCTGCATTTCGAAGGCAATCGCGCCGGGGGTATTCTGGGGGGCATATCGACCGGCCAGCCTATTACCGCACGTTTTGCGATCAAGCCGACAAGCTCGATCCTCGTGCCGGTACCCTCGGTCAATCGCCAGGGTGAGAATATCGATGTGATTACCAAGGGTCGTCACGATCCTTGCATCGGTATACGGGCCGTGCCGGTCGCGGAAGCGATGGTCGCCTGTATCCTGCTCGATCACCTGCTGCGCGATCACGCCCAGAACAGCTGGCACCGCAGCCGCGTCTGAATGAGCCTGCCGATGGCCACTCCTGGCAGGGTGGCCATCGGCCGCTATCAGGCGAGGGTCGTCGTTAGGGTAATTTCAGCTTTGAAAAGCTGCGAAACCGGGCAGCCATTTTTGGCTTTCGTGGCGAGTTCCTCAAACTTGGCCTGATCGGCCCCCGGAACGCTGCCCTTGAGATCGAGATGGATCTTCGAGATCTCAAACCCGGCATCATTCTTGTCGAGCGACACGGTTGCTTTCGTCTCAAGCGACGTCGCGGTCAGACCGGCCTCACCGAGAATCATCGACAGGGCCATGGTGAAGCATCCGGCATGGGCGGCGCCGATCAGTTCCTCAGGATTTGTACCTGGCTTGTCCTCGAATCGCGTGTTGAAGCCATAGGGCTGGTTCGACAGCGCGCCGCTCTGGGTCGAGATGCTGCCCTTGCCATCCTTGAGGCCACCGCTCCACTGGGCGCTGGCTGATTTCTTGATCGTCATTGCAAGATCTCCTGCTTTTCCGAGCCCGGTCCGGGCCGGTTGCTCAGCCAACGCGGCGCGACGCGAAATGTTCATCGCCCATGCTGTGACATCGTGGCCACGCTCTGGCAGGAGAGAAAAAATCCTCATTGGAGGAAGCTGAGGTTCCTCAAGGGCTTCTTCCCCTGTCAACACCATATGTAGTGGCGAGGGTGAAATTTAACCCGATATATTGCTTGTCTCGGGAGGGGGTCTTGCGCCAAGAGGACACTCGGAATTTGCGATTTTGATCTCGCTTTGATCTTGGGGAGATGGCCCGTGAGCCTGCTGGAAGACACGACCCGTGAGACTGTTTCTGCATCGGCTGACGTCCTGCCCGAGCCCTGTGAGCGCGCGCCACAGGAGATCGAGGCTGAACCCGATATGTTTGACGACGTGGTGCAGCTTGAAGGCCATCATCCGGTGCGCGTCAACCGCTCGCGCGATGCGCTTCTGACCGATTTCGGTCGTGCGACGCTCGATAATCGCTACCTGCTGCCAGGCGAGCATTATCAGGATCTGTTCGGTCGCGTTGCCTCTTATTATGGTGCCGACGCCGCCCATGCCCAGCGTCTCTATGACTACATCTCGCAGCATTGGTTCATGCCCGCCACGCCGGTGCTCTCCAATGGCGGCAGCACGCGCGGTCTGCCCATTTCCTGCTTCCTGAACGAGGCCGATGACAGCCTGCGCGGCATCGTCGATCTGTGGAACGAGAATGTCTGGCTGGCGTCGAAGGGCGGCGGTATCGGCTCTTACTGGGGAAATCTGCGTTCGATCGGCGAGAATGTCGGCAAGAACGGCAAGACCTCGGGCGTGATTCCTTTCATCCGCGTGATGGACAGCCTGACATTGGCTATTTCTCAGGGCTCTCTGCGTCGTGGCTCGGCGGCGGTCTATCTGCCGGTCTGGCATCCCGAGGTCGAAGAATTCGTCGAGATGCGCCGTCCCACCGGTGGCGATCCGAACCGCAAGGCGCTGAATCTGCACCATGGCGTGCTGATTACCGATGATTTCATGCGCGCCGTCGAGCAGGACGCGGAATGGGGTCTGCGCTCGCCCAAGGACATGTCGATCGTCCGCAGCATTTCTGCGCGCCAGCTCTGGATCCGTATCCTGACGGCCCGTATGGAGCAGGGCGAGCCGTACATCATCTATTCCGATCACGTGAACAAGGCGCGCCCCGAGCATCACAAGCTTGCCGGGCTCGAGGTCAAGACCTCCAATCTCTGTGCCGAAATCACGCTGCCCACAGGCCTCGACCATCACGGCAAGAACCGCACGGCGGTTTGCTGCCTGTCCTCGCTCAATCTCGAGACCTGGGATCAGTGGAAGGACAATCCGCAATTCGTCGAAGACGTCATGCTCTTCCTCGATCGCGTGTTGCAGGACTTCATCGATCGCGCGCCCGACGATATGGAACGCGCCCGCTACGCTGCCATGCGCGAGCGTTCGGTCGGTCTGGGTGTGATGGGCTTCCACTCGTTCCTCCAAGCCCGCAATATCCCGTTCGAGAGCGTGATGGCGCGTGTCTGGAACAAGCGCATCTTCGAGCAGATCAAGACCCAGGCCGATGCGGCGTCGAAGCATCTTGCGGAAGTTCTGGGACCGTGCCCCGATGCCGAGGAATACGGCTTCATGGAGCGCTTCTCCAACAAGATGGCGATTGCGCCGACGGCGTCGATCTCGATCATTGCAGGCAATGCGAGCCCCGGTATCGAGCCGATCTCAGCCAACGTGTTCCTGCAAAAGACGCTTTCGGGGTCATTTACGGTGCGCAACCGTCATCTGTTGCAGCTTCTGGAGCAGAAAGGTCAGAATAACGACGCTGTCTGGTCGTCCATCACGCTGAACAAGGGCTCGGTCCAGCATCTGGACTTCCTGACTCAGGACGAGAAGGACGTCTACAAGACGGCTTTCGAACTCGATCAGCGCTGGGTGATCGAACACGCCGCCGATCGCGCGCCGTTCATCTGTCAGGCACAGTCGATCAACGTCTTCCTGCCAGCCGATATCCATAAGCGCGACCTGCATCAGATCCATTATCTGGCATGGAAACGTGGCGTGAAGTCGCTCTATTATTGCCGCTCGCTATCCATCCAGCGCGCTGACGCGGTGAGCGACATGGCGCTCAAGACCAATATTCTTGAGGAAGAAGATTACACCTCTAACGCCACGGAAGCCGCCAAGAAGCCGGTAGCGACCACGAGCTATGAGGAATGCCTGTCATGTCAGTAAAAGCCCTCACGCTTGCGGCTCTCATGCTCGGCGTGGCGCCGGTGACGCTCCTGTCAGGCGCGGCGCGGGCCGACGAGATGCAGCCCGGTGCATCCACGCTTTTGCGCGGTACGGTCACTATCAAGGGCAGGGTCGATCTGCCCGCGGGCGCCCAGCTCGCCGTAATGCTCGACGATGTCAGCCTTGCGGATGCACCCTCTGTGACGCTCAGTAAAACCGTCTTTGCCCCGGTTGGCACGCAGAGCTTCGGCTACGCGCTGGCCTATGATCAGGCCTCTCTCAAGCCCGGTCATCGCTATGCGCTTCGGGCCGAGATAAGGACAGGCGATCGCCTGCTCTATATCAGCAAGGATGCCATTATGGCGCTCGGCGCCGTGCCCGAGCAGAGCGCGATCGTAGTCGAGCCCGTTGCCGTGCCCCTGCCATCGGCACTGGTCGGCAGCTGGAAAATCGAGAAGATCGGTGAGAAGGCGACCGCCCCTGAAGCGCCGGCCTTCATGGTCTTTCGCGGCGATGGGTTTCTTTCCGGCACGGGCGGGTGCAACCGCATGATGGGGCATGTCACCGCATCGGGACAGAGCCTCAGCTTTGGCCCGACTGCCGGCACGCGCATGGCGTGCCCCGGCGTGCGGATGACGCAGGAAGACGCCGTTTTCAGCGCGATCCGTGAGGTTGCGGCCTGGCAGATCGATCAGGGCAAGCTGCTTCTGAATGATACGCAGGGCAGTCCCGTTCTGACCCTGAGCCCGAACAAGACAGCCGACCACACGCCAAAAATTCAGTCAAAGCATAGCAAAATCAGGAAAAGCCAATGAGCGAGACAAAGAACCAAGGCGCGGCGCCCGCCGAGGAGCAGCATTTCGACCTCATGACCGCCAATCCGGTCTATAAGCCCTTTCGCTATCCTTGGGCTTATGATGCATGGCTGATCCAGCAGCGCGTGCATTGGCTGCCCGAAGAAGTGCCTCTGGCCGATGACGTCAAGGACTGGCATCGGACGCTGAGCGAAGGCGAGCGTCACTTGGTGACGCAGATCTTCCGCTTCTTCACCCAGGCGGATGTCGAGGTGAACTCGGCCTATATGAAATATTACAGCCAGGTCTTCAAACCGACCGAAGTGCTGATGATGCTCTCTTCGTTCTCGAACATCGAGACGATCCATATTGCTGCCTATTCGCATCTTCTCGACACGATCGGTATGCCGGAAACCGAATATTCGGCATTCCTGAAATACAAGGAGATGAAGGACAAGTATGACTTCATGCAGTCCTTCAACATCGACAACAAGCGCGAGATCGCCAAGACCATGGCGGCTTTCGGCGCCTTCATGGAAGGGCTTCAGCTTTTTGCCTCGTTTGCGATTCTGCTGAACTTCCCACGCTTCAACAAGCTAAAGGGCATGGGGCAGATTGTGTCGTGGTCGGTGCGTGACGAGACGCTGCACTGCCTGTCGATGATCCGCCTCTTCCGCACCTTCGTGCGTGAAAACAGCGAGATCTGGACCGAGGATTTCCGCGCGGAACTCGCCGAGATCTGCGCCACCACGGTCGAGCATGAAGACGCGTTTATCGATCTTGCTTTCGAAATGGGCGATGTCGAGGGGCTGAGCGCCGATCAGGTCAAGCGTTATATCCGCTTTATCGCCGACCGTCGCATGACCCAGCTCGGTCTCGATCCTTTCTACGGCATCGAAGAGAACCCGCTACCCTGGCTCGACGACATGCTCAACGCTGTCGAGCACGCAAATTTCTTCGAGAACCGCTCGACGGAATACTCTCGCGCATCAACCAGTGGCTCGTGGGAAGAAGCTTTCGAGGCGGACGTGTTCGCTTCCTGATGAGGGGGAGGGGGAAACCCCTCCCTTTTGTCAAACCTGTCCAGGCCGATTTTCCTCGGGGTTCACCGGCAGGACGCGAGAGTGAAACAGAGACGCAGAGCCACGCCTCGCTTCCGACTGGGCATGATCCCGGCTTTTCCCTCGGTCTTGCCGGGTTATGACCGCAAGAATTCAGCTATTCTCTCTGCGCTCTTCTTTCAGCAAAATCTGCGTGATCCGGGCAGGAAGAAAAAAGCTCTCACCCTGAAAAACAAGCCCGCGTTTATCACCCGGACTGGCTTGGGTATCGGCCGTTGTGCCGCTCCTCTTTTTGCGGGAGAAAGAGCCAGGATCGTCGCGACCGAAGCCGATATCGGTGGCCTCGAAGATACCGCTTTCCCTCTCTCCAAGCTGGGGTGAAACCCGGTTACCCGGGCCTTAGGACACATTCAACGAGCTGTGGGCGACGGCTTATGTTCAGGCGAGGGAGCGTCTCGGCGCGGTAGATGGGCGCGTGAATAATGCGGGCATCTCCATCATCGTTCCCGTGACCTCAAGAAGGCCCGCAACCTGAAATCGCTTGATGGCGATAACCGCCTAGAGAACGCGCGTGTCTCGACGATATCGCCAGTCTGATCGTCGTTCCCTCTTTCCCGCTGCCGATGTTTAGGCCTGCTTCCCGGCACAGGAACTCGTCATCGACGGGCGCTGCATGTCGGTCTTCACGCCGCGCTGAAAAATCCCGGGGAGGTTTCACGTCCTCTCATCGGGCTGAGCATGAGTAATGCTTCAGGAAAGAGCCTTGGCCTCGCGAAGGATCGCTTCGCTCTGGATCGTGTAGCCACCCTCGTCGCGGTGCAGCACGAGGCCGGGCAGAAGGGAGAACACCCCTTTACCGCCCTGGATGGCGCGCAGAAGAACGATTTTCGCTGCGCGACCCTGTTTCGGCCATAAAGGCAGCAGAGTAAGACTTCCGAAGCCTGCAAGGCGCAGCGCTTCGCAGGCGCGGTCGACGACCGCTGCGGGGAGGGCGAGGGTAAGGCTGCCACCCGGCAGTACCCAGCGCGCAAGCGTTGTGATCCATTCGCCCCAGCCGCCTTCAGGCATTGTCATGGCGAGACGGCGCCTTGCATCGCTGGCCCCTGTGTGGTCGGCCGGGTGCCAGGGCGGATTGGCCATGGCGTGATGAAATCGACCATTGGCGCCGGGGGTCAACTGCCGCAGGGCAGGCGGGACATGGGGGATGCTGCCATGCAGGATCGTCACGCGCGCTTCTCGGTCATTTTCACGCATGTTCTGTATCGCCAGCTGTGCCGTCGCCCCGTCGGCTTCCAGCCCGACCCCTCTGACGTCTGGGCAGCGCGAGGTGAGGCAGAGAAGCCCGGCGCCTGCACCGCAACCGGCCTCCAGCACGCTCTGTCCCGGCAGGGCGGGGATGAAGGCGGCCATCAGAACGGGCTCGATTCCTGTGCGATAGCCCTGGGTGAATTGTCTGTAACGCACGCGACGATCGAGCAGATAGCCTTCCATCGTCTCGCTTGTCGCCACCGCGGCGGCCTCAGCTTTTAGGGTGGCCGGGTTGACCGTGGGCGCAGCGCCGCTCATATGGTTTGGACTGTCAGAGGGCTGGTCTTCCGGTCTGGCTGGGTCATGCATGAAGTTCGATTTCTGCCACGGTGTTTTTCTGCGCCGGAAAGAAGCCCGGCTCGTGCCTTATACTGCATCAGGGTCGTCAGTGGCCAAGTTTGAAGTGGAGAGTTGCCTTGGGTGGTGCCGACAGCCTGACCGATATCAAGACGCAGAGCGCGGCCAGTGGAGCAAGTAGAGAAAGCACGGCCTTGCACGCCCTTTCCGCTTTTCTGAAGGACGATATGGAGGCCTGCAATCGCGAGATCGTCGCGCGTATGCAAAGCCCAGTGCCGCTCATACCCCAGCTTGGCGCCCATCTCGTCGCCGCTGGTGGCAAGCGGCTGCGGCCGCTCCTGACTCTCGCTTCAGCCCGTCTTTGCGGCTACGAGCCCTCGGCGCAGAACCAGCGCCATGTCGGTCTCGCCGCCTGCGTCGAGTTTATTCACACCGCCACATTGCTGCATGACGACGTTGTCGATGAGAGCACGTTGCGCCGCGGTCTGGCTTCGGCCAATGCGGTTTTCGGTAACAAGGCCTCGGTGCTGGTTGGCGATTTTCTTTTCGCGCGCTCGTTCCAGCTCATGACCGCCGATGGCTCTCTGAAAGTCATGGCCATCCTCTCCGCGGCGTCTGCCACCATTGCGGAGGGCGAGGTATTGCAGATGGCGACGCAGAACGATCTTTCGACGCCGATCGAGAAATATCTCGAGGTCATTCATGGCAAGACGGCAGCCCTTTTTGCTGCGGCTTGCCGCGTTGGGGCTGTGGTCGCCGGACGTTCGGAACAGGAAGAGGCGGCGCTCGATTCCTATGGCACCAATCTCGGAATGGCCTTCCAGCTTGTCGATGATGCGCTCGATTACGCTGCCGATCAGCAGGTTCTGGGCAAGACCGTTGGCGATGACATGCGTGAGGGCAAGATCACCCTACCGGTTCTCGCGGCTTTTCAGGCTGGCGACGAGGCGGAGCGCTCTTTCTGGCTGCGCGTGATCGAGACAGGAGAGCAGAGCGACGAGGATCTGCCCCATGCGCTCGAACTGATCGAAAAGCGCGGCGCCATCCAGACCACGATCGACCGCGCGCGCGTCTACGCCGATGCAGCGATCGAGGCTCTCTCGATCTTCCCTGACAGCCCGATCCGTCAACTGATGATCGATGCAGCGTCCTATACGGTCAGCCGCGCCAACTGAATGCGCCCGCCTCCAGCAGGGAGGCGGATTTCAGGGCGTGAGCGCCCCGTTCAGCACTGTGATGTCGTGATAGCCCAGCCGCGCAATAGCGTGCTTCAGGGCTACGCTATCGGCGGCGGGGCCGGTCAGCGTCAGGCTCTCGGGCAGATCTTCCCGTTCGGCATGCAATGTCCGCATTTCGAGTACCCGGTTTACCTGCTGCGCGACCGGAACGGCCGGATCGAGAAACTTGATATCCGGCGGGCAGAGACGCAGGAAGGCGTCGGTCAGAAACGTATAATGCGTGCAGCCTAGGCCGATCGTATCGATCTGCTGTCCCTTGGGGGCATCGAACAGATGACGCAATTCCTCTGCCACGAGGGAATCATCGACAGGGCGGCCCAGGAAAGCCTGCTCTGCCAGATCGGCCAGGGCGCGGGCGCCATGCACGATCATCTCGCAATCCGCAGCGTAGCTGTCGCGCAGGCTGCGCAGATAGGGGCGCCTAGCCGTGCCTCGCGTCGCCAGAAGCCCGAAGACGCGGGTCTGGCTTACGCGTGCGGCCCAGCGTACCGGAGGCACGCAGCCAACGAAGGGCACGTCGAAACGCGCTCTCAGCGCGTCGAGCGCGATCGTGCTGGCCGTGTTGCAGGCAATCAGCACCACGTCAGGGCGTAACCTGGCGATGCGCTCTTCCATCAGGGAGAGAAGGCGCGTGATGAGCAGGGAATCTTCCTGCTCGCCATAGGGAAACAGCGCGTTATCGGCCAGATAGTCGATAAGCGTGCCTTCCGGCAGGGTCGTGCGCAGGGCTTGCACGACGGCAAGCCCCCCTATGCCAGAATCAAAGGCAAGCACACGGCCCGGAGGTAGGAGCAATTCAGCCTTCCGCCTTGGCCTTGAGCGCGGCGGCTTCCTCGGCGCTGCCTACACCGCCATGAGCCTTCGACCAGCCGCAAGGATCTTCCAGGAAGCGACGCACCTCGTGGATATCGCTTTCGGAGAAGTAATTCGCCCCTGAGCAGGCTTCAAGCACGTCCCACCAGGTGCAGAGTGAGTGCAGCGATACATTCATGTCGGCGAGCGTCTTCTGGGCGCCGGGGAAGACGCCGTAGAAGAAGACGACAAACGTATGATCGATGATGGCACCTGCTGAGCGCAGCGCATTGGCGAAGCGGACTTTAGAAGCGCCATCGGTCGTCAGATCTTCGACGAGAAGCGTGCGCATCGATTCCGGCACATCTCCCTCGATCTGGGCGTTGCGACCGAAGCCCTTGGGCTTCTTGCGAACATAGGCCATGGGCGCCATCATACGGTCGGCAATCCAGGCAGCGAAGGGTATGCCTGCCGTCTCACCGCCAACCACGCAGTTGATGCTCTCATAACCGATATGACGGCCGATCTTCTCGACGGCCAGTTCGACGATCTTGGCGCGGGCGCGGGGGAAGAAGATGATTTTGCGGCAATCGATATAGACGGGAGATTTCCAGCCCGACGTCAGGGTGTAGGGCTCTTCGGGGCGGAAATTGATGGCCTTGATTTCCAGCAGGATACGCGCCGTGGTGAGCGCAGCATCCCTGTCCCATTGTGTCTGACGGACTGCGCCACCATTGATCTCGTTGCTAAGAGCCATCTGTAATTACTCCATGATCTTACTGGCGTGCAGGATTATCCGCCCTTTGCGAGAAAAGTAAGAGAAATAAGGAGAGAAAATCCTCGCGCATTCGTTCGATAGGCGATGCTTGCATTTACCATCGGAAAAGATTTACAATGCACTAATTGATAATAATTCTCAACTAGGATCAGTTTGCGTGACTGTTGACCTCAACCGCATTTCCCGAAAGTGCGAACGCGCTGTTATCACAGCGTATGAAGAGCTGCGGGATGTGGGCCAGCCTGATATCCAGGCTTTCACCGCATGCACGACCCTTTATCGTATACATCATCCCGAAGCCTCGCTGAACGAAGCACGTCGTCTGGTTTCGGAGTGGATTGATCATCACATCGTCCGTCAGGACAAGGGCGCCACACCTGGCTGTGACTGCTAGGCTTCAGCCCGGCTTTTCAAAGAAGTATGATGCCCGGGCCTTCTGGTCCGGTCAAAGAGAAAGCCGGAGAAGTTCTCCGGCTTTTTTCTTTTCAGGAATTCATACTGTTCAGCTACGCCGGCATTGCGGAATATAATCGCGCCGAGCTGCACCGACGTAAAGCTGGCGCGGACGACCGATGCGCTGACCCGGTTCCTCAATCATCTCGCGCCATTGGCTCACCCAGCCGACAGTGCGTGCCACGGCAAAGAGCACCGTGAACATCGAGGTCGGAATGCCCATCGCCTTTAGGATCAGCCCTGAGTAGAAATCAACATTCGGATAGAGACGACGCTGCACGAAATACGGGTCGTTGACGGCGATCTTTTCAAGCTCGGCGGCCAGATCGAACATCGGGTCATGCTTCAGCCCGAGTTCGGCGACAACCTCGTGATAGGTTTGCTCCATGATTTTCGCACGCGGGTCGAAATTCTTGTAGACGCGATGGCCGAACCCCATCAGACGCACACCGCTCTCGCGGTCTTTTACCTGAGCGATGAAAGACGGGATATTCTCGCGTGTGCCGATCTGCGCCAGCATGCCGAGAACGGCTTCGTTGGCGCCGCCATGAGCAGGTCCCCAGAGGGCGGCGATTCCGGCTGCAATGCAGGCATACGGGTTGGCGCCTGTGGAGCCGACCAGACGCACGGTCGAGGTCGAGGCGTTCTGCTCATGATCGGCATGAAGGATCAGGATACGGTCGATAGCGCGAGCCAGAACCGGGTTGACCTTGTAATCAGCGTTCGGCTTGGCGAAGAGCATTTTCAGGAAATTCTCTGAAAAGCTGAGATTGTTGTCGGGATAAACGAACGGCTCGCCGACCGTGTATTTATAGGCCCAGGCGGCGATGGTTGGCACCTTGGCGATCAGGCGGCGCGTCGAGAGGTCGCGTGATGCTTCGTGGGAAATATCGACGGCATCGGGATAGAAGGCAGAAAGCGCGGCAACCGTGCCACAGAGAATCGCCATGGGGTGGGCGTCGCGACGGAAGCCGTTAAAGAAGTTGCGGATCTGCTCGTGAAGCAGGGCCTGCTCCTTCAGATCCTGCTGGAAGCGCTCGTAATCTTCGCGATTGGGCAGCTCGCCATAGACCAGAAGATAGGCCGTTTCGGTGAAGCTCGCTTCGGTCGCGAGCTGTTCGATCGGATAGCCACGATGCAGAAGCACCCCTTCATCGCCATCGATGAAGGTAATGGCGCTGCGGCAAGACGCCGTTTCACCATAGCCCGGATCGAACGAAAACATCTGCGTATCGGCAGTGAGTTTGCGAATATCGATGACATCCGGGCCAAGATGGCCCTTCAGGATCGGAAATACGGCAGAGCGCTCGCCTATGCTGAGGGTCGCCGTTTCGGGAGTGGATCCGGTTGTGTCGTGTTCAGCCATGGACGAGCCTTAGGAATTTAGTCGGAGGGAGGCAATCAACTTATGGGTGAAGTACGGTACCGAGTGTTGCCGTATTGGGAGAAAGACCGGCCCAGTCGGACACAACGGTGAAAAGCGCCGCAGTGCCCGGTTCGTAGCCTTTCATGAGTTCGCGGGCGATAGGCCCGTCGATCGCATCGCTTGCCAGATGGCGACAGGTCTCTGCGATGGCCGGGTTATGGCCGATGATGACCAAGGTTCTGACGGTCTGCGGCGTTTCGCGCACCAGCTCCAGAATGCCGTAGAGATCGAGGTCGTAAAGCGCGTCCAGACCGTGCACGATGCAGGATTGGGGCAGGTGACAGGCGATGGCCTGTGTCGTCTGTGTCGTGCGCCTTGCGGTGCTGTGCCAGAGATTGGCGCTGGAAAAGTCGATGCCAACGCCAGCGAGCTTCTCGCCCAAGGTCTGCGCATCCAGCTCACCCTGGGCCGTCAGCGGCCGTTCGCGGTCCTGGCTGCCGAAAAGCTCATGCGCGGCCTGAGCGTGCCTGACGAGTATGAGATGATGCGCTGTCATGTCACGCCCCCCGTTTCAGCGCGGGCTGCGCCCGGCAATTGAGTCATGATGTCGGATCACTTCCCGTATGATGAAAGCAAGAAACTTTTCCGCGAAGTCGGGGTCGAGTCTGGCGGAGGAGGCGAGCTGGCGCAGTCTTTCGATCTGGCGAGCCTCACGCGCCGGATCGGCAGCCGGTAGACCGGAGCTGGCCTTCAGTTCACCCACCGCCTGCGTCTGGCGAAAGCGCTCGGCCAGCATATGAATGAGCGCAGCATCGATATTGTCGATGCTCTGACGATGCTGTTCGAGGAGCGCGCGTGTTTCTTGTTCAGACATCGAGATCAATCCAGGCAAGATGGCCGCCTTTTCCGGCGCCAAGGTCGGTAAAGATGGCACGACCGCCATTGCGTCCATCGCGTATCCAGGGACGGCCATCGGTCGAGCGTCGGTCATGACCGCAATAGACGATATGATCGGCGGGAATATGATCGATCCAGCGCAGTCGGCGCTCCGGATAGCCATCAGGCTGCATGCGGCCCGTCGTCTCGCCGAAAAGTGCGCGGGACAGGAGCGGTGTCATGGCACCAAGTGCCGGTGGCGGGGCTTCGAACAACATATCGGTGTGAAAACCGCCATGAACGAAAATCATGTTGCCCTGCACGATCCAGGCAGGCGCATCGGCAATCGCCTCATACGCGCGCTCACGCAACCCGGCCTGAACCGGGCCTGAGAGCTGGCGCAGGGTTTCTTCGAGAGGCGGATCGCGTCTCAGCCTTCTGCCTTCGAGCGCGCGTCCCAGCTTGCGGTCGTGATTGCCGAGAATGAAGAGACCCCGCCCGTCATCGATCAGGTCGAGCATAAGCCGCAACGTTCCGGCACTGTCCGGCCCGTGATCCACAAGGTCGCCAAGCTGGACGATGAAGCGATCGGTTGCCACGGCGTGTTCGAAAGCCGTGAGATCGCCATGCACATCGCCCACCACACGCAGACCGCGACCGGCGCTGAGCGTCGAAAGATCGGGAAGATGAGGGGGCGAAAAGGAAATCGGTTCGGCCTTTCAGGGCTGTAGCGTCAATCGGCCATTATGGGCGGTATCGAAAGGAAAACACAATAAAGACATGGTTATAACCGCTTCCGATCAGGACACCACAGCCAGAGAACCCGTTTCAGCGAAGGAGGTTGCAAGACTGAGATCGACAGAGAGCACCTGACTGACTCCACGCTCCTGCATCGTGACGCCAAAAAGCCTGTCCATATGCGCCATGGTAAGCTGATGATGGGTTACGATCAGAAACCGCGTCTCGGCCTCTTCGGCCATATCCTTGAGCAGCCCGCAAAGCCGCTCGACATTGGCGTCGTCCAGCGGCGCATCGACCTCGTCCAGAATGCAGAGCGGGGCAGGCTGGCAACGGAAGGTCGCGAAAATGAGCGAGAGTGCCGTCAGTGCCTGCTCTCCGCCAGACAGTAGCGAGAGAGTCGAGAGTTTCTTGCCGGGAGGCTGGGCAAAGATCTCCAGACCCGCTTCGAGCGGGTCATCGCTGCCGACCAGTCCCAGATGCGCCTTGCCACCGTTAAACATGCGGCTGAACAGGGACTGGAAATGCCGGTCGACCTCGACGAAAACAGCCTGAAGCCGCTCACGCCCCTCTTTCTTCAGCATATTGATCGAGCCGCGCAGGCGACCGATGGCCGAACCCAGCTCCTCATGCTCCCGCATCAGATGATCGGACTGGCTGCGTGCCTCGCTATACTCTTCCTCAGCCAGAAGATTGACCGGACCGAGCGCCTCTCGCTCTTTCTGGTTTCGGTTCAGGCGGCGCTTGAGCGTGGTTTCGCTCTGTTCGGTTGGCGGCAGATCGAAGTCTTCTGGCGGTCCGGTGTCGCGGCTCTCGGCAAGTTTGTCGAGCTGGCCGCAGGCCTGTGTGAGGCGCTCCTGCAGGCGGATGGCGTTTTCGCGTGCTGACGCACTGCGTTGCTCTGCCTCTCTGCGCGTTTCGGCCAGTGTCTCCAGAGCGGCTTCGACTCCGGCGAGGGAGGAAACTGCGCTGGCAAATGCCTCTTCGGCTGTTTCCAGAGCGTCGATACTCCCCTGTGATGCGGTCTCCAGCCTGGTCCTCTCGGCCTCGCTCTGCGCGCATTCCGTCTGGCCCTGAGCGACGCGGGCGTCCAGGCGGACCAGATCGTCCTGCAGTGTTGCGGCTTGAGTGTCGCTCTCGCTCATACGCAATGTGAGCTGGGTTTTTTCCTGCTGGGCGCGGCCCAGAGTGGCCTCTGCGTCGCGGAGCGCCTCGTGATGCCGCACGGACGCCTCACGATGCGCGGCCTCCTGCGCCTGCGCCTGCAGAAAATCCTGCTCCAAGGGCATCAGATCGGGAATGAGTGCCAGGCTTTGCTGTCGCGCTTGGGTCTGGGCGAGGGCTTTCTTGACAGAATCGTGTTGGGGCAGGAGCGCCGAAAGGCGAGCGGTGAGGCTGAGTTTGAGGTCGCGCCTTGTTTGCAGATCTCTGCTCGTCGCACCGATTTCCCTGCCAAGCGTTTCAAGCGCCTGTCTCGACGTCTCGAGACGGCTCTCGAAATCCTGCAGGGCCGTCCGCTGCCTGTCTCTCTCCTCGGTGCATCGGGTTAGTTCCGCGTCGTAATCGGTCTGTGAGAGATGCTGCTTCTGTGTCGCTACCTCTGCCTGATCCTGTCGGGCCTGGGCCAGTGCGGCCGTCAGCGTGCGGGATTTGGTGGCGTTGGAGTCTTCCTGAAGCCTCAGGCGCGTGGCGTTTTCCTGGGCGGCACCATGTTCCGATTCGAGACGCTTGGCCAGTTCCAGTGCTTGGTCCGTCTCATGACGCGCCTGCAGGAGCGTTTCGCGCAAGCCGTCGATCTGCGTCTTGAGCGTGTCCTCCGATACGAGAGACGCAAGCGCCTCTCTTGCAGACTCGACGCGTTTGGCCGTCTCGTCACGCTGAATCGCGGTTTCCTTACGCGTCTGGTCAAGACGGTCGCTCTGGCTGCTAAGGCGATCGCGCTGAGTTAGAAGTGTCGTTTCCTCACGGCGTTTCTCGGCGAGTGTCGCTTCCTGCTGATGAAGCGCCTCGCGTAGTTCGGCGAGTTGAACGGTTTGGCAGTGCTCCTGCTGTTCCAGCGTCGTCACACGCTCTGTCAGCGGTGCGAGTGCCTGCTCGGCCTGTTCGATTTCTGAGTGGAGCGCACGAAGCGTGCTGAGATGCTCGACGCGGTTCAGCGCATTCGATGACAGATTGGCAGCTTCGCGATAGCCGTCCCATCGCCAGAGCGCGCCCTCTGCGCTGACAAGGCATTGGCCGGGCGCCAGCTGGCTTTGAAGCGCAGCGCCAGCCGCTACAGAATCGACCAATCCGATGGCCGCGAAACAACGATGTAGCGCGGTCGGGCAGTCGATCAGAGAAAGCAGCCCCTGCGCCGGCGCCGGTAGGGGCTGTGCAGCCAAGGCAGGAAGCTGCGCCCAGGCACGATCCTGCGTTTCATCCAGCGAGGCATCGAGCGTTGCATCGAGGGCGGAGGCGATGGCGCGCTCGAGGCCCGGTGGGATAATGAGCGACTCAATCAGAGGAGAGGGCAGGGCCTCCGACTGATGTGTGGCGGCGAGTGCGTCATGACGCGCGCGCAGGGCAAAGGCCTTGGCGGTCGTCTCCCGGCGTAATTTTTCATGCTCTTCATACTGCTGGCGACAGATATTGCGTTCTGCAGAGAGGCCCTCGATCTTTGCCGTCAGGGCAGCGACATGGGCCTCCGCCTCCATATGGGCGGCTTTCGCGGCCTCCAGGGCGTCGAGGGCGGGCATCTGCGCGTCGAGACTGGCGCGCTGGGCTGCCAGCGTTTCGATCTGGTGCTCGTGCCGAAGTTGCGCCTCACTGGCCTGCTCGTGCTCACGCGTCAGGAGGACGCGCTGCCGGGCAATGCTCTGAGCTTCCGCCTCGGCATGAGAAAGGGCCTGCTGGTGCTGGGTCAGCGTCGTGCGGGCCTGCTCGGCCTCACTGCGTGCCTTGTCGCGCGCGGAGAGCAACTGACGCGCCTTCTCGTCATGTCCGGCGAGTTCTGCTTCGCTGAGATGGGATCGGGACAGAGCTACGAGGTCTGCCTCATGCGCAGCGCATTGCGCATCAAGTGTCCGAGACCTTGCCACGAGGCGTGCGAGCGTATCGCGTGCCTGTTCGGCCTCTCTTGTGGCCCGATCGGCCTCCTGCTCGGCCTGTGAAAGCGCCAGGCGTGCATCCTGCTGGGAGCGGGTCAGCGTGGCGCTGGCCTCTTCCAGGGCTCTGCGCTGACGTCGCTTTTCGTCGAGCGCTGTTTGAAGGTCAGCAAGTTCCGCCTCGTCGGGAAGCTCGGCTTTGACCTCACCCAATGTCTGCGCCAGCTGGCGCGCCTCTTCGGTGAGGGCGGCGACACGTTCCGCGGTCGACTCATGTTCCGCCTGAAGAGTCTGGGCTGCCAGACGCTCGGCAATGAGACGGTCGGAGAGGGCCTGACGTGCTTTTTCCGACAAAGCCAACGCGGAGGCACTGCCCGTTGCCGTTTCGGCCAGATCAGTGAGCTTGCCTGGTAAATCCCTAAGCAGGATGTCCAGAGCGGCCATGGTCCCCATGAGGCTCGCGTGCCTCGCCTTGGCCTCTTCAAGGCGCGACTGGGCGATTGACCGGTCAGCCTGAAGCTGTGCTTGACGCTGAGCGCCCTGTTCTGCTGAGTTACGTGCCTGTGTCAGTGCCTCACGTGTTGTTTCGGCTGCGACGCGTAATTCGTCCCGCGCGTTGCGCAGGGTTTCGACCTGCTCTCGCAGGTTGAGAATACGTGCTTTCTGGCCGATGCCGTGCTGCTCGGCGGTGTGGGCCGAGGCGGCGGAGTCGTCGCGCTCCTTCTCCGCCGCCTGCAACAGGGACGTAGTGCGCTCGACCAGAAGCTCGGCGCGTTTGTAGAGCAGCCAGGACAAAGCCTGCTCATCATCGCGTATTGATTCGGACAGGCTGCGATAGGCGCGCGCCTGAGTCGATTGTGCTTCAAGCTGCTCGAGGCGTATCTCGATCTGCTGACGCAGATCTTCCGACCGCTCCATATTGCCTTCAGCCTGGCGCAGCTTGAGTTCCGCATCGTGGCGTCTCGCGTGCAGCCCGGTTATGCCCGCAGCTTCCTCGAGCAGTGAGCGGCGCTCCTCGGGCTTCGCGCTGATCAGCGCGCTGACGCGGTTCTGGCTGACAATGGAGGAGCTGCGAGCGCCTGAAGAAAGATCGGCAAAGAGCGTGGTAATATCCCGCGCGCGCAAGGCGCGACCGTTAAGGCGAAAATCGCTGCCCGAGCCGCGCTCGGCACGACGGCAGATTTCAAGTGCATCGGAATCGGCGAAGGGGGCGGGCGCGAGGCCAGTTCCCTCTTCGAGCCAAAGCGTTACCTCGGCGAGAGAGCGGGCCGAGCGGGCGCTCGTGCCGGCAAAGATCAGGTCGTCCAACTCGCCGCCGCGCAGGGCGCGAGCTGAGCTTTCGCCCATGGCCCAGCGCAGGGCCTCGACGACATTGGACTTGCCGCAACCATTGGGGCCTACGATGCCTGTCAGCCCGGGAAGGATATCGATCGTGGCAGGATCGGCGAAACTTTTGAAACCCGCTATCCGCAGGCGCGTGATCTTGGCTGACATACGCGAAAAGCGGGGTCCTATTCTTGGCGTCTTTCCAATCGACCGAAATATGCCGAAAGAGGCGCGATGCGGCAACGGACTAGGTTTTTGAGGCCCGATCCGTCCGCGCATTTAGCCCAATGCGGTGTCAGCCGCCAGCCTTCCTGACTTCGGATTCGAAAGCCTCAAAGGTCAGGAGTTCCTGATTATACGGCTTGTCGTTGAACATGAAGAAAGGCGTGCCGCCGATATTGTATTTGGCCTGATCGGCATCCTGCTGGGCAACAAGGGCCTGGCGGAGCGCATCGTCACCATCGATCTTTCTGAACTGATCGGCGGAGATGCCAGCCAGGGCTGCCATCTGCTGGATCTGCTTTTTCGGGTCGATGTCACGGGCGAAGGCCCAGCGGTCCTGCGTCGAGAGCATCGAGTTGACGAAGGGCACATAACGTTCGACCGGCAACGAACGTGCGACCATGGCGCCGAGAAGAGCGATCTGGTCGAGCGGGAAATCGTGATAGACATAGAAGACCTTGCCCGTATCGATGAGCTTGGTCTTGACCTCCTGAAACACCGTCATTTCGAAATGCGCGCAATGGGTGCAGGTCAGCGAAAACCACTCATTGACCGTGACCGGCGCCTTGGGATTGCCCAGCGTGCGCGGAGTCAGACGTACATCATGGCTCGGGGCGTCTTCGGCGCGCGCCTTCGACATGAGGGCGAGGGCAGGGATCGCTGCCAGGAAACTGCGCCTGTAAACGGACATGGAAAACACTCCGGTTGAATGATGTCAAAGTTTTGAAGACCGGAAGGGGCGTCGGCGTCAAGTGCTGGCGCCCGGCAGGAGGCAGGCGCCAGCTTTTGCGCGGAAGTGGCGAAGGGCACTGCAAACGCCTGATCGCGATCAGCGGGTTTCAGTTTCCCGATCGGGCTGACCGTTATCGCTGCGCACCCAGTCTGAGGGCACGCGCATGCGCAGGGCACGAATATGACGCGCATCGGCATCGGTCACGCGAAAGACGAGACCGCTCTCATGGGTAAAAACCTCGCCTCGTATCGGGACGTGGCCTGCCAGTCGAAAGACGAGACCGCCTACAGTCTCGATTTCTGCTTCACGCTCTGATTCGGTCAATACGGGGCCCATGAACCCCTCAAGCTCATCGACAGGCAGGCGGGCATCGATATCGAAAGACCCGTCGGCGCGCTCCGCGATCATGGCCGAGACAGGCTCGTCATGCTCGTCGGAGATGTCGCCCACGATAGTCTCGACCAGATCTTCGATCGTCACCAGTCCATCCACACCGCCATATTCGTCGATGACCAGCGCCAGATGGGTACGGCGCTGACGCATCTGAAGCAGCAGGTCCAGAACCGGGATCTGGGGGGCGACCATGAGAGGTTGTCTCAGAAGTGGCTCGATATCGAAAGCCTCGGATGTGCCGATATAGGCGATCAGATCCTTGACGTGAATCATGCCGATGACGTTATCGAGATGCTCACGATAGACCGGTACGCGCGAGTGGTTTTCGCGACGCATGAAATCGAGCGCCTCATCCAGCGTGATATCGGCTGACATCGAGACGATATCGGCACGTGGCACCATGACGTCATCGGCAGTCTTCTCGCGCAGATGCAGCACATTGGTGATGAGCGCGCGTTCCTGACGGTCAAGCTCGGGGCGGGTTCCGCCCTCGGGATGGGGGGTTGCCGCCTCTTCCACTAGAGCGGCGATGGAGAGTCTCAGCCCCTGTTCGCGCCCCTTGCGGTTGAAGATTCCGAACAGCCCCTTATTGGGCCTCTGGCGGTGCTCGTCGCTCTCGCTCATGCGCCGCGTCCTCCACCCAGGCGCCAGGGGTTGGGAACCCCCAGACGGGCGAGAATGCGGGACTCGGTCATCTCCATCAGCCGCGCCTCGTCGGGGCGATGATGGTCGTGACCGGCTAGATGCAGAAGCCCGTGAACGACAAGATGCGCAAAATGATGAGGGAATTTCTTGCCGCTCGCCCGCGCCTCGCGATGAACCGTTTCATAGGCCAGGGCGATATCGCCATCGCCGAACGCGCCGTTCTCCTCAAAGGTGAGGACATTGGTCGGCTTGTTCTTGTCGCGAAACGTGGCGTTGAGCGCCTTGATGGCGTGATCGCCCGTCAGGAGAAAAGCTGGAATGCGATCACGGTCCAGCCAGGGCCAGCTTGCCTCCAGACAGCGCGCAACCAGCGCCTCCAGATTGGGCACGCTGGCGCGCCAGCGGCGATCGGCCACGATCAGATCGAGACGTGAGCGAAGGGCCGCCCTCGTGATAGAGGACGGCTCTTCGGCGGATGGGGTAAGACTACTTCGAGGTTCCATTGTATTCCCGGCGCGACCTGCCTCGGGAATAATCCCGTGCCGCAGCCACTCGTTGATCATAAGCGTCCACGATGCGGCCCACGAGCGGGTGACGCACGACATCGGCGGACTCGAAACGCGTAATACCAATTCCCGGCAGGCCTTCAAGGGTCTCGACAGCTTCACGCAGCCCTGACGCGACACCCGAAGGCAGATCGATCTGGCTGAGATCGCCCGTGATGACCATGCGCGCTCCCTGTCCCATACGGGTTAGGAACATTTTCATCTGGGCCGGGGTGGTGTTCTGGGCTTCGTCCAGAATGACGAAGGCATGGGCGAGTGTGCGCCCACGCATGAAGGCGAGGGGGGCCACTTCGATTTCGCCATTGGCCATGCGCCTTGCGACCTGGTCGCCGGGCAGCATGTCGTTGAGCGCATCGTAGAGAGGGCGCAGATAGGGATCGATCTTTTCGCGCAGATCGCCCGGCAGAAAGCCGAGACGCTCACCGGCCTCGACAGCAGGGCGCGAAAGAATGATGCGATCCACCTGACCTGCCTGAAGCATGGCGACACCCTGCGCCACGGCGAGATAGGTCTTGCCCGTGCCTGCCGGGCCGATACCGAAAGTCAGTTCGGTCCGGGCCAGCATCTCCATATAGGCTGCCTGACCGCGCGAGCGAGGCGCGATCGCCCCGCGCTTGGTCCGTATGGCTGGCAAATCCTGAAACGGGGCCGTGGCTTCCGCGTCGCGTCTGGCTGGTTCGGCAGGGCGTGCCTGCGAAGCGCGGGGCTCTGGCTGTCGCGAGGGACGGGGCAGGGCCGAAAGGCGAATAACACTATCTACCACAGGCCCGTCGATCTTGCCGCCATGCTCGAGCTGATTGTACAGCGCCGTGATGGCCGCCTGGGCACGCGCGACAGACGCGGCCTCGCCCGTGATGGCAATCTTGTTGCCACGGCAGGTCAGACGGACATCGAAGCCCTGCTCTAGGCGGATCAGATGCCGGTCATGATCGCCCAGCAATTGCTGAAGCAGGATATTATCGCCAAAGCGCAGCGCCGAGGTGCGATGGCCTTGTTCCTGAGGGGGGATATCAGGCGGAAGCTGTCGCCTGGAATGACGGTCATTGGTCCCGTGTCCGGGATGCGACTGGGGTGCCGAGGGGTGGCTCAAGCGCAGACTCTCTCCCGTAAGAGTGTACCAGCCAGCGAATTGGTAAGACGCTGGGTTATCACAACCGGCACGGTCTGCCCGATGAGGTCATCGGGCCCATCGACATGCACCGGTTGCAGATAGGGTGAACGCCCGGAGATCTGGCCTGGTTTGCGACCGCGCCCGGTAAACAGCACGGGCAGGGTGCGACCGACCATATCGGCGTTGAAGGCGTCCTGCTGCTCGCGCAGCAATGCCTGCAGACGCTGAAGCCGAGCGTCTTTGACGGCTTCGTCGATCTGGAAAGGCTGACCGGCAGCGGGTGTGCCAGGACGCGGGGAATATTTGAACGAAAAAGCCTGCGCAAAGCCGATATCGCGTACGAGCTGCATGGTCGCCTCGAAATCCTCTTCCGTCTCGCCGGGGTGACCGACGATGAAATCGGAAGACAGGGCGAGATCGGGGCAGGCTTCACGCAGCCGCGCGATCAGCGCGCGATACTCATCGCCCGTATGACCACGGTTCATCGCTTTGAGAATGCGATCCGACCCGGACTGGACCGGCAGATGCAGGAAGGGCATCAGGGCCGGGTTATCGCGATGGGCATCGATCAGCGTCTGGTCCATGTCGCGCGGATGCGAGGTCATGTAGCGGATGCGTTCCAGCCCCGGCAACGCGGCCAGGGCGGCGGCGAGCTTCGGCAAATCGGCAACGCCGCCCTGACCGTCATCGCCGTGATAGGCATTGACGTTCTGACCCAGAAGCGTGATTTCGCGCACACCGCTCTCGACCATGCGTTGCGCCTCGGCCAGAACCGAAGGCAGCGAACGGCTGGTTTCGGCGCCTCGCGTATAAGGCACGACGCAGAAGGAGCAGAACTTGTCGCAGCCTTCCTGAATGGTGAGGAATGCGGTGAGATTGCCCTCGACCTGCGGTGCGGCCTCCTGAGGGAGGAAGTCGAACTTCATCTCGATCGGGAAATCGGTGTCGATCACGGCACCGCCGGCGCGCGCTGCGCGGGCGACCATCTCGGGCAGGCGATGATAGGTCTGCGGGCCGAGAACGATATCGACATAGGGCGCACGCGCGAGGATCTCTTCACCTTCGGCCTGGGCAACGCATCCTGCCACAGCGATGATCGACCGGCTCAGCCCGGAGGCCTCGCGTTCTTCACTGATCTTGCGCAGGCGGCCCAGTTCAGAAAACACTTTTTCAGCGGCGCGCTCGCGGATATGGCAGGTATTGAGAATGACCATCTCGGCCTGTTCGGGCGTTGTAACGGCACGATAGCCGAGCGGGGCCAGAACATCGGTCATGCGCGCGCTGTCATAGACGTTCATCTGACAGCCCCAGGTGATGACATGCAAGCCGCGCGTGTTGGCCGTCATGTCGTTCTGGCCGGAGATACTGCTGTCGGTGGAAGCCTCGACGGTCACGTGTCCTTACCTTTTGCCAAGTGGCGCTGTTCTGCGGGGCGGGACGTCGAGAAAATTCCTGAATCTCAGGGGTGTTTCCTCCGATTTGTCTCGTATGCCCTTTTATGGATGGTCTCACAGGCGTTGTAGCCGAAAGACGCGATAAATGCATGGGTAATATTTGAGAAGACCGTTGAAGCTCCGGCTTCAGCACGCGAGGCGTCCGAGCGGCTCAGAGCTTGACCGCCTCGGGCTGATCGGGGTTGTGATGGAGCTGTGCCACACCCAAAGCCACGATTTCCTGCACCGCTGAAGAGAGTTCCTTGCGGCTTGGAAAATCGGCGGGGTCTACCGGCGGGTGCAGTATCACAGTGGCTCCAAGCGAGCGCCACTGTGTGACCGACCAGATATGAGGCGCGAGTTCCATATCCCCATACCATGCCAGAGCCGTGCGTCTGGCGCGTCCGATCGGGAGTCCGTCGAGGCGATCATAGACGATCGACACAGGCTGGATCAGAACGGAGGGCGGCGTCGGCAGTGATGTATCGACGCGACTTGGTTTGGCGATGGCAAAGAAGGACGACATGAAGGGCAGCACATGCGTGCCATCCGTCGACGTGCCCTCGGGGAAGAGAATGAGGTTATCGCCGTTATTGAGGCGATCGGTCATGGCCTGAAGCTCGCGCCCGGTATTGTTGCGCTGGCGGCTGACGAAAATTGTCCTGCCCAGTCGGGCGAGGGTGCCGATAACAGGCCAGTCGGCAATCTGCTGCTTTGCGACGAAAACGGTGGGCAGAATGCCGCCTGCCACGGCGATATCGAGCCATGAGGAATGATTTGCGACGAAAATGATCGGTCGCTCACCGTTCTTGACAGCGATACTGTCGCGTATCGTTCCGGCGGCCTCGCCGACCACGCGAACGCGAAGCCCGAGAATGCGGCAGATCGTTGCCCAGTAGAAGCGGGCGAAAACGATCTTTGCCGCGCTTTTGCGGCGAAGCAGCGCGCGCTGGGGCACGCTGGCGACGAGGGTCCAAAGGCAGGAGAGCCCCATACGCCTGATCGCGCGAAGCCGACAAAGAAAGCGGTTCCCCAGAGCAGGCTCAAGCGGGGCGGTCCAGGGTTCGGGGCCGGAAGCGTCACTCGCGGGACGGCGGCGCGTAATCGCGTCAGTCATTGACCCATACCTAACGCGAAACCGCCACCCCGGACAACCGCGATAGCGCGATGATTTGATTAAGAGTGTGCGAAACTCCACCTCAATCGGTCGGGGTGGGGAAAAGAATACACGCGCGTCTTTTCTTGGTGCCACAGCCATGACATGATCTGGACACGCTTTTCAGCCATTGCTTGCAAGGATCGACCAAACAGCAGGAGTGCCTTTGCTGTCGTTTTGCCGCGTTTCGCCTTTCCCCCTCTCCCGTACCGATCGGAAGAACCCGCAACTGAAAGCGGCTCTTCTGGCCGGTGCCGTGGTCTCCCTGTGTCTTGTCGGTGCGCCGATACTCTCCGAAGCCTCCGCCGCCAGCAAGTCGGACGGTAAGGCAGCGCAGAAGCTGGCTGAGCATGATGAGGCCTATCAGGTCGATATTCTGCCCTCATCCGATCCCGATCTCGACCCGATGGTACAGGCTTCTTCTACGCTGGTGTCGCTTCAAAAAACGAGGGCAGTCGATCCTTATGCGCTCGCCGGGCGCATAAGGGGCGATTACGACCGGGTACAAACCGCGCTCGAAAGCCGGGGGTTCTACGCAGGCAAGGTCGTTATTACAGTACGGTTGTCAGATGGTCGGGAGATCGACGGGCGTGATCCGGCCCTGCCGGACCGCCTCGCAGTCACGAGTGGCCCGGCTTCGGGAAGTAAAAAGCTGCGTATCACCATCAAAACGATCACCGGGCCGCAGTTTCATATTGGCAAGGTTACGCTGGTGGCCGGGCCGCTGAATGGCGAAACGCCATCCACTACCTCGGGCGCGCCAGACAAGTCGGTCACAGAGGGCGCGGCTAAAAATAAAGCGGCGTCAGGCGCGCAAAACGCTCATGGCGTCTCCCCGGTTACGGCAGCCCCGCGCCCGGTGATTCTCGATGAGACAGCGCGTAAAGCGTTTGGGCTGGAGACGGGCCAGAAAGCAGTGGCCTCGGACGTGCTCGCGGCTCAATCGGGTCTC
This sequence comes from Asaia sp. BMEF1, assembly GCF_051628905.1. Lineage (GTDB taxonomy): Bacteria > Pseudomonadota > Alphaproteobacteria > Acetobacterales > Acetobacteraceae > Asaia. The sequence continues at coordinate 574,561 of NZ_CP157575.1, read as the reverse complement.
CTGCACGCCCTGCTCGAAGGAGGCCACGCCCAGGCCAATGTCTCAACCCCTGTCGCGTATCTGCGCCCCGCAACGCATACGCTCGACCTTGAATTCGCTGTGGGGGTGGGGCCCGTTGTCGATATCGGGCCTGTCAGTTTCACGGGACTTGAAAGGACACGCGAAAAATTCCTGCGCCGTCGTCTTCTGATCCACGAAGGTCAGCTCTATCAGCCGAGCAAGATCGAAGAGGCGCGTCAGGACCTCGCGGGAGTAGGGATCTTTTCCTCGGTCGGGGTGCATGACGCACCACCGCTGGTCGCGCTGGCGCACGGCCAGGGCACGCCAGGCGTTACACAGGCCATGCCGCTGCGTTTCGCGCTGGCGGAGGGCAAGCGACATACCGTCTCCGGGCAGGTGGGCTACTCCACCGATCTCGGTGGCCGTCTGGGAGCGAGCTGGACCCATCGCAATCTGCTCGGCGCGGCGGAGCAGCTCAAATTGACGGCGCTTGTCACCGGGCTTGGTGGCTCTGCCCAGCAGGGGCTCGGCTATGATGTCTATGCCGATTTTCTCAAGCCCGATTTTCTTCGACGCGACCAGAATCTGAGTTTGCGCGTCGAAGGGATCAGGCAGTTGCTCTATTCCTATCATCAGACGGCCATTCTTCTGCGCGGCGGGCTGATAAGACGGCTCAACAAGCGCTGGAGTGTCAATGGCAGCCTCGTGGCCGAGCAGGAGAACATCAAGCAGTTCGGCGTTTCGACCAATTATCTGATCGTTCAGCTTCCACTCGGTGCGGTCTATGACAGTACCGAGTTGTCGAACCCGATCGATCCGGCAACCCATGGTATGCGCGCCACGGTCAATATCACCCCGTCTGAGTCGCTCGAAAACGGCAGTGCGTTTTTCACGATCATGAGCGCCAGCGCCTCGACCTATTTCGATCTGCATCGAATAGGCGTGAGCGCGCCGGGGCGTTCTGTCATTGCTGTGCGTGGACTCGTAGGCTCGGTACAGGGGGCGTCGACCTATCAGATACCGCCCGATCAGCGGCTTTATGCGGGTGGCCCCGCTACGGTTCGTGGCTTTCGTTACCAGGGTGTCGGGCCGCAGAACGGTAAATATGGCATCGGCGGTACTTCGTTGGATGCGGGGTCTGTCGAATTCCGTCAGCGCATCCTCAAGAGCTTCGGGGCGGCGGCGTTTGTCGATGCCGGTCAAGTGGGTGTTGGCAGCCGTCCCTTCCAGGGCAAGCTGCGCGTCGGTTATGGCGCGGGTGTGCGCTATTACACTCCCATCGGCCCGGTGCGCCTCGACGTTGCCTTACCAGCTAACAGGCCGCCTCATGGCGATAAATGGGAGCTTTATATCGGTCTCGGGGAGACTTTCTGATGAGCGGTCGCCCTGTAACCGATCGGATATCACGCGACGTGTCGCCGGATCCTGGACCCAACCCGAAATCCCGTCCAGCGCGCTGGAAGCGTATCGTGCTTTGGTGTGTCGCGCTGATAATCGGCGTGCCTGTGGCACTCGTGACGCTGGCTTTGGTCGGCATTCTGATTTTTGCCAATATCCCGTACGGCCAGCGTTTCATCGAGCGCGAGACGGCAGGTTTTACGGGCGGTATGGTGCAAATACAGGGGCTGGACGGGGCTTTTCCCTACCGGCTGCACCTGCGTCACCTGACGATTCACGACCATATCGGGCCTTATCTGGCCATTGACGATCTGCGTCTGAACTGGTCGCCGCTCGCGCTCTTGCATAAATCAGTCAAGGCCTCGCTGCTTCAGGCACAGGCGCTACGTTTCGACCGGCTGCCGGTCAGCGATCCGTCGGTTCCGACGTCACCGTCTGCGCCCAGCACGCCCTCGAGCCTGCATCTCAAGATCGACCTCAAAAAACTCGATATTGCCCGTATCGATCTGGGCAAATCCCTTGCCGGATTTCCGCTGAGCGCTTCTGCGCAGGGTCATCTCGCTCTGGCCGATCTGGCGCCGATACTCGACGGTCTGAATTTGGGGCATCTCCCCAAGGCCGATCTGGGGCTCACCATCAAGCGTCTCGATCGTCCCGCTACGATTGCCATCGTGCTGGGAACACCGCACGACGCACTCAATCTGCATCTGACCGCACAGGACGGGGCAGAGGGCCTTGTGACCCAGTTCGCGGGTACGGACACGCTCGACCCGCTCACCCTGACACTCGATCTCTCAGGCCCGCTAAAAGCCAATCATCTCCTGCTCGACATGCACGCGGGCGCTGTGAGCGCTCACGCTCAGGGAGCGCTCGACCTGCTGCGTCATCAGGGCAGTCTGAACCTCAAGGCGTCGACTCCTGCCATGTCGCCGCTCGCTGGCGTGGCATGGAACGGGTTTTCGCTTTCCGCCGAATTGCATGGCGATCTGCTGGCGCCTTCGGGCAGCGGCGCCCTCGACCTCGACTCTCTTGCTGCCGCCGGTGCCGGTGTGACTCGTCTATCCGCCCGGTTTTCGGGCGATGAGGGCAAGAGCGTGCGTGCCGATAATCTGCTGCTCACCCTGCGTGCTGAAGGGGTGCGCGTACCGGGTGTGCCCAGTGCGCTTCTGGCGACGAGCCCGATAGAGGCACGGCTGACGGCGCAGCCAAATGCCGTAGGGCAACCCGTAGCGCTGACCGTCAAGCATGATCTGTTCCAGCTTGGGGCATCAGCCCGCCTCAAGCCGGATATAAGCGGCGCCCTCGATCTCGTTCTGCCCGATCTCAAACCGTTGGCGGCCATCGGCAAGATCGCGCTTGCAGGTCACAACGTGACCCATGCCGATTTCACCTATCGGCCCAAGGGAGAGTCGCGCGTCAAATTGCTTGACCGCCTGTCGATTACGGGCGGGATGAAACAGGCTGTCTCCCTGATCGGTGATAACGCCACGATCGCGCTCGATGCCACTGCGTCTTCCGAGGGCAAGACCGGACGCATCGTAAGGATCGGCGATCTGACCATCGACGGGCGGGCGCTGCATCTGCATGACGAAGCCTCACTGGCACTGGGGCACACCCCCTCAGTGGTAAGCGACCTCGTTCTTGCCCTCCCCGATCTCAAGGCTGCGGCCCCTCAGCTTCATGGGCATCTCGCTTTGTCTGCCCACGCCGAAGGGCCCCTTCAGGACCTTGCAGCGAGAGCGCAGGTCAAGGGTGAGATCGGTGCCAGCGAGGTGCCTGCCGGGCCGCTGACGCTCGATCTGAATCTGCAGCATCTGCCGACAACGCCCGAAGGCACGCTGCGCGCCGACGGCAAGCTCGATGGGCGCAAACTCGCCCTCGACGCTGCCTTTGCCCGTCATGGCGATGGTTCGGCCGAACTCGTTCTGAACGCGCTCGACTGGGCGAGCCTGACCGGCAAGGCGCATCTCGTGCTGCCGCCTTCCGCACGCGTGCCCTTGGGAACCATGGCGATTGTGGCTGGAAATCTGAATGATTTCAGCGCGCTTGCGGGTCATCGCCTTGGCGGCAAAATCGCGCTCGATGTGCATACGAGCGAGGCATCGGAAACTGTGCCTCCCGTTGTGAGCCTGTCACTCAAGGGCGGTGTCAGTGCGCCCGAGGCCCGTTTGGGCGCGATCGACCTTTCTGGCACGATCAATAATCCGGTCGACAAGCCGAATTTCAATCTCAGGCTCGCCCTCGCCGGCATCGACGCGCAGAACATCAAAGGCGCGGCGAAACTTGCCGCACAAGGGCCGCTCGATGCGCTTTCTCTGTCGCTCAGCGGGGCATTTCAGAATGTCATGGCGGCCCCGGCTTCTATCGACACGGCGCTCTTGCTCGATCTGAGCGCTAAGAGTGTGCGGCTCAACCGCTTTGCAGCCTTGGTCAAGGGCGAGAGCATTCGGCTTGCTGGCGCTACTAAGGTCGATTTCGGCGAGGTCATGGGCGTCGATCGCCTCCAGCTTGCCATTGCGCCTCAGGGTGTTTCGCCGGCCACGTTCGATCTGTCCGGAGCGATCAAACCCAAACTCAACCTGCATATGCGTCTCGCCCAGGTAACACCGGCGCTCGCACGGCCTTTCGTTTCCGGGTTCGACGCCAATGGTGTTCTCTCCGCCCAGGCCGACCTGACGGGAGAGATCGCGCGTCCGGGCGGATCGGTCTCGGTCAATCTGCATGGTTTCAGGCTGCGCAACGGGCCAGGAGAGTCGCTGCCGCCCCTCTCGCTTCAGGCCAATGCGCTTTTGTCAGGCCAGACGGCCCAGCTGACCGCACAGGCCGATGCCGGAAGCAAGATTACCCTGCACGCCAATGGCGCGGTGCCGCTTTCTGCTTCCGGTGCTCTCGGGTTGCGCGTCAATGGGGCTCTGGATCTCTCAGTGGCTAATGCCGTTCTTGGTGCCCAGGGCATGGGAGTGAGCGGCAAGACGGCAATAGACCTCACTCTGAATGGCGTTGCGACGGCGCCCAAGGCGAACGGTCGCGTCACGCTCGAGGGGATCAATTTCGCCCATTACGGGCAGGGGGTAAGGCTGACGGACATCAATGGCGTTATTCTCGCCAGTGATGACAGCCTGACCTTGCAGAACGTGCTGGCTCATGCGGGTAAGGGAACGATTGGGTTGACTGGCTCGGTCGGGTTTTTGCGGCCCGGTCTGCCCCTCGATATCAGGATTGTTTCACGCAAGGCGCAGCCAATCACGAGCGATCTGCTGACAGCCGTGATAGACACCGACCTGCGTGCGCATGGTCAGCTTTCCTCCCGTCTCGATGTCGATGGCACCATTCGTCTGCCTTCGGTCGTAGTGAATATTCCAAGTTCGATGCCGGCTTCGGTACCGCAACTGACGGTTATCAGACCGGGCGAGAAAAGGGAGAGCAGCACCAGTTCCCTCGTGATCGGGCTCGATATCGGGGTAATTTCCCCAGGCGAATTCTTCGTGCGCGGTCATGGCCTCGACGCCGAGATGTCGGGAAAGCTCCATGTCGGTGGTCTTAGCACGGCGCCCGACATCTCGGGGGGCTTCGATCTCAAGCGCGGCTTTTTCAACCTTGCCGGGGTCAATCTGAACTTTACCAAGGGACGCGTCGCTTTCGACGGCTCCGGCGTCGATCACAAGCTCGATCCGTCGCTCGATTTCCGCGCCGATCGCAATGTTCAGGGCACGCTCGCAAGCCTCGTTGTCGGAGGCTATGCCAGCGCGCCGAAGATCGACTTTACGTCGCAGCCCTCGCTGCCGCGAGATCAGGTTCTGTCGATGCTGCTATTCGGCAGTTCGACTGCCTCGCTCTCCCCGACACAGCTTGCCAGCCTCGCCGCAGCGGTCGCCCAGATTACGGGTGGATCAAGTTTCGACCCGCTCAACAAGGTGCGCGGCCTTCTAGGCCTTGATCGACTCGCGGTCGGTGGCGGCAGCGGCGTCAATAATGGTGGCGCGAGTCTCGAAGCGGGAAAATACGTGATGAAAGGCGTTTATGTGGGCGCCAAACAGGCAACAGGCGGCTCAGGTACGCAGGCTCAGGTGCAGGTTGATCTGACCAAGCGGCTGAAGCTGAATACGACCGTTGGGACAGGAGGTCAGGTGACCGGCTTTACCACGCCGGAGAACGATCCGGGATCGAGCATCGGTCTCAGCTACGGTTTCGATTATTGAAAGAGGAAGCGAAAAGGGGGCGTTAGGCCCCCTGTTTTCTCCGGCTCTGGATTGTCTGAGGGTCGAAAGGTGAGGGGCTGAGTACGGGAGCGTCAGAGCGTTTCGAGTTCCGGCACATATTGCCAATCTGCCTTGTCCCGTGTTTCCAGAATGATCCGCGCGTTAGGGGCGTCGGTTACGGCAATCCAGTGGCGCGCTTCTTCCGGCGTGCGACCAAAATGGACATGACGCGCTTCGAGCCACTGATTGCGCACTGCCTCGTCAGTGGCGACAAACCAGCTTTCATCAAGATAGCTGCGCACGACCGACCAGGCGCCATCGCATAGCAGATAATTGCCTTCGACGATCACCAGCTTGCGGTCGGGCAGTACGGGTATCGCCCCGGCGATAGGTTCTTCGATTTCACGGGCGAAAAGCGGCGCATATACGGTTTCAGAGCCCTGATGGCGGATACGGTCGAGGAGCGATGTGAATCCTGCGGCGTCGAAGGTGTCGGGGGCACCCTTGCGCCCGGCGCGGTCGAGACGTTTCAGCTCGCAATTGGCCAGATGGAAACCATCCATCGGGACGACGATGGCAAGCTCGGCGTAATCTGCGGCAAGCTGCGCCGCAAGCGTCGATTTGCCGCCGCCCGGAGCGCCGACCAGACCGAGAATGACCCGGCCTGGACGCGAGAGAAGCGCATCGAGCCTTTGTCTTGCGGTTTCGTAGCTGGACGTCATGACGTTTTTCGTTCCGCTTCGTTGTTGAGGAGATCGCGCACTGAAGAGACAACGTCCCCCCAGTCCCATGCACGTGTCTGGCGCAGAATGCGCAGGGACGGATACCAGGGACTGTCTTGTCTGTCGGTCATCCAGCGCCAGCAAGGGTTGACCCTGTCCATGAGAAGAACAGGCTTGTTCATGGCCCCGGCGAGGTGCACCACGGATGTATCGACCGAAACCACTATATCCAGATTATCGATCAAGGCAGCTGTGTCGTCCATCGTCCGGCATTCGGGCATCAGATCGATGATCGGGGTCTCAGACTCGGCAAGCTGATTTGCGGCGATGCCTTTCTGAAGGCTGTAAAAGCTTGTTTTCGGCAGGTCGAAAAGCGGGCGTAACGTTTCGAGCTTCATGGACCGGCGCTGATCGAGCATGAAAGGCTCTGTCTGATCACGTCTCGGTGCGCCGGACCATACAAGTCCGACCCTGAGATTGCGGTCGTCCAGAAGTTTCCCTGCGAAATACGCCGATTTCGCAGGGTCGGCCGCGATATAGGGTGGGTCTGCGCCGAATAGCTGCGGTGAGGCCACGAATGCCCTTGGCAGGCTGATGAACGGGCAATGATAGTCGTAGTGAGGTGTCGTGCCGCCGCATTGCACACTGGCAACGCCCTGCACGCGGGCACAGAGATCGGCCATGATATCGGCGCCCCAGACTCGGATGATGGCGCCTTTCTGAGCCAGCAGGGGGAGGAAACGAAGATACATGAACGTATCGCCGTATCCCTCTTCCTGCGTCACCAGAACATGCTTGCCGCGCAGATCGAGTGTGTCGGTAATATTGGGCAGAAGCTGGGCCATCGGCAGACTGGTATGACCCGGCAGACGAAAGCGCCATTCATGCTCGGACCAGCCTTGCTGGAAATAGCCGGCCTTGAGCAGGGCAATGGAATAGTTGAGTCGCATCTGCGGATGATCAGGCTTGAGTTGTATGGCCTGACGATAAAGGTTGATGGCCCCATGAAGGTCGCCACCGGCGGCAACGATATAAGCGATGTTCGAGAGCGTGCTCGGATCTCTCGGGTCCAGCGCCAGCATCTGCTCCAGCACGTTGCGCGCTTCGTCGAAGCGGCCCGCCTGGGTGAGGGTGCAGGATAACACGCTCAGGGCCGGCAGATGGCCCGGTCTACGTTCGAGGGCGTCCCTGAGGCGACCTTCGGCCTTGTCGAGATCGCCGAGCTGCATGAGAAGCGTGGCGCCAAGTTCAAGAAGGCGACAATCCTGAGGTGCGGCCTCGGCGAGACGGTCGCTTAGATCAAGCAGTTCGGCACGGCGATCGTGCACTTCCGCAATCGGCAGAAGCGTTTCGAGAGGATGCGCCCCGACGCCCGAAACAACAGCGAGTGTTCTCGCTATCTCGACGCAGCGATCAGCGTCGCCAGAGAGAAAGGCTTCGCTCAGGCTGGCCTGTTCGGTCTGCTGCCCTATGCCCACGCCCATATTCATGACTCAACTCGTCGGCACCAGCTCTTGAACAACGGTGAGAATGGCATCGAGCTGATAGGGTTTCGTCATGACCCGGTCGATCGGTGAGGCGCCGTCCAGCTTCATCCCGTGGCCCGTCGTGTAGATGATCGGCAGATCGGGGCGGATCTGCCGACTCTCCTGACCCAACTCAGCACCGCTTCCGTCAGGAAGTGAGATATCCATAATCAGGAGGTCGAGAGGTTGTTCGCTATGAATGAAACCGCGCGCCGTTGCACAGTTTTCCGCCTCCAGAACCGACACGTCGCTGTCTTCCAGAAATTCGATCAGACATGTCCTGATCAGAAAATCATCCTCGACGACGAGGACGGTGGGCGGGGTGGGCATAGGCGCGGGTCTCGGTTGGTTCAGGAAGACCAGTTCTGTTCGAAATCGGCATAGAGCGTGAGCCCGCCATCGACGAACAGGGTCTGTCCGGTGATATAACTCGATTCTTCGGATGCGAGAAAGGCCATTGCGTCGGAGATTTCACGACACTCGCCCGGGCGACGCATCGGAATATGCTTTGCCGTCGCCTCGTATTTCTCCGGGTCCTTGGTCCAGGCATCGTTGATGGGGGTCACGATGGCACCAGGGGCGACAGCGTTTACGCGGATACCGTAGCGGGCATATTCGAGCGCCAGGGTGCGCACGATGTTGCCGACCGCGCCCTTGCTGGCGGAATAGCCAAGATAATGCGGTTTCGGCACCTGCTGATGGACCGAGCTATTGACCAGAATATTGCCCTTCTGGTCATTGGCTCGCCAGTATTTGAGGGCTGCCCGCGCACAGAGCACAACGCCCGTGACATTCACCGCCATGACCGCATTGAAATCTTTCAGGGCGATATCTTCAGACGGGCATTCGATCTGCATGCCTGCATTGCAGATGAGAACATCGAGACCGCCGAAGCCTTCGATCGTCTCTTTCACCACGCGATCGACGTCTTCCTCGACGGCCATGTCACCGGCGACGATGAGATGCTCACCGCTGACGGGCTTGGGGAGACGCTCGAGAAGGGGGCGAAGTTTTTCAGCCTTGCGCGCGTTGATAGCGACCTGAGCGCCTTCGCGAGCAAAATGCAGGGCTGCGTCCTCGCCGATGCCCTGTGAGGCTCCGGTAATGAGGATTTTCTTGTTTGCAAACCGTTTGGTCGTGTGTTCCGTCACGCGGCGCTCTCCTGTTCCGAGGGAAGGGACAGCCCGTGAAGGGCTGCCCTATCAGATTGCAGGATGAAACGCCGGTGAACGAAAAAGGATGCCTGACGGATCAGGCGGCCTTCATGGTCTCGGTCAGGGCCTGAAGAACGGCCGTGGGGTCCTTGTTTTCGAGAACCGCCACTTCGCTGACGAAGCGCTCCTGAGCGGCTTCGAAGAGCTTGCGCTCGCTGAAGCTGCCATCGAGACTGTCGACATTGCGGCGCAGGTCGCGCAGCACTTCGGCAATCTGGATCAGATCGCCAGAGTTGATCTTTTCCTGATAAGCCACCGCGCGACGGGCCCACATGCCCTTGCTGACATGGGGCTTGCCCTTGATGATCGACATCGCCTTTTCGACGATATCGCGCGTCACGATCTTGCGCAGGCCCGATTTGCGGGCCTTCGAAAGCGGAATACGCAACGTCATCTGGTTGCCGGGGAAGGAAATCTGAATGATTTCCAGCTTCGTTCCCGCGATTTCGTCAATGCCGATGCGGTCCACGCGGCCTACACCATGTGCGGCGTAGACGATGGAATCCCCTTCCTGAAAGGGATCGTCATCGCCGCCATGAGAGTCAGCCTGAGTTGCGGTCAGCGCAGCGGCGGTGCGCGCCATCGCGTCTGTCATGCCGCCCTTGGGAGGAGTTTTGAACGTGCTCATAACGAGAGCTTGTATCAGAAATTCCTCAGCTTGTCTCGTGGTCTCATTAGGGCTGCACGCCGCCCTGCGGCGGGATCGGGCCGCCTACCGGTTCGCCAATGGGCTGAAGCAGGTCGATCTCGATTGTGCGGGCCATGGTCAGCATGGGCAGGGCGTGTCTGCTGGGAACGAATGGCTCCTGCAGGTCGCGACCGCTCTTGTCGAGCGCCTGGAAGAGAAAGCCCACAAGGCTGGAGCCTAGCGGGGTGATCCAGCCGAGTGTCTGCACTGCCGAAAATGGCAGAACGATGCAAAATACATGCACCACCAGCAGGGGCAGGACGGAATACTGCACCGGCAAAGGCGTGTTCTTGATGCGCTCGAGGCCGCCCTGGGCATTGGCCAGGTCTGAAAGAATGCGGTCGATCGTGCCATGCACGGCACCGTCGATCTTCTTGCGCTCGACCTCTTCGGCGACACCGAGGCCGATTTCATAAAGCAGGGCGTTGGGCTTGTTCGTGCGTGCCATCACGCGTTCATACATGTCCGGCGATAGCAGACGCCTTGCGTCAGGGCCTTGCTCGGTATTCGAGAGCGCCGTGCGCAGCAGGTAGGGATAGGCGGCCATCGCCTTGGCCAGATCGGGGCGACCGCCTAGAAGCGTTGCAGCTTCACGGGCGAAGGAGCGGGAGTTGTTCGTAATCAGGCCCCAGAGCGAGCGACCTTCCCACCAGCGTGCATAGGCTGCATTGTTGCGCACGCCGAGAAACAGGGCGAGGGCAGAGCCCATCAATGAGATCGGCAAGGCTGGTTGTTCCATCCATTCCTGATGGAACACCTGATAGAGAATAACGACAACGAGGTCCCAGAGAGCGAGAATACCAAGGGGCAGGGCGGTCTCGCGCAGGAGAATCCACAGGCCGTAATTCTTGTCGACGATCAAGGTATATCGGTCCTCAGTCTATTAGGTCAGAAACTGGGGCATCTTATCCAAGACGCTGCGCATAAAACTCGTTAAAACTGTCACCGTTTTGTGACGTATCGTGAATCATCTTCTTTCACTGGAGTTCCCGTCAATGGATGTGATTGCTGCTTTGGCTCTCGAACCTGGCCGCCCCCTCGAAATCGACACCGTTCAGCTTGAGGGGCCGCGCGCGGGAGAGGTTCTGGTAGAAATCAAGGCCACAGGGCTGTGCCACACCGACAAGTTCACCATGTCTGGTGCTGACCCCGAGGGATTGTTCCCGGCGATTCTGGGCCATGAGGGCGCGGGCATCGTGCGCGAGGTGGGTGCAGGCGTCACGTCTCTCAAACCGGGCGACCATGTTATTCCGCTCTATACACCGGAATGCCGCTCCTGTCCGTCGTGCCTGTCGCGTAAGACCAATCTCTGCACGTCCATCCGCTCGACTCAGGGCAAGGGGCTGATGCCCGATGGCACGACGCGTTTCTCGTATCGTGGCAAGCCGGTGCATCATTATATGGGCTGCTCGACCTTCGCGAATTACACCGTCCTGCCGGAGATTGCTCTCGCCAAGGTGCGCAGCGACGCGCCTCTGGACAAGATCTGTTATATCGGTTGCGGCGTGACCACGGGTATCGGCGCGGTGCTGTTCACGGCTAAGGTCGAGGCCAACTCTACTGTCGTCGTCTTCGGCCTAGGTGGCATCGGTCTCAACGTCATCCAGGGGGCCAAGATGGTCGGTGCGCGCCAGATCATCGGCGTCGATCTCAACCCGCAACGTGCCGGGATCGCCCGCCAGTTTGGCATGACCCATTTCGTCAATCCTGCCGATCTCGGCCCAGACGGCGATCTGGTCGGGCATCTGGTCGAGCTGACTGGCGGCGGGGCGGATTACACTTTTGAATGCGTTGGTAACGTCAAGCTGATGCGTCAGGCGCTCGAATGCGCGCATCGTGGCTGGGGTGTTTCCTGCGTGATCGGCGTGGCTGGAGCGGGCCAGGAAATCAGCACGCGTCCTTTCCAGCTTGTGACGGGGCGTCGCTGGATCGGTTCGGCTTTCGGTGGCGCGCGCGGGCGCACCGATGTGCCCAAGATCGTGGATATGTATATGGAAGGACGGATCGATATCGACTCCCTGATCACGCAGCATCTGAAGCTCTCGGAGATCAATCACGGCTTCGATCTGATGAGCCAGGGCAAGTCGATCCGCTCGGTCGTGGAATTCGACGCATGAGCGTCGAGGCGCTCTCGCACCAGCTTTGCCATGGTGGCGCCGTCGTTGCGATGTCGCATCGGTCTAACAGCCTTGGCCTCGATGCGCAGTTCATGGTGTTCCAGCCCGCACAGGCCTTGCGGGGAGAAAAGGTGCCTGTGCTGTTTCTGCTGGCCGGTCTGACCTGCACCCATGAGACGTTCTTGCAGAAATCCACGATTATCGCCGAGGCCGCTGCCTGCGGTATCATGCTCGTCGCCCCCGACACGTCGCCCAGAGGGGCAGGGGTCAGTGGCGAAGCGGAGGGCTACGATCTCGGCACAGGCGCGGGGTTCTACCTCGATGCGACTCAGTCACCCTGGGCGAATCATTATCGCATGGGGAGCTATGTCTCGGATGAGTTGCCGCGTCTTGTAAGGACAGAGTTCGGTCAGGATGGCGCGCCATTCGGCATCATGGGGCATTCGATGGGCGGTCACGGCGCCCTCGTTCACGGGCTGCGCGACCCCTCGCTATGGCACTCTGTCAGCGCGCTCGCGCCGATCGTGCATCCTGCTGCGGTGCCTTGGGGCGAGAAGGCCTTTACGGCCTATCTCGGGGAAAACCGGGAAAGCTGGAAGGACTGGGACGCGGTCTCACTGATAGAGTCAGGCAAGCGCCATCCGGGAGAAATTCTTATCGACCAGGGCACGGCAGACCAGTTCCTCGCGCGCGAACTGCGCCCCGATCTGATCGAGAATGCTGCAGCCCGGGCAGGTCAGCCGCTTACGCTGCGCTATCATGAGGGCTACGATCATTCCTACTGGTTCATCCAGAGTGTGATCGCCGATCATGTCGCCCATCATGCACGTCTTCTGGGAGCCTGTTCATGATACGCAAGCTTGTCGCTTTTTCGGTTCTGTTTCTCGCCGGATGCGCGGGCTCGGTGTCGCATCCCTCTGCGCTCGTGCCGCTTGCGCATGGTGATTTCGACCACAACACGCTGGCGCTCACCTGGCAGCCCGGTTTCTGCACTGTCGGGTCAGGCTGCACCGCCGATCAGCCGCATCAATCGCTCGTCGGTCTGCATGGGCTCTGGGCGTCGGAACCCCATTCGCTTGAGGCGCAGAATGTGCCGGTCGAGCGGTGGTGGCGTGAAGGCTGCGGGTTATTCGGCCCCGATGCACCGCCACCCGTGCTTGATAACGCCATGCTGCGCACGCTCGGCGAGATCATGCCGCATACCAACCCTTCACTGCTGACCCATGAATGGGTCAAGCACGGGGCCTGTTTCGGTTACGATCCGGGCGTGTTCTTTGCCAAGGCGAGCGCGCTTCAACTGCGGTTTTCCCGCTCGCCGATGATGGAATTTCTGGCAGCCCGCGCCGGTACGGTGGTGGGGCATGATGAGGTGCTGTCGTTTTTCCGCTCGGCGACCGGCGCAACCCAGCCGAGGGCGCTTCAGCTTCGATGCGAAACCGATCACGCAAAGCGCGTGGTACTGACTCAACTATGGTTCACCCTCAATCCGGAGCACATGGGCAAATTTCCCGGCGCCGAAAGCTATCTGGACTCACCCCAGATGCAGGATAACTGCCCCGCCCAATTCTGGCTCCGAAACTGGTGAAACGTCTTTCAGCGCGCATCTCACCGCGATGCGCTCAGGGATTGGGGAAGTCACGCGCCATGAGGTGATGGTTATCGGGGCGTGACCAGAGATTATGGCTGCCCGCAATCGGGCCGCGCCCTGCCACCTCATAGCCGCCCGATGCCCAGCAGGTGTTGTTCGATACCAGGAGCGGAGAATCGTCGGGTTTGGGGAACGGGATCAGCTTCATGCACGGGCCTTGGGCCGGTCCCGTCACCTGATTGCCGATCACATTGATATTGCCCCCTGCGACGATGACCGGCGAATGCGCGGCAGCCGCCCCCCAGACGCTCGAATTCGCAAGAATACCGCCGTACATGCGGTCCATATGAAAACCGGCCCAGCCGGGATCGGCCCCGCTTGAGGGCAGATCGGCGCTACAATTCACCACGCGCGTGAGATCGACCCCATCGGCGAACAACCCGGCGCGTCTTCCTTCCAGATAGGAATCCGAAACACTCAGATCCTCGTCGCCTTTACCGTCGACAGCATAGATGCCGTACCAGCCTTCCAGCACCCGCAGATTGCGGATTTTCGTGCCTTGCACACCGGGCCCGATGAAAATCCCTGTGCCGTGGATGTCGGTTACATCGGTCACCGTATTATTCGACGCATAGGCCGAGATGGTTTGACTGCCTGACATGGTGCCGCTTATCAGCACCGCGTTGGAATCGCCGAAGGAATCGAAGAACGAGCCTCTGACGATATTATCCGAGGTTGCGATGAGTTCGACCCCGTTCCTGAAGCGGTCGATATTGACGTTCTCGACCAGCCCCTTGAATGCGCCGCGCACGCTGATCGCCGTATCGGCATAGGCGTTGACCGAGCGCAGTTTCAGATTGCGGATAACGTAGGGAATGACGGCCGTGCCGGGTTGGGGGGCGCTGAGCACTAATCCGCCCGCAAGAAAGCGGAGCGTGGCGTTATTACCCTCCACTATAAAGGTCTTGGCGGTGACGGGCACTCTCAGGGTTTTTACGCGGCAGATGCCGGACAGGGAAAGCGCAACGCCTTTCGCCGTGGCAGCATCTATCGCGTCCTGAATGCTTTTCGTGTCATCGCACTTGTCGTCGCAACGCGCGCCGAATTGAGTGACATCCAGTCCGATCTCGGCTCGGGCGGCGATCGGGACAGTCATTAACAGCCCGACTGCAACGCCGATTGCGACACCGATTTGGGTCATTGCGTCAGTTGCCGAGAAGATGCAGCACGATTTCGCGGCTGTGAGGGGAGCGGCGATGCTCGAAAAGATAGATCCCTTGCCAGGTGCCTAGAACGGGCTCACCGGCCATGACCGGGATTGTCAGCTGCACATTGGTCAAAACCGAGCGAATATGGGCGGGCATGTCATCCGCGCCTTCGTAATCGTGACGATAGGCGCGTGCTTCAGGCACGAGATCGTCGAAATAGCTGGCGATATCTTGCTGCACGGTCGGATCGGCGTTTTCCTGAACGATGAGAGACGCCGAGGTATGGCGGCACCAGAGTGTCAGCAGCCCCTCTTCGATACCAGTGGTTGCGACCCAGTCGAGCACCGGGCCGGTGATCATGGTCAGGCCCTTGCCAGGAGTGCGTATGGAAAGACGATGAAAAGCCTGTTGCATATCCGGTGTCCTGTCTCGCTCTGTCGCCAAGGTTAGCGCAGATAGCCGACCAGTCGTTCCGCTTCGCTGACGATGGGCTCTGCAATGGCATTGGCCCGTGCTGCACCCTCTCGCAGAACACGCTCGAGGTGGGCGCGGTCTTCGAGCAGGCGGCGCGTTTCATTCGCGACAGGCGAAAGCGTCGCGACCAGCAGCTCGGCAAGAGCGGCCTTGAACGGGCCGAAACCCTGGCCGCCGAACCGCGCCAGTACCTCATCAATGCCCTGATTGGCCATGGCGGCATAGATTGTCACCAGATTGCGCGCTTCGGGGCGGCCTTCCAGACCGGGGGCCTCGGAGGGAAGGGCTTCGGTATCGGACTTAGCCTTGCGTATCTTGAGCGCGATATCGTCCGCCGTGTCGGTCAGTTCGATACGTGACTGGGCGGAAGGGTCGGATTTCGACATTTTCTTCGTGCCATCGCGCAGGCTCATGACGCGCGCCGCCGAAGGCGGGATCAGCGGCTCGATCATGGGGAAGAAATCGACCCCGTAATCATGGTTGAACTTCGCGCCGATATCATTGGCAATTTCGAGATGCTGTTTCTGGTCTTCGCCTACCGGCACGCGCGTGGCGTGAAAAGCGTGGATATCGGCGGCCATCAGCGCGGGATAGACGAACAACCCGGCAGAATGCTGCTCGCGGTCCTTGCCGGCCTTTTCCTTGAACTGCGTCATGCGGTTCAGCCAGCCAAGGCGTACCACGCAGTTGAAGATCCAGCCTAGGCGCGCATGGGCGCTCACGGCAGACTGATTGTAAAGCACATGCTTTTCAGGATCGATGCCCGAGGCGATCAGGCAGGCAGCCTGCGCCAGATTATCGCGCCGCAACTGCTCGGGTTCGCGAAAAACGGTGAGGGCGTGCATGTCGACCAGACAGAACACGCAGTCATGGTCTTCCTGCAGCCGCACCCAGTTGCGGATCGCGCCAAGATAATTGCCAAGCTGGGGGACGCCGGTCGGCTGGATGCCGGAAAATACACGTTGCATGGCCGATGTTGTCGAATGCGTCTTGCGAACGGTCAAGGGGAAAGATTGCCGAGCCCGCGCAAATGGCTGTAAGGGCTGCGCGGCACCTTGAAGGATGGAAGCCTGTATGAGTGGAGAAAGCGTCGTGAGCAGGGGAATTCTGACCGTCTATGCAGGCCCGATGTTTGCTGGAAAATCGGCGCATCTGCTTCAGGACCACCCCGAGGAGGAAAAGACCCTCTGTCTCGCCCCGGCTTTCGACACGCGCTCTGGGGCAAGCATCCACAGCCGTGTCGGGCTACGCCGCCCCGCGCGTTCCGTCTCATCCTGGCCCGATGATTTTGCGCGTTTCGGGCATATCCTTCTTGATGAGGGGCATTTCATGATCGCACCGCACTACAGGGGCGATGTGGTGGCCGATATCGGCAAAAGCCTCGCTGCTGGGGTCGATATCAGCGTTGCAGGGCTCGATACGGATTTCATGCTGCGGGATTTCGATGTCATGGCGCGCCTTCGTCTGATGGCCGATCGCTACGTGCCGCTTATGGCGCGCTGTCACGTCTGCGAAGCGCCTGCGCGTTGGACCGCGAAGAAGCGCCAAACCGGTCATGTGCTCGAGACGGGTGATGAAGAGCTATACGAGGCGCGTTGCGAGGCGCACTGGGCGCCACCTGAATAAACCGCGTCTCTACCACAGGTATCAGGGAATTTTACCCTGCGCCGCGAGGCCCTCGCGTAGATCGTGAACCCGGTTCGAACCGATTTCTTCCCTGCGAGCCGCCGAAAACACATCGGGGGTGATGACGGGGGCGGGGTTGGTCGTACCTCGGGAAATGAGCCAGTTCAGGATAAGGCCCAATTGCTCGTCATTCAGGCGCCGGAAACTGGGCATCGAGAAATTATAGCGCCCACCATTGGCTTTAATCGGCCCGTCGAGCCCGTTGAGCATGACACGCGCGAGATAGGCACGCCCTTCAGGCGTCTTTGCGATCAGATCGAGACGGCCGACCAGAGGCGGCACCTCGCCGGGCAGGCCGTACCCCCCGTGATGACAGATGCCACAATTAGGGCCGTAGAGTTTTTGCCCTGCACTCTTTTTGCCGCAACCCGCCAGAGCAAGCGCGGCCATGAGAGCGAGGGCGAAGGGGGCGCGTTTGGGAAGCGTCTTACTGCTCCTGCCCGCCCAGACCGAGAAGCTGGATCTTGAAGACGAGGGGGCTGTTGGGTGGGATGATGCCCATCGACCGCTTGCCGTAGCCGAGCGCGGGTGGAACATAGAGCATCCAGGTATCGCCCACATGCATCATCGGCAGGGCTTCCATCCAGCCCTGAACGAGCCCGTCAAGCGCCATCTGCATATAGGCGCCGTTACCATGCTGCTCTGAACTGTCGAAAATACCGCCATCTGGCAGACGGCCTTCATAGATCAGCATCATCATGCGGCCCTTTGAGGGCTGCTCGCCATCCTTGGGGCCGGATTTCAGAACCTTGTAGGCGAGGCCGTCGGGCAGGGTCTTGACGCCGGGTTCGGCACGGACCTTGGCCATGAACTGCTCAGGCGTCAGCTCAGGCTCTTCTTTCGTGCCGCCACAGGCGGTCAGGACAAAAAAAGATGCCCCGGCGACGAGGGTCTTGATGGAGCGGGACAAACGCATGGCTGAACCTCTTGGAACTTGCGATGTCTGCGTGCCCCTTACCACGCGAGGCGGTGAGGAGCACGCAGGCCGATGATCGCACCGGGCAATCGATGCCGGGCGATCAGGATCCGGCTATCAGGGCTTGCCGCCGGTGCGACCGATCTGGCCGCCCAGACGCAGGCGCAAGGCGTTGAGCTTGATGAAGCCCTGAGCGTCGACCTGATTATAGGCGCCCTCGTCATCTTCGAAGGTGACGACGCGGGTGTCGTAAAGGCTGTTCGGGCTTTCGCGGCCGATGCAGATCACATTGCCCTTGTAGAGCTTGAGGCGAACACGGCCCGTGACCGATTTCTGGCTGGCATCGATCAGTGCCTGAAGCATGTAGCGCTCGGGCGAAAACCAGAAGCCGTTATAGATGATTTCGGCATAGCGCGGCATCAGGCTGTCCTTGAGGTGCATGGCCTCTCGGTCGAGCGTGATGGATTCGATGCTGCGATGGGCCGTCAGCAGAATAGTGCCGCCCGGCGTTTCGTAGATGCCGCGTGACTTCATGCCGACAAAGCGGTTTTCGACCAGGTCGAGACGGCCGATCCCGTTATCATGGCCGAGCTTGTTCAGGCGCGTAAGCAATTCGGCAGGAGAGAGCGTCACGCCGTTCAGCGCGACCGGATCGCCCTCATGAAAGTCGATGGCGATTTCAGTCGCGACATCCGGTGCGTTCTCGGGCGAAATCGTGCGCTGGAATACGATCTCGTCGGGCGCGATGGCGGGGTCTTCGAGAATCTTGCCTTCGGAAGACGAGTGCAGAAGATTGGCGTCCACAGAGAAGGGGGCTTCGCCGCGCTTGTCCTTGGTGACGGGAATCTGGTTCTCTTCGGCAAAAGCCAGCAGCTTCGTGCGCGAGGTCAGGTTCCACTCACGCCAGGGCGCAATGACCTTGATGTCGGGCTGAAGCGCGTAATAGCCGAGTTCGAAGCGAACCTGATCATTGCCCTTGCCGGTGGCACCATGAGCCACGGCGTCGGCGCCAACCATCTTGGCGATCTCGATCTGGCGCTGGGCGATCAGCGGGCGCGCGATGGAGGTGCCAAGCAGATATTGCCCTTCGTAAAGGGCATTGGCGCGGAACATCGGGAAGACGAAATCCTTCACGAAGGTCTCGCGCAGGTCCTCGACGAAGATTTCCTTGACGCCGAACATTTCGGCCTTGCGGCGTGCCGGTTCCAGCTCTTCACCCTGGCCCAGATCGGCGGTGAAGGTCACGACCTCGCAGCCGTATTCTTTCTGGAGCCAGCGAAGGATAACGGAAGTATCCAGCCCGCCCGAGTAGGCGAGAACGACTTTTTTAATGTCCCGGGCGGTCATAAGGCCAGGCTTCCCTCTGTAAAGATAACGCGTTGGGCGCCTTTCTTACCACCCGCCAGCCGATCAGGCCAGTCTCGGGGGACGGCCTCGACCTGTTATTCGGCATCCGCCGTCGCGTTGCGGCGCAGGCGCTCGCTTTCGGTCTTGAGCTGACCACAGGCTGCAAGGATGTCGCGACCGCGTGGCATACGGATCGGCGAGGCAAAGCCAGCATCCATCACGATGGCGGCAAATTTCTGAAGCTGCTCGCGGGTGGAGGGTTTAAATTCCGAACCCGGCCAGGGATTGAACGGAATAAGATTGACCTTGGCGGGCAGGCCCTTGATCAGGCGCACCAGTTCACGCGCATCGGCCTCGCTGTCATTGATCCCGCGCAGCATGATGTATTCGAAGGTAATGCGACGCGAATTCGACGCTGCCGGGTAGCGACGGCACGCCGCCATCAGCTCCTCGATCGGGTATTTCCGGTTGAGCGGTACAATCTTGTCGCGCAGTTCATTGGTGACGGCGTGCAGGGAGATCGCGAGATTGACCGCCAGTTCCTCACCGCAGCGATCCATCATCGGCACGACGCCAGAGGTCGAGAGCGTGATGCGTCGCCGTGAAAGGGCAATGCCTTCGCCATCCATCACGATGCGCATGGCCTTGGCGACATTGTCATAATTATAGAGCGGCTCGCCCATACCCATCAGCACGATGGTCGAGAGCAGGCGCGGAGTTTCCCCTCTTGGGCTCGGCCATTCGCCATAGGAATCGCGCGCCGCCATGAACTGCGACACGATTTCCGCAGCACCCAGATTACGGACGAGTTTCTGCGTGCCCGTATGGCAGAAGGTGCAGGAAAGGGTGCAGCCGACCTGGGACGAAATACAGACAGCGCCACGATCTTCACGCCGATCCGGGATATAGACCGTCTCGGCTTCCTGCCCGTCACGAAAGCGGAAGAGGAATTTGCGCGTGTCGTCATTCGACGTCTGTTCGAGCGACGTGGAAGGGCGTCCGACGACATAATGTTCTGCGAGCTTCGCCTGAAGCGGCTTGGCGATGCTGCTCATGAGCGAAAAATCGGTCGCGCCCTGATGATAGATCCAGTGCCAGAGCTGCTTTGCACGGAAGGGCTTCTCGCCGAACACGGCCATTTCGGCAATCAGCTCTTCACGAGACAGGCCCACGAGGTCGCGACGCCCATCCGGCAGCACCGCGGGCGGGGGCGCGAAAAGAGCAGATTTGGCCAGGATGCGCGCGCGCTCCTGCTCATTCAGGTCGAGAGGGGTCGAAATGTCGGACATGGCGCTGCTCTATCACGGAAGAGCCCCCGAAACGCAAGAAAAACCATGCTGGGAAATGGGGGATCGAAGAGCGGAAGCCTCTTTCTGGTGAGCGCGACGGAACCCGTGGAAGGCGGAGTTCTGTGATCAGCGTTCATGGGGCTCTGCCCCATGCCCCGCCAAAGGGCGGTCGCCCTTTGGGAACCCCTTTACTTTAAGCGTTACGCTTGGCGGCGATGAGAAATTCACGGTTGCCTTCTGGGCCGGTGATAGGGCTGGGTTCTACGCCTAGAACCTTCCAACCTTCGAGACCTTCCCACCAGCCGCGTATTTCCGAGCAGACACGCTCATGCACAGCAGGGTCGCGTACGACGCCTTTGGCGCCAATCTCGGCGCGACCAGCCTCGAATTGCGGCTTGATCAGCGCGACTGCCCAGCCGCCCGGCTGACAAAGAGCGAGAGCGGGGGGCAAAACTGTACGCAATCCGATGAAGCTCGCATCGCAGACGACTACCGAGATCGGGTCGGGAATAAGCGTTGCGTCGAGCGTGCGGGCATTGGTCTTTTCCATTACCACGACACGCTCATCTGAGCGGAGCTTCCAGGCGATCTGGCCATGCCCGACATCGACCGAAAAAACCTTCGTCGCGCCTTTGGTGAGGAGCACGTCGGTGAAACCACCCGTCGAAGCGCCAACATCGATCGCAGTCGCGCCTGTCGGATCGAGAGCGAAATGCGAAATGGCGTGGTCGAGTTTGAGCCCGCCACGCGAAACCCAGGGATGGTCCTGCCCCCGCAGATCGAGCGGGGCATCCTCGGCGAGCATGTCGCCCGCCTTGGCAATGCGGCGTTCCTTGCTGAAAGCAAGCCCCGCCATGATCAGCGCCTGCGCGCGGGCGCGGCTCTCGACGAGACCGCGCTCGACCAGCAGAACGTCAGCCCGCTTCTTGGCCATCAGGCCGTCTGCTGAGCGCTCTGCGCACCCAGTGCCGACTGGGCCACTGTGACGATCTGAGGTGCATTGAGCCCGGCTTCGTCATACTGCACGTCGGGCAGATTATGGTCGATATAGCTGTCGGGCAGGGCCATCGGGCGGAACTTGACCTGATCGAGCAGGGCGGTTTCGGCCAGATGACGCACCACGAGGCTGCTGAAGCCGCCTGCTGCACCTTCCTCGATCGTGATCAGCACGTCATGCTCGCGCGCTAGACGCTCGACCAGTGCCGTGTCGATCGGCTTGGCAAAACGCGCATCGGCAACGGTAACGGCGATGCCCTGCGCAGCGAGATGATCGGCAGCCTTGAGCGATTCCGTCAGGCGCGTGCCGAGGGACAGAATGGCTACGCCCGATTTCGTGCCAGGCTGACGTACGGCTTCGCGTACGATGCGACCACGACCGATTTCAAGGATCTCGCCTGCTTCGGGCAGCTCCAGCCCTGTGCCGCTGCCACGCGGATAGCGGAAGGCGATCGGACCTGCATCGTAGACGCAGGCCGTTGCCGTCATATGGGTCAGCTCGACCTCATCGCTCGGCGCCATGACGACCATGTTGGGCAGGCAGCAGAGATAGTTCAGATCGAAAGATCCTGCATGGGTCGCGCCATCGGCGCCAACCAGACCGGCGCGGTCGATCGCAAAGCGAACCGGCAGGTTCTGCAAATCTACGTCATGCACCACTTGGTCATAGGCGCGCTGCAGGAAGGTCGAATAGATGGCGCAGAACGGGCGGAGACCTTCGGATGCCATACCGGCAGCAAAGGTCACGGCGTGCTGCTCGGCGATGCCGACATCGAAGAAGCGGTCGGGGTGCTTCGTCGCAAATTTGTCGAGGCCGGTGCCTGACGGCATGGCTGCCGTGATTGCGGTGATGCGCTCATCCTTCTCGGCATGGCGCAGCAATTCGCGTGCCATGACGGAGGTGTAGCTCGGCGGGCCTGCGGGCGCTTTTTTCTGCTCGCCCGTCACGACGTTGAACTTGCTGACGGCATGGTATTTGTCACCGGCCGATTCAGCAGGCGTATAGCCACGCCCCTTCTCGGTGATGACATGCAGCAGCACCGGGCCTTCATCGGCGTCGCGCAGATTGCGCAGGATCGGCACGAGCTGGTTCATGTCATGGCCATCAACGGGGCCGACATAATAGAAGCCGAGTTCCTCGAAGAGCGTGCCACCCGTGATCAGACCGCGCGTCAGTTCATCTGCGCGCTTGGCTGTGCGCTCGAGGCCCGCGGGCAGACGCTTGGCCAGCTTGCCAGCCAGATCGCGCAGGCTCAGGAACTTGCGTGACGTCATGAGACGCGAAAGGTAGTTCGACATCGAGCCCACCGGCGGGGCAATCGACATCTCGTTATCGTTAAGGATGACGATCAGACGCTTGGCGCCTGCGCCAGCCACAGCCGCATTGTTCATGGCTTCATAGGCCATGCCAGCCGAGATCGACCCGTCGCCAATCACGGCAATGACGTTGCGCTCGTGATAGGAGGGGTCTTCATTGGCGCGCAGGTGATGCGCGACAGCCATGCCGAGACCAGCAGAGATCGATGTCGAGGAATGCGCCGCACCGAACGGGTCGTATTCGCTCTCCGAACGACGGGTGAAGCCCGACAGACCATGAGGCTGGCGCAGCGTGCGGATACGGTCGCGACGCCCGGTCAGGATCTTGTGGGGGTAGGCCTGATGGCCGACATCCCAGATGATACGATCATCGGGCGTGTTGAACACGGCGTGCATAGCAACCGTCAGTTCGACCACGCCCAGAGAAGCGCCGAGATGCCCCCCTGTGGTGGAGACGGCATCGACCGTTTCAGAGCGCAGTTCCTCGGCGAGCTGCTTGAGCTGCTCGGTCGAGAAATTCCTCAGATCGGCGGGAATGACCACGCGATCGAGGTGAGGAAAACGGCCCATCGTCGGAATGGACGCGGTGGTGTTCGGCTTGGTGGTATCGCTCATTCTCTTAATTCCTGCGCTCGACGATGTATTGTGCCAGGGCTCTGAGCGCGGCTGCTTCGGTCCCGAAAGAGATCAGGGCCTGTGTGGCCTGCTCGGAAAGGCGCGCGGCCTCGGCGCGCGCGCCGTCAATTCCGAGCAGGGAGACATAGGTAGATTTGCCGGAGGCTTCGTCCTTGCCGGCGGTCTTGCCGAGTTCCTCGGCGCTTGCCGTCGTGTCGAGCACGTCATCGGCAACCTGAAAGGCCGTGCCGATATCGCGCCCATAAGCGATGATGGCATCGCGCTGCGCGCGGTCGGCGCCGCCCAGAATGGCTCCGGCTTCGGCAGCGTAGCGGATCAGCGCGCCGGTCTTCATGGCGTGCAGGCGGCGGACCTGATCGAGCGGAAGGCTTTTGCCTTCGCCACGGATATCGACCACCTGGCCGCCAACCATGCCTGCGGCGCCGGAAGCCTGAGCCAAAGCGGTCACCAGAGCGATACGCACCGCCGGGTCCGGGTGGGTCGCCTCATCTGCCAGGATTTCGAAAGCCGAGGTCTGCAACGCATCGCCTGCGAGAATGGCGATCGCCTCATCGAACTGCTTGTGCGTCGAGGGCTGGCCGCGACGCAGATCGTCATCATCCATGGCGGGGAGATCGTCATGAACGAGGCTATAGGCGTGAAGCATCTCGACAGACGCCGCCACGCGCAGCGCGCCTTCGGCCTCGGCGCCAAAGATTGCCGCGATTTCGGTCACAAGATAGCCGCGTAGACGCTTGCCGCCGCCGAGTGCAGCATAACGCATGGCCTCGAGCAGTACCGACTCGTCACCATCAACCATGGGAAGAAGGCGATCGATCGTCGTTTCGATCGCACGGGCTGCCGTGCCAAGCGACGCGGCGAGCGCCTCAGGAGAGGCAATAAGGGTGGGTGAGGGGGTCGTCATGGGGCTTTTCCGCCAGAATTCTCGTCGAACTCGGGAAGGGAGACGGTTGTCGTTGTGCCGTCACGTTGCGTGATGGCACGAACCCGCATTTCCGCTTCCGATAGTTTTGTTTCGCAATGACGGCGCAGGGCAGCACCTCGCTCATAGGCGCTTATGGCGTCCTCGAGTTTCATCTGACCACTTTCGAGACCGCGAACGATCCTGTCGAGTTCAGACAGGGCCTCCTCGAAAGAGAGCTGTGAAAGCTGTGCGTCCATGCCGTAAATGCCGTCCCGCTCCGCTGTTTCGGAAAATCGCCGTCACGAAAGACGGCTCGATGGGAGGAGGGATAGCGTGTCGCACTCCATTCTCCAAGCCCAAGGAAGTAATGACTATGATTATTCCGTAACAGGAGATGACACAGCTGTGTCCATTTTGCGACGAATCACGAAAGAAAGCGTCTCGCCGTCTTCAGAGAAGGCAACCAATGCATGACCTGTTTCACGGCAGAAAGCCTGAAAATCCGCGACGCTGGCACGATCCGTAGCGAGCACGCGCAGGCGGGTTCCCGCCTGCATGGCCCTGAGGCTGCGATGCGCGCGCAGCACGGGCAAGGGGCAGGCAAGCCCGCGCACGTCAAGAAGGGTTTCGGGAGCAGGAGGAGTCATAGGACTGACTATGCGCGCAGCTTCGGTTGCGTTTCAAGCCTAGGGCATCCGTTAGGGATCGGACGCTGTTTTGCCATTACACCTTTACTCGGACCGCATTCGTCCGCAACATGCGCCGCAGTTTTCAGAAGCAACTTCAATAAGGCATGAGATGGCTGATTATCGCCTCGGCATCGATTTCGGTGGGACAAAGATCGAAATCGCAGTTCTTGATCGCGCGGGCGATCTTCAACTGCGCGAGCGTGTCCCTAACCCGGGAGTTTACGAAGAGGCCGTGATCGCTGTTCGCGATCTGGTGGCCAGTGTTGACCAGCGCCTTGGCAGTGTTCCATCGCATCTGGCCAAGCCTGGACAGTTCAGCTCGACGCTCGGTATCGGCATTCCGGGTTCCATTTCGCCCGAAACCGGGTTGATCAAGAATGCCAATGCAACCTGGCTGAACAACCAGCCTTTCGGCATCGACCTCGATCGTGCGCTGGGTCGGTCCGTGCGCGTCGAAAACGATGCCAACTGCTTTGCCCTCTCTGAAGCGGCAGACGGCGCGGGGGAGGGCAATCGCACCGTTTTCGGCATCATCATCGGCACCGGCATGGGTGCTGGTATCGTGGTTGACGGAAAGGTGATCGGTGGTCGTCACAGCATTGCCGGGGAATGGGGTCACACGCCGCTTCCGTGGACGCGCCTTGAGGAATTCCCGCTGCCGAAATGTTTCTGCGGCAATGAGGGCTGCCTCGAACGCTACCTCTGCGGCCCCGAGCTGGCCAAGGACTGGAAGGGCATCGGTCACCACAACACAGCGGGTATCGAAGAGGCTGCGGCCAGTGGCGATATCTCGGCAATCGGCGCGCTCGACCGCTACATGGACCGCTTCTCGCGTGCCTGCGCGCTCGCGATCAACTTCCTAGACCCCGATATCATCGTGCTCGGTGGCGGGGTGTCCAATCTTGACAGCATCTATCGGCGGGTGCCGCCGCTTCTTGCGCGTCATGTCATTACGCCGACCTGCACCACCCCGATAGTACGTAACAAGCACGGCGACAGCTCAGGCGTGCGCGGGGCCGCCTGGCTGTGGGACGTGACTGAATAATCAGTCACGCTTGAGGCGATCGGGTCTGAACCCGGTCGCCACGACATAAAGCTCGCTCGATTCCTTGCGCGATGCCGGTGGCTTCAGATGCCGGACATTCGAGAAAGCCAGTTTCATCGGTTCGAGCATCTGGCGTTCCGAGCCGCCCTGGAACACCTTGGCGACGAAGCCGCCGCCTTCCGCCAGAACCTGTATCGCGAAATCCAGCGCCCCTTCGGCGAGGCCCATGATGCGCATGTGATCGGTCGGTGCGTGACCCGTCGTGTTCGGTGCCATATCCGACAGCACCAGATCGGCTGGGCCGCCTAGTAATTCGATGAGCCGTGCCGGCATATCGGGATCGGTGAAATCGCCTTCGATAATGGTGGCATCGCTCACCGGGTCGACGGGCAGGAGATCGACCCCGACAACTGCACTTGCTCCGCGCTTGACCGCGACCTGCGTCCAGCCACCCGGGGCTGCCCCCAGATCGATAATTTTCATGCCCGGCTTGATAAGGTTGAGCCGGTCGTCGATCTCGATCAGCTTGAACGCCGCGCGTGAGCGCCAGCCCTGCTTGCGGGCTGCTGCAACATACGGGTCATTCAACTGTCGATTGAGCCAGCGCTGCTGGGCCGTAGAACGGCCACGAGCGGTGCGCAGCATGATTGTCTTGTTGCGGGCATTCTGAACGGAGCTTCCGTCGAGCGTGCTGTCGGATTGGCCGGGTGCGGTCGAGCTCTTGAGAGCTTTGCCGGGAACTCTCTTTTCGGAGGACTTCCCGTTCTTGCCGCCACGTTTGTCACTGTTTTTGCTCATGGGCGTCACATAAAGGAAGACGGTGCCACATGGCCACGATAATCAGCGATACTTGGGCGGCTGATGCCATGACGCGTGGCGCCATGGGAAGCATAACGGCTGGATCGTGCCTGGGTGGCCATACGCGCCACCATTCCATCTCTTAGCCCCCGATCGGCGACGATGATCCGCTCGGATGGCCAAACGCTATGGATCGCTTCGAATATGGCGCATCCAGGCAACATGAAATGCTGTCGGTCTGGTGGCAGGGTCGAGGGCGCCTGTTGGTCCCCGGCGGCGGCGCTGCGCACAAGGGCGATGGCGTCATGTGCAGCTTGCGCCGAGAGCGAAAATCCGTCTACCGCGTTGCGGCTGTACCGGGTCAGATTCTGGGCCATGCTTGCTAGCGTCGTTACCGTACCGCTGGTGCCGAGCATCTGCACAGCCCCGCGCAGCATCTCCCTGCCGATCTGATGAACCGCCTCGAAGGCGAGTAGCGGCTTGCGAACCGTCTCCACCATTGTTTCGTAGAGATATGCATGCGCTGAATGAGCGGCCGCCTCACGTGAGCGGCCAAACTGCTCCGACAGCGTCACAACGCCGTAGGGCAGGCTGACGAGGCTGACCAATTCGTGCCCGCGCGTCTCGGAGTTCAGACGTAACCAGGCGATCTCGGTCGAACCGCCGCCTATATCGAACACGATGGCACGCTCACCAGGTTGCTGTGCGCGATGCAGCAGGGTGCGGCACCCTTCAACCGCGAGTTCTACTTCTTCTCTGGGAGAAATGATTTCAAGCGAGAGTCCGGTCTCGGATTGGACGCGGGCGAGAAAGCTCTCGCGATTGAGGGCGCGGCGGCAGGCCTCGGTGGCTACGGCGCGAACCTGAAGCGAGGGAAGGCCCTTCATACGCGCTGCATAGGAGTCGAGTGTGCGTACCGCGCGATCCATCGCCTTTGCGCTAAGTTCGCCCGTTTCGATGAGCCCCTCGCCGAGGCAGACCATGCGGTTCTGACGATCGACAATCTGCACGCCACCGGCAGTGCGTCGCGCGATCATGAGGCGACAGTTATTGGTGCCCAGGTCCAGCGCAGCGAAATGCCTGAACGGTGCGCCCTCAGGCGTATGGGATGACAGTGTGTCGCTACGGCTATAGCCCATGATCGTCCCCCCTCATCCTGATCCCGACATGAAATCTTACGTCAAAAACAATGTGATAGTGCCAAGGTGGCGCAGCAAGCATTTTATGCTCTGCTCATGTCCAATTTATGAAAAAAAAAGCGAATAAGGGGGTTGCGGCCTGTCTGGGTGGGTGCTATCCCACCGCCACCGCAAGGCAATCAGCTTCTGCAAAGATGCTGGGGGATAGTTTAGCGGTAGAACTACCGGCTCTGACCCGGTCAGCCCTGGTTCGAATCCAGGTCCCCCAGCCAAAATTTTCTCGAAATTTCAATCTGACGATGAAGGCTTCCCGAGATAGAGGCCTAAACCTCGTGCGTCGCAGTCCTGTCACTCTCCTTCGTTCGGGTTTCCGAAGCGATGTGGATGGCTTCCGCGATCCCACCCTGGCTCAACGGCGTTTTTCTCATCACTCTGCTGGGGCCTTGGCCGTTTTTTGGGCTTCGGGATCAGCATCATGGCCACCCAGAAACTAAGGGCGGCGCATGCTGAAAAAATGACGGGAGCATCCAACAGATGCATGTCACTTGTCTTTCTTGCGAGAGAATACGCTTTTAAGGCGCGTCCATAGCAGGGCGAAGAAGCCGATCACGGCGACGATTGCCTTTGAGCTGAGCAGCGCTGAGCCAATCTTGACGACAAAAGTGATAACGACGCCAATCAGCCCGGTCTTGACAGCGACTGCCGCTGCCCCTCCACCGATAAGCCCCATCAGACCATATTCAGCCAGTTTGTCGCCGGTCTTGAAATCGCTGTAGCGATTGCCAAGCGTCGGCTGAAGATAGGTCAGGGCGATGTTGAATTCGTCTCTGTCTGCCCCGTACGTATCGACATCCCCGACCATGAGAACGCGGTAATAACCGGTACGCGTCAGCAGGCGCGTATTGAGATTGGTGATGAGCGAGCCGTCATCTGTCTTGAACCGGTAAGCCCATTCGAGGCGGTGGGTCTGCTGATCGTAGCGCGGGGGCGTCTGCCACCCGGCAGGAAAGAGCTGTGGCAGGTGTGCGGCTTTTCGCTCCTTGTTTTCCGCAGCCGATTGCTCGGTCATCGAAGTAAGCAATTCTGCTGCGTCGATCGTGTCTGTGTCACCGATATGGCCGGAATTTACGTAGTGAAAATCCATAAACCAGTCTTTGTCGTTAGATTCTGGCTGTAAGATATAATCCTGATTGTCCTTTTCCGAGACAAGGTTGCCGATCAGAGCAAGGAATTTCCTCCCACTTGGGGGCGACAGCACCTCATACCCCGCCGGGATTTTCAGTTCAGAACTGCCGTCCACTCCGATTGTCGCAGGGCCATGGATCCACGGAAGGGAGGCGATCATCTGCCCTGTGCTCTGGTGCGGAGTCTGCGTCTGGTCGTCCGCCGCCCGGCTTGCGCCCGGAGTGAGGGTAGCGAGGGCAATCAAACAGGAAAGCGATTTGAAGCGAGGGCGAACGATCACAGTGCAAGGTCTCGGTTTGAGTGTATCTGGAAGAATGTCTGGTAACGTCTAACGTTAAAAATTCCAATCTATGCAATGATAAATCTATATTCTTTACTTTATTCGTTTCATTAACATTATATAATTTCATGCATCAACTTCGAAAAACAGCCGTAAACCGACTGATGTTATGCTTTCTGAAGTCTCTATTTCTTTAACGATTTCTGCCGATGCTCGCTTTTTCCAGAACTCCGTTTGTATCATATGTAACTGAAAAGAAACGATTTCTTAAAAGAGTATCGTCATTAAACTTTCATCGTGATTGTTTCGAGTGCGTGTTAATGCCGGTCGTCAATTCGTTAACTCCCTTTAACGATCAGCGTTTAAGCCTCAGGAACCACGATGAGTTTGAGAGCCCGTTTCTTTCTCTGCGCAACCTCTGCTCTGGCGTTGCAGATTTCAGCCGCGTCCGCGCAGGTCATTACGACAAGCAATGCGGCATCTGGCTCAAAGGGCCAGGCTTCCAAGTCCACTGTAAAGGCTGATGACGGCCCATCAATGATGGGCTCCACCGCACCCACCGACGCCGCACGGAGCGAGACAGTACAGGTGCGTGCCAGCCGTCACACGGCTGCCGGTGGCGGCTTGATGGTCCACGAAGACGCTGCGAAATCGCGCTCAACCGTCACGCAGGAATTCATTGCCAAGCAGACGCCTGGCCTGAACCCCATGCAGCTCATTGCCATGCTGCCGGGCGTGAATACGACGTCGGTCGACCCGCTCGGGCTCAATGGCGGTAATCTGACACTGCGCGGTCTCAATGCGAGCCAGATCGGGTTCACCCTTGAAGGCTTTCCCATTAACGATATCGGCAATTATGCGGTCTACCCGCAGGAAATCGTTGATTCAGAAAATCTACGCACGATCAATGTCGAGCAGGGGTCGGCGGATCTCGACAGTCCGCATATCAGTGCTTCTGGCGGCGCCGTGAATATGTATCTGCTCGACCCAACCGAACGGTTCGGCGGTCATCTGGACGGCACTTATGGCAGCTATGACTCTCGGCGTATTTTTGGCCGTGTCGACACGGGACGGATCGGCAATACCCATCTGAAGGGTTACGTTTCGTTCTCGGCTGCGCATGAAGATTCATGGCGCGGTCCAGGGG
Organism: Asaia sp. BMEF1; assembly: GCF_051628905.1. Lineage (GTDB taxonomy): Bacteria > Pseudomonadota > Alphaproteobacteria > Acetobacterales > Acetobacteraceae > Asaia. The sequence continues at coordinate 544,053 of NZ_CP157575.1, read as the reverse complement.
CCCAGAAGAAGCTTCATGGCGAGACGAAATGGGTCAATGAATGGGGTCAGGGTAACCGTATCTCGCTGGCGATCGTTGGCAACCAGAGTGACAGCACGCTGTTCCCCTCCATGTCGCTGGCCAACTGGCAGAAATACGGCACGAGCTATACGTATGACTCCAAATGGAACCCGAAGAGCCCTAGTGGAAATTACTACAAGCTGCACCAGAACCCGTTCACCAATATCTATGCCAGCGCCCCGTCCACCTTTACGCTGACAGATCGGCTTACGCTGACGGAAACACCCTATTTCTGGTACGGTAACGGCAATGGTGGCGGTGCCTACAGCGAGAGCCTGACGAGCCAGCAATATGGTGCTCAGACACTGAGCGGCTCGATTGGCTCCTATAATTCGTCAAATACCAAGAGCCTGCTTCTCTATAATCCGTCGAACACGCAAACCTACCGCCCTGGCGCAGTCACGAAGCTCGCTTTGCACACGGGCGCCAATCGTCTCATGATCGGCTACTGGTTCGAATATTCGAAGCAGATCCAGACATCGCCCTACAGTCTTGTCGATCCCGCGACCGGCGCTCCACTCAATGAGTATGGCGGCGGGCCCAATCTTGTGCTTTCTAACGGTGAGACGGCACAATATCGCGATACGCTTACCCAGACGCGCATCCACACGCTCTTCATTGATGATTCGCTCTCGCTGCTCAATAATCGTCTGACGCTCGAAGGCGGTCTGAAATATGCGATGATCACGCGTCAGGGGCAGAACAATCTGCCTGATACGTCAACTGGCCGATATATCCGGGGCAGCTGGAACGAGCCGCTCCCGGCTGCGTCGATCCGTTACAAGCTGAACAATCAGTTCCAGCTTTTCGCTTCGGGTACCACCAATTTCCGCATTCCGATGAACACTTCGCTCTACGATGCAGGCACCTATACGAAGGGCGTTGGATACAGCACTCAGGCCAATCCGAATCAGAAGCCTGAAATCTCGATTTCCGAGGAGGCTGGCGTTCGTTATCAGGGCAGTCTCTTCAACAGTACCCTGACCTACTTCCATTATAACTTCACCAACCGCCTTTATTCGCAGACGGTCGTGCAGCCCAACGGGTCTTACTATTCGCAGAGCATCAATGGCGGCGGCTCGCATGCCGATGGTGTCGATTTCGAAATCGGCACGCGCCCGATCCTCTACCACCTGCGCCCGTATGTGTCGGCGGAGTATATCAACGCGCGCACAGACAGTAATATCGCCGCAGGAAGCACAGGCGACTATGTGAAGAGTAAGGGAAAGTTCGCCCCCCAGACGGCTCGCCAGCAGGTGGCCTTCAACCTGGATTACGACGACGGCCACCTCTTCAGTGGCTTCGCGCTGAAATATGTCGGCAAGCAATATGCAACGTTCAATAATGACACCTCGATCCCGAGCTATGTCACCATGAACGTTCATGCGGGTTATCGCTTCAGGAACTTCGCGTTCATGAAAAATCCGGTTCTTCAGCTGAATATCCAGAACATCACGAACAATCACTATCTTGGCTTCGTGAACGGCGTCACC